>CALJDG010000048.1 GCA_938023865.1 uncultured archaeon | reverse complement strand
TGCCATGCTCAGCGGCTAAATCCAAAATTTTCCTCAAAATTTTCTCATCGTAAAGAGCACCACATGGATTGTTGGGATTGATAATAACAATTGCGCGGGTTTTACTCGAAATTTTTCTTTCCAAATCTTTTACGTTTGGCTGCCAGCCTTGCTCCTCAACGGTTTCGTAAGTAACGGGCTTCCCGCCAAAAAATCTTGTATATGAAATGTAGGGCGGATAAGTTGGGCCAGGAAGAAGGATCTCATCTCCTACATCAATAAGGGCAGCCATAATCATTTGAATGCCTTCCGAAATTCCAGACGTCACAATAACATCGTCGGCTGAAATATCCACACCATTCAATCGCTTTTCCTTCTCACTAATGGCTTCTCTGAGTTCAGGCAAACCTTCAGAAGCGGAGTAAGCGTTAGCCCCGCTCTTAACGGCTTCAAATAAAGCTTGCTTAATATGCTCAGGAGTATCAAAATCAAAGGCCACAGGATCTCCAATGTTTAAGTAATAAATTTTCCTCCCAGCCTTTGCAAGCACTTTAGCATAAACAATTACATCGCGAATGGCATACTCAATGGTGCGGACCCGCTCAGTAACCCTTACATTGACCAATCCTTACCTCACCTTAGAGAAACAACGCTTTTAAGCTTAAAGGATAAAAGGCTTATGCGATACTTTGTGGAATATGATAAACTCGTGAAGCCTCTACACGCTCATCCGTGACGACAGTTACTGTTATATCTTTGTCCAAGTATTCTTGCCAATCAAAGGAACATATCAAAACAATCTCGCTGCCGACATTTATAAGAGTATGACCTTTTGGAAATACATACTCTAGCGGAACAGTCAGCTCTTGAGCCGTTATAACAATTTTTGCCAAAGTCAAGTTCCACATTGAATAATTCATGTTTTTAATGGTTATATTCAAGTATTTCATCCCACCAATCTCTACACAGCCTACGGATGTAATGTTGAGCTCTGCTACTGGAAGAACGAAAGCAAAATCAAATGCGTATTCCTTTCGCGACATGCTTGCCACAACATGCACTGTTAGTGTTAAGTTTCTGTCGGTAACACTCACGAAACTTGCCCAATTAAAGTCGCATTTAAATGTCGTGTAATCGCCCCGTGCAATAAGCCCGTACGGAAGCGATGGATCCACTTTTGTGCCGTTCAATACTGCTCCTTTCACAACAATCTTTGTCACGTTGATAGCTTCAATCGATGAAACATGATTCTGAATCGCTATGTTAAAGTGTTCTTTGTCCTTTGGATTAAAAACGCTTGTTTCATTCAAAACTTTAACTATTATTGGAGGCGGGGTGATCGCAGTGTAGAATGCGGTTTCGAAATCTTGGAGGAAATGAGCCACAATGGTTATGTTTCTTCCTCTATATTCTGTCCAATTCCAATCGTATCTGATGGTGACTGTTGAATTTGGGGCTATTCCAACAGGAGGATCGCAAAGTTTTTCTGGGATGTAGGTTCCGTTGTTTAGCCTACATTTAATCATTGTGAGGTTTGCGTAGTGGGCGGATTCTGCAAAGTTTAAAATTGTCACATTAAAGTGGTCTCTGCGCTCAATGTTGAAACTAACGTTTTGGATTGTTGCCTCTACATTTTTTAGCTCAGCTTCTTTGCGGAAAATGTATCCTTGCTTTGTGTAAACAATAATTGATGTCTTAACAACTCCATGCCAGCTTCCATTAAACATGAAACATACAGGTACGCCATTTTTGGGAATTATGGTTCCTTTAATTGTGCGGTTAGCTTGTGCATCTATTCCGCCAATTAATATATCATTAATGATTATATCAACCTCTGATTGAGGACTATTTGTCAAAGTTATGTTAAATTTCTTGAACGAGAATTTTGAGTCAAACTTCTCAGCTATGTCGAGATTCACGTAAGGAGCTTTTACCTTTACGTTTGCGGCTACCGAATCCGGAGAAAACACGTGCATAATTATATTTTTCCCGGCGAAACCATAACTCCCAATGAGTTCCCCAAGTGTGACGTTTGCTTTATCTCTCCTAACCTTCATGCATGTTATGTTTTTAGACTCGCCTATGGGGATAACGATTCCATTTTCAAGGGTCGGTTCTGTTTTAACAACATCGTAGAGCTGCATCTCTTCTTCGAGGCTTATTGCTATTCTGGAAACAGTAGCATCTGTTGGAGAGTAAGAAGGGTTAAGCACGGAAATGGTGAATTGGCTGACGTCTTCCTTATCGATGCGGACATCTGTAATTGCAAGGGTTGTTCCTTCTGGTTTTTTAGTAAAGTAGGCGATGGTGAAGGCGTAAGAAATTATTCCCCCAACAATTGCTGAAATTATCATGAGAATTATAATCAAAAGGGTTGAAACACCTTTAACATCCATTCGTACGTTCATAACCTTCACATTCCAAGCATTTCTAGACTCATATTCCTTTGAGATAGATAAACGTTCCTTTTAAACAGATTCCAAAGGCAAATTTATAATACATGTTTTAACCGTTCTTAAACTCCACAAGTCTCGAGGGAAAGCTTTGACTGAATATGACGCGATCATAGTTGGAGCTGGCGTTATCGGCTTATCAACAGCCTATCACATTAAAAGGCAAAATCCAGATTCGAAAATACTTGTCATTGACAAGTTTAGCGCAGCTGGACAAGGAAGCACTGCTAAGAGCATGTCTGCATTCCGCTGTTTATTCTCTTCTCCAATAAATTATGTTCTTTCAGATTCTTCTGTCGATTTCTATAATTACGTACAAACAGAGCTCGGCGTAGACTTAAAGTTGTTTTTTATAGGATATTTGTGGCTCTTGGGCGAGGATGATTTTGCAGAAATGGCTCCAATCTTAAAAAAATTGGCAGCAAAAAGCCTAAAATATAGGGAGTATGAAGCCGAAGAGCTTGCTAAGCCACTCGGCTTAAATATATGTTTGCGTGACGATGAAGAAGCTGAGCTTATGGGTTTAAAAGACGTTTATAAGGGAATTTTTATTCCAAAGGCCGGAATCGTTGACGCTGACTGCGTAGTTAAGTTTTATGAAGAAGAGTTTTTGCGCCTCGGCGGGGAAATCCGTTATGGCGTTAAAGTCCAAGACTTAATAGTTGAGGCATGCAAGCCTATTGGAATTGCCGGAGAACCCTTCTTCTGGCAAGAGTCCAGAATTTCAGGTATAAAGACGGATTCGGGGATAATTAAAGCGAAGAAAACAATTTTAGCTTCGGGTGCTTGGATTCCTCAACTTTTGGACAGTGTCGGAATTGAGTGTTTTATAAAGCCTAAAAAGAGGCAGGTTTTTGCAGTGGAAGCCAAGAGTCCCCTTTTAAGGCATTTGCTTTTCACCGAGGGATTCAATCCTGCTGGCTGCTTGCCCTTCACTATTCTGCCTAAGCCGAGAGTTTTGATAAGGCCGTTTCCAACCGAGAGGGTTTTTTGGCTTAGTTATGCAGATGACTTTCCAAGGGCATTTAAGCTTGAGGATGACCCCCAACCTGAGAAAGGCTTCTACCAATATGGAATATATCAGGTTCTTGTAAAGTATTTTCCCCAGTTTCAAGATTGCCGTCCATATTCCGCTTTTGCTGGGCTTTATGAAATTAACACTCTAGATGGGCACCCGGTGGTTTTTGAGGAAAAGGATTTGATAGCTGTTGGCGGCGCCAGCGGGAGCGGCATTATGAAGGCGGATGCCATCGGTAGGATAGCCGCGGCTCTTTACGATGGCGAGGATTATGCCATTCTTTACGGAGATAGAAAGTTTAGGGTTAGCGATTTAAGCATAAAGGAAAGGCGTGTTGAGCCTGAAAAACTGCAAATTTAACCAAGCAGTTTTAGTTTGTGCACACTAGTATGGTTTGGCGAAGTAAACCACCTCTTTCGCTCTCTCTCCGCAGTAAATGCAGTTGGAGGATGGTTCTTCCTTTTCAAACGGGATAAGCCTGATGGTTGCGCTTGTCTCCTCCTTTATTTTTCCCTCACATTCTTGGCTACCGCACCATGAAGCCTTTATGAATCCGCCTTTTTCCTTTAAAACTTGTTTGAAATCGTCGTAAGCTTTTACTGGAGTTATCATCTCTTCCAAGAACTTTTTGGCTTTGCTGAATAGGTTGATCTGGATTGCCTCTAAAAGTTGTTGCACTGTTTCAATGAGTTTCTCTTCTTTTACAACTTGTTTTTCAGGCGTGTCCCTCCTCGCAATTGTTACTTGTCTTTGTTTCACGTCTCTTGGTCCTATCTCAATTCGCAGCGGCACGCCTTTTAGCTCCCAGTCGTTAAACTTCCATCCTGGAGTATACTCTTTCCTGTCATCAAAGATCGTGGAAATTCCTGCCTCTTGTAGTTTTTCATGGATTTCTCTTGCTTTTGTGAATATTGCGCTTGTGTCAGCTTCTTTATAAGGTATGGGAATTATCACGGCTTGTATTGGGGCTATTCTTGGCGGTATGATGAGTCCTTTGTCGTCGCCGTGAACCATGACTAATGCACCTATAATCCGTGTTGATATGCCCCACGAAGTTTGCCAAACATAATGTTCCCTTTCGTCCTCGCCTATGAATTTGATGTCAAAAACTTTTGAGAAGTTTTGTCCAAGATTGTGGGATGTACCCATTTGCAGTGCTTTACCATCTGGCATTATGGCTTCCAACGTTGTTGTGTAAAGGGCTCCAGCAAACTTTTCGCTTTCAGTTTTTATGCCGACCAGCACTGGAATAGCCAAGTAATTTTCCATCAAGTCTTTGTATTCGTTAAGAATTTCCATAACTTCTTTATCTGCCTCTTCCTTTGTCGCGTGGGCTGTGTGTCCCTCCTGCCACAAGAATTCCCTCGTTCTGAGGAAAAGTTTAGTGGCTTTTGTCTCCCACCTTACGACACTGCACCATTGATTCAGCTTGATCGGTAGGTCTCTCCAACTTCTGATCCATTTAGCGTATGTCGCGTAAATTATTGTTTCTGATGTTGGTCTTATGGCGAGTTTCTCTTCTAATGGTGTATCCCCGCCAATAGTTATCCATGCAACCTCTGGTACAAAGCCAGCGAAGTGTTCCGCCTCCTTCTTTAGAAAGCTCTCAGGTATGAAGAGGGGAAAGTACACGTTTCTATGTCCAGTCCGCTTTATTTTCTCATTGAAGATTTCTTGGATTCTCTCCCATATGGCATATGAAAGCTCTCTGAAGATCATACATCCTTTTATCGGCGCATAATCTGCGAGGCCAGATTTCAGCACAACTTGAGTGTACCATTCGGAAAAGTCCTCAGACTTTTTGACAGTTATTCCTAAATCTGACATTTTATCCTCTCCTCTGCTTCTGGTTGTTTGTTGAATATAATTTTAGTGCGAAGCTAGTTTTTATGCTGGGCGCTTTTCGGAGAAGTTTAGCAAGGTGGAACGTAATCGCCCATTTTAAACCACTCGCATCCTAAAAACGCAATCAGATTATTTAAAGTTTCTTTCGACTAGCAAAAGCTAATGGTAAGTGTTTTAACCGTTACCAACAAATTAAGAATGTAAGCATGCTTGAAAGATGGTCGAATTGAAAGTTCTCCTTATAATCGGAGATGGGATGGCTGATAGACCATTAAAAGAACTGGGCTGGAAAACCCCACTGGAGGTTGCACGAAAGCCCTCAATGAATCACATGGCCAGCGTTGGAATTTGCGGAATAATGGACCCAATAGCACCAGGTGTTCCACCGGGAAGCGACACCGCTACACTCGCGCTTCTAGGTTACGACGCTTTTGAAGTGTACTCAGGTAGAGGTGCTTTCGAAGCGTTGGGGTCTGGAATAAACGTTATGAAAGGAGACGTCTGTTTCAGGGTCAATTTCGCGACGGTGAACGAGAACCTTGTAGTTTTAGATAGGAGGGCTGGAAGAATAGCCAATTCTGACGCTTTCAAACTTGCTGAAAGCCTCCAAAAAATTAAGCTTTCAGAAACTTCCGTTAAATTTCTATTTGCCAATACAGTTCAACATCGTGGGGTTCTCGTCCTACGCGGTTCAAAACTCTCACGAGCTATTAGCGACTCCGACCCTGGAGTTGTTGGAGAAAAAGTTTTGGAAGTTAAACCATTAGATGGCAGTCCTGAAGCAAAGCATACCGCAAAAATCCTCAACGAGCTTATACAGAAATTTCATGAAATCCTGAAGGGGCACCCAGTAAATAAGGAAAGGGTTGCACGAGGACTGTCCCCGGCAAACGCCATTCTAGTTAGGGGAGCTGGCACCTTGCCAAAAATTAAGTTTCTCAGCGAGATTTACGGTGTTAGGGCTGTTTGTGTAGCTGCAACCTCGCTGATTCGCGGCGTTTGTAGGGCTGCTGACATGCAACTATTAACCGTTAAGGGTGCCACTGGGACTCCGCAGACAGACTACATTGCTAAGGCGAAGGCTGCTGTTCAAGCGTTGGATGATAATGATTTGGTATTGTTGCATGTGAAGGCTCCGGATGTTGCTAGTCACGATGGAAATATTAGGCAGAAGGTTGAGGTTATCGGGAAAATTGACCGAATGCTTTCCTACATACTTAACAAGGTTGATTTAAGTGAAACCTATGTAGCTTTAACGGCTGATCATACAACATCATGCATAACAGGGAATCATGAAGGCGACCCAGTCCCAGTAGCCGTAATGGGTCCATATGTGCGCAGCGACGACGTTGAAGAATTTAGCGAGAGGGCATGTGCAATAGGCGGTTTAGGAAGGATAAGAGGGAGAGACTTAATGCCAATTCTGATGAATTTGATCGGCAAGGTTAAAAAGTTCGGTGCCTAGTCATTTTACTGGCATAAGGCGCCATTCTCGGTAATCCGTAACCACCTTTATATATCCTCTAAGCATGTTGTCTGTTTCCACATCCCCGGTGTCAACTCTTAAGATTCCGCCTTCTATGTCGCGGAGCTTACTTTTCGTGGCAGCGACGATTATCTTGTTTTTTCCAATGCGTTTTATGATTTCTGGGCTTATCTGCTGGTTTCCCCTGCCTAAAAGGATGCCTTGTCGCCCTATTGGCGACAAAATTACCCAAGTATTCTGCCAGTCTTCAATGTTTTCTAAAATCTTCTTCTCGTCTACGTCCAATACGATTTTGCCGTTTTTGTATATGTCAACACCCAATACTGTTTTGGAAACGCCAAGTAGCTCGGCTATGCATTTCACGGTTGTTCCTGGTCCGAGGATGTAGGTGGCGTTAGGCTGCATTTCCTCAATTATTGATTTGGCTATTGCCATCTGATTCTCTTTTTCATCTACCGTTTCTGGGCTGACCTGTTTACTTCCTTGAATCCTCATAGGTAGGAAGGGTCCCTTCAAAAAGCCGTAAAGCCTAACAGCGAAAGTGTCGCTTCTTATGGCGGTTTCATCGGCATCCATAACTTCAAACTCAGTCGTTTCCGCTTCGCTTCTTGCATAGGCTAAGATAACCTCAACGGCGTCTGACGGGTTGACGGCAAAAACACCGCTATACATTTTCACGCCTGAAGGAATCCCCAAAACCGGCAGTTCAACACGCTTCTTTTTCATAGCGTCGAGGATGTCCTTCGCCGTGCCATCTCCACCAACAAAAACTATGAGGTCTACTTTTGCCTCAGCCAAAAGCTCCACAGCCTTTTTTGTATCTTCTGCCGTTGTCTTCGTTCCAATTTTCATGGGCAAAATCTCGGCGGCAACGCTTGCTTCTTTTGCCTCCTCTTCGCCCATAACATCGGGACATGTTATTATCCTAATGAAGTTTCCATTTGTGCTTTCCTTAAGTTCCTGAAGGAACTCCACGGCCCTTTTTGGAGATACCGGTTTAGCCCCTCTTGCAATAGCCTCTTCTAAAACGCCATCTGTCCCTTTAAGCCCAACCCTTCCACCCATGCCAGCAATCGGATTAACAATAAAGCCCATTTTCATAATTATCTAATTCAAAGTTTCGTCAGCGTCCTATAAACCATTTTGAAACGCAAGCTGTATTCCTCATGTTTAGGCATCTTTATATTCTCTTGTACGTAAAATTGTTTTTATGAGATTAAACGCCGTTTTCTTCGATTTATGCGGCACTGTGGCTTTTTCTAAAAAAGCCTTTGAGCGGTCGCTTTGTTTCGGACTTTCCTGTATCCCGCGGCTATAAGGTTTATCCTCAAGCTTTGGATGCTGCTTGGCACCATGTGTCTTTTGTTGATTATCCAAAATTTGAATAGTGGGACATGTGGCTTAGGCAGATTTGCAATAGGTTAGGCGTGAATATAGATAACAAAACCATTAATGAGTGGAGTAGCCTTTACGAAAACCAAAACTGGAAGCTTTACACAGATGTTCCGGACGCCTTTAACATGGCAAAAATGCTGCGACTTAAAACAGCGATTGTCGCGTTTATAGCTAAATTTATGTATATAAAGGCGTTAAAATCAATCATTGACAAAGTAGACTTGTTAGTCGACGCATTCACATTTCACTGCGAAAAATCTAATCCCAAAATTTATCAGGAAGCCCTCAAAACCTTTGAAGATAAAACTAGAACAAGCCGTTATAATAGGAAACGAAAAGGATGTTGACATTCTCTTTCACAAAAGGTGGGTATGCGCGCATTTTTCCTCGAAAGAGACAGAAAAGCCCAAAAATTATCATCCGAGGCTGAACCAGATATGATAGTTAACAATTTAAGCGAAGCTATCAAGGTTATTAAAAACTGGATCGCATCTGGCGATGAATCGCTACTAAGTGGCAGCTTTTCAATCAATTCTGTAAAGTTTCTAATGCAAATTCGACCTTTCTTCATGCTTTATGCAAGCCTCTGCGATCCATGAGTATTAGGCATATACCAACGGACTAATCTGTAGGGGATAGGGCGCTTTGCTGACTTCCGCAAATAACTTAAGCATTAAGCACTATGATGTTTAACGAGAACAATGAGGGTTATAGCAGATCTCCATATTCATGGGCGTTATAGTCGTGCCACAAGCCAGAAAATGAGCATTGAAGAAATTGCCCGTTTCGCCAAAATTAAAGGCTTAAACCTTGTTGGCACAGGAGATTTCACCCATCCTAAATGGATCAAGGAACTGCAAGAGGCACTAGTGGAAGAGGCTGGAACTGGACTATATAAAGTTGCCAGGAATCCAGATTTTTCGATATATTTTATGGTAACAACTGAGGTCAGCACAATATTCGCTTTTGAAAATGAGGTAAAAAAGATTCACCACGTTATACTGACACCAAGCATGGAAACTGCAGTTCAAATAAACGAGCGCCTTGCAAAGTATGGTGATTTATCGGTTGATGGACGACCAACCCTCGACATGTCTGCTCCACAACTCGTTGAAGAGGTTATGGAAGTTTCAAAGGATAACATGGTTTTTCCAGCCCATGCTTGGACACCTTGGTTCAGCATATTCGGCGCTTTTAGTGGCTTCGATAATGTAGAAGACTGCTATCAAGACATGACCAAGTACATTTACGCCCTCGAAACAGGGTTATCTTCAGATCCGCTCATGAATTGGCGCCTAAGCAAACTTGATAAGTTCGCATTAGTCTCAAACAGCGACAGTCACAGCTTCTGGCCATGGAGGATGGGAAGGGAGGCTAATGTTTTCGAGTTGAAGAGCCCAAGCTATTGGAAAATTGTAGATGCCATCAAAAATAAGGACAAGGCAAAGTTCAAGTTTACGGTTGAAACAGACCCCGCTTATGGAAAGTACCACTGGACTGGACATAGAAACTGTAATGTTTCACTTTCGCCGAGAGAAGCTATCAAGCTCGGCAACATTTGTCCTGTTTGCCGCAAAAAATTAACTAAGGGCGTTGAGCAAAGGGTTGAGGAGCTTGCAGATCGCCCAACTGGGTTTAAGCCTGAAAATGCTATAGGATATTTGCATTTGCTTCCTCTGTCAGAGATCATTGCAACTGTTTTAAAGGTCGATTCTCCCTCTTCACAGCAGGTTTGGAGCATTTACAATAAGTTGGTGGAAAAGTTTAGAGACGAATATTCCGTATTAATTGACGTGTCGAGGGATGCTTTGCAATCAATTGTTTATGAGAGAGTTGCAGAGGCAATAATCCTGGTTAGAGAAGATAGAATCAAGGTGGTGCCCGGATACGATGGGGTTTATGGCCGTCCAATTATTTTCGGCGATGAGGCGATTTCTGTGAAGAGTAATTCGGGAAAAGTTCAACAGTTGAATCTTACTGATTTCATGTAACAGTTTTTGTTTATGTTTTTGTTGTGTATATGTGTTAGACGTGTAAACGGCAAAGCTTATTAAGTCGGAATACACACGATACTTTGATGTCGATGAACACTACAATAAACCAGCTAATGCCAAGAGAAAATGATAAAATCTGTAAGATAATCGACCGTATCATGAGACAAATCTTCGGCGACGAGGCCACACGCCTAATCTATCGTTATTTAGAGAGCAACTATTCGGTTAAATCAAATGAAATTGCTGATAAGATCGATTTATTTGCGAAAGGACTTGAGGAATTCCTAAGGTCTGGAGCTTATGTCGTTGAGCGGAAAATTTTGGAAGATATCTACTCAAGTTACGGGCTACTCCGTCGAATAGAGTTTGAAGAACCTGCGAGAAAGAGACTTTGCAAGCCAAGTGAAGCTTCTCATGCGTAAGGCGTAAAATTCAACTCACCAAACGATTATTCTATTAACAATTTTTATTAATGGCATTTTCGTGATTACATCCTCTATAGACCCTGCACAAGGAAGGAGTGTTTTGGAAGATACTATAGCCAAAGTCGTTAATGCAGCTGTCGATAAGTTTGCCGCTGATTATGTAGAGGTTCGTGTACAGAAACTTTTCAAGACTATGCTTACCATCAAGGAGGAAAGAGTTGAAGCAGCTAAAGAAGGTATTGAAAATGGAGCCGCTTTAAGGGTGCTCGTTAATGGTGCGTGGGGTTTTGCATCTTCATACTCGCTTGATGCTGAAGTTTTGATGGATGTTGTTTCTGAAGCTTGCAAAATGGCTAAAGCAGCCAGCCAGAAAATTAAAAATCCAATAAAGCTTATTGAAAGTAAAGCCTTTGAAGATCGTGTTTTTGTAAAGCCCAAAAAAGACCCCTCAAAAATCTCCATAGAAGATAAGATAAGAACAGCTTCAACTATCGCAGAAACAGTCTTGGAGTATGATCAGCGAGTTAAAAGCTGCACGATAGACTATCTAGACATTGTTGGAACAAGCTATTTCTTGAATAATGAAGGCTCTTTCATTGGGCAAGATAAACTGTATGTTTGGTCAAGAATTCTCGCTACTGCAAAAGAAGGAGAAGTTTTCGCATTTAGCCGCGAAGAAGTGGGCTCAACAAGCGGCTTTGAAGTCTTTGATATCGAGGCCCCAGAGATTATCGGGGAAAGAGTTGCAAAAAGGGCTATCAAGCAATTAAAGGCAAAGGCTCCAAAAGGCGGAACTTTCCCCGTGGTTTTAGGTCCAAACGTTGTCGGGGTTTTTATCCACGAGGCTTTTGGTCATCTGGCTGAGGCTGATCTAACCATGTCAGGCTCTGTTCTCATGAACAAGCTTAGAAAGAAAGTGGCTTCTGAAGCTGTCACCATTTATGACGATGGAACCATTGAGGGAGCTTTTGGCTCTTTTAAATATGATGACGAGGGTGTACCAGCTCAAAAAACGCAGCTAGTCAAGGGTGGCTTTGTTGTTGGGCTCATGCATAATCGTGAAACAGCACAAAAATTTAATGCTAAGCTAACAGGCAATGCGAGGGCTGAAGACTTCCGCGTGGAGCCAATAGTACGGATGCGAAACACTTTCCTAGCTCCGAAAGATCAATCTTTTGAAGAACTTATTGAAGGCGTAAAATTTGGGTATTACTTCAAAAGCTTTCGAGGCGGGCAAGCAAACCTGGACGGCACTTTTCAGGTTGGAATTCAAGAGGGCTATGAAATAGTTAAGGGTGAAATTGGCGAACCAGTGCGTAACGCTTCAATAAGCGGTAATACACTTGAAACTTTGTATAAGGTGGATGCTGTTGGAAAGGATTTTGAGCTTTGGCCTGGAAGGTGCGGTAAGGGTCAAACAGCTTTTGTTTGCGATGGGGGTCCTCACATAAGAGTAAAGGGGGTGCTCGTTGGTGGTAGCGCTTAACCCAGAAGAAACTATCAGTTTGGCTGAGGCTGCTGTGAATTTTGCTCTTAAACATGGAGCTGATGAGGCTGAAGTCTTCGCATACGAGGGTTTAACAAAAACTGTCGCCATTGAAAGAGGACAGATTGCAAAAAGTTCAAGAATAATCGACCAAGGTCTAGGAGTTAGAACGGTTGTTAGTAAGGCCATCGGTTTTTCCTACACAAACATTGTTGGAAGTAAAGCGGCAATTGAGGAGGTGATCCAAAAATCTTTGAAATCTGCAAGGGCAAGTAAACCAGACAAAGATTGGAAAGGTTTCCCCTCGAGAAAACTATGCGCCAATGTGAGAGGCACATTTGATAGTGCCGTTTGCGAATCCTCGTCGGAGGATCTGGTTAGGCTTTCTTCTTTAATGTTGGAGGCTGCCGAAAAGACAGACGAACGCGTCTTTCCAATAGAAGGCGGTGTCGGGGCCTCTTCTCTCTCTATGGCCATTGTAAACTCAAATGGTGTGTCAGGTTTCGATCGGGGAACGGTCATTGAATGCAGTTTGGCAACCGTAGCTCATGAAGGTGGCGAGGTAACACCTGTATGTTTTGAATTCAATGCCGAAAGAATTTATAAAATAGATCCCGAGTGGGTGGGGAGAGAAGCCGCTCGTCTTGCGGCTTTGGCGTTAAGAGCCAAACAGATAGAGACAAGAAATCTGAAGATTATTTTTGCTCATTTTGCCTTGCAGCAGCTGCTCCATTACACTTTGATGGACGCGGTTAAAGCAGATTACATGCAGCGAAACCAGTCGGCTCTTAAAAATAAGATTGGCGAAAAAGTTGCCTCCGAGGTCGTAACGATATATGACGATGGCCTACTTGAAGGTGGGTTACGTACGTGGAGGTTTGACGGTGAAGGAGTCCCACAGCAGAAAACTCTTATAATAGAGAGGGGCTTTTTGCGCAGTTTTATATATGATAATTATACCGCCAATAAAGAGGGGAAGGAGAGCACCGGAAACGCTTTTAGGGCTGGCTATTTATCGACACCCAATGTTGAAACAACAAATTTCCACTTTGAAGCTGGGGAAAAATCTCCAGAAGAGCTTATTGGCGAGGTTAATGAGGGGCTTCTTGTTTACTCCTTGCAGGGGGCACATAGCAGCAATCCGGCAAGCGGGGAATTCTCTGTTGTGGCGGCTCCAGCGTGGAAGATCGAGAAAGGCAGAATAGTCCATCCGGTTAAGGGTGCCATGCTGGCTGGCAACGTTTTTGACGTTTTGAAGAATGTTTCGGGTTTAGCAAATAATGAAAGGAAAATTGGCTCACTTGTTGCGCCTTGGGTTCTTGCGGAAAACGTTAAAGTTATCGGAAAGTAAAATAATCTAAACCTTAAACTATCTCACTCAAAATGGGGCTGAAACGTTGAAGGCGAGCATTCAGCAGCATCTGCTTAAGATTAATATGCTTCGCAGAACGATCCAGTTTCTCTCCTTCATACTTTTCAGTGCGATGATTTTTAATTTGAGCTCGCTGCCAATGGTGCTTCCGGTTTTATGGACTTGGGGTTACCAGCCAAACTCAGTTGGAGATGCTTTCACAGCACTGCAGTTGATGTTTAGTGGCTGGGAGCGGTCACCAATTGTTTTTCCATGGTTTGCTGTGGCATCCTTTCTGTTGGTAGGCGTTTTGCTCGGCAAATCCCTCTGCGGTTGGGTTTGTCCCTTCGGTTTTATCCAGGACCTATTAAGTTTTATTAAAGTAAAGAAAACAGAGGTTTCTCCAAAAACTCATAGGAACATGACTTGGTTGAAGTATTTTGTTTTGGGCATCGTGCTTTTCATTAGTTTAACCTTTTCAGCAGCTAAGGTTACTGGAGCCTATAGAGACTATGAGAGGGCGTTAGGCATATTTGCCTATGCTCCATTCACCGCTATAAGTCCGGCTGAAATCTTGTTTTCAACGCTGCCGAGAGGTATTCAAAGTTTTTCAATCGAGATTATGGAGAGACCGGTTGTGGATGTTTTATCTGGGGTTTTAGATTTGCCTCCGCTTTTCTGGGTTCAGTTATTCATTCTTGTGGGTGTTCTTGTTTTAGCGGCTTATGTTCCAAGAGGATGGTGTAGGTATTTATGTCCCCACGGCGCGATGATGGCTTTTCTGAACAGGTTTAGCTTTCTTGGCTTGCGGAGAGACCCCGTGAAATGTGTTAAGGGGGAATGCCGAGAATGTGTTAAGGCTTGTCCAATGATGGTTCCAATTTTGGAGCTTCCGTGGGAGAAGTTCAACGACCCGGAATGTATTTACTGCTTAAAGTGTTCCGACGCTTGCCCGCATAAGGCGATTAGGCTTAGGTATCCGTGATGCTGCTAAGCCCAAAATGTTTTCGAACATTCGCTTAAAACACTCTCATAAACTTTTTTTGTTTGCTGGCTTATTTTCTCCCAGTTATAATTTTCAGTAACCTTTCGGAAGGCTTTTTCTCTTAAGATATTCGCCAAATTCTCATCATGTAAAACTCTTGTGATTCCCCACGCCAGCGAGTCTGGATTATTTGGATAAACCTTAACGCCGGTAACCTCATGCTCAACTATTTCTGATAAACCGCCAGTATCTGAAACAACAACCGGGCTTTTAGCCGCCATCGCCTCAAGGGCAACAATTCCAAACGGTTCGAAAAGGGATGGAACAACTGATACGTCGGCGCATTTCTGCAGATTTCGCAATGTATTATCATCCACAAACCCTGTAAATGTAACTTTATGCGCTAGCCCTATGTTTCTTATATGTTCTAGCATGGATTGATGCAAGTATCCGTTTCCAACTATAACGAATTTTGCGTTAACTTTCTCCAAAACCTTTGGCACCGCATTAATGAGGACATGTATGCCCTTCTCATAGACAAGTCGTCCAACAAATAATACAATTTTTTCTTCTGGTAAGGCGAACTGAAGCCTAAACTGGTCTAGGCTTATATCGGCGCTCTTAACATACTCTTTTGCGTCTACGCCATTTGGAATCATTATGAGTTTGTCTTGCGGAAGCCCGAAAACCCATTTTACATGGGAAACCATGTAGTTGCTGCAGCATATAACCCTCCAAGCCTCATAAGTGAGCCAAGCCTCTGTTTCATGAATCATCCTCTCATAGTCGGAATGAATGCCATTTCGCCTTCCATATTCTGTAGAATGGATCGTAGCTAAAAGAGGCCTCCTAAAAACGTGTTTTAAACCCATCGCGGCATTTGCCACAAGCCAGTCATGAGCATGAAAAATGTCAACTCCGCCCAACTCTTTAACAATGGAGGCCGCCTCCTTCTGCATATTCATATTCATTAAATAAACCCAACTTGCAAAATCTGGAGAGGGGTTCTTGTAAGAATCAATCCTGAAAACCTCAACTCCATCCAGTTTCTCATGTTGGGGGGCTCCGGGAAAATCGCATGTAACAACGTAAACTTTTACGCCATTTTTTGAGAGGCCTTTTGACAGGTAATAGACGTGGGGTGAGATCCCGCCGATTATTCTTGGCGGAAACTCCCATGTAAGCATCATAACCCTTAACTCACCAAGCATTTCTCTCTAACTCCCCTTGATGGTTTGATAGGCTCCTAAAATCGTTTTAAGCCATCGTTCAGATCCCGGCTTAACAATTTTTATTTTGGCTTCTGGAACTTTATAGGTTCGTACGGCTTCGCTTGCCATCCACTCGGATTTCACCAGAACCTTGCTTGCTTCGTACATGCCCAGCCACTCAATGCTTTTAATAGCCATATTAAACGGCGAGTTTGCACCGTGTGAACGGTGGTCTTCCAAGCTCTCAACGGAATACGCAAATGGAATGTTTAACGCCTTTTTCAAAGTGACTGCTGCCGGTATAAAATGCCAGTCCTGCGCGTCTATTAGATCGATGTGCCCACCACCTCCATAGTAAATGTTAGCAGCGACTCGTTCAACTTCCTGGTTTAGGGTCAAAACCCATGTGAGAACGCTTATGTGAGTTTTAACAGGGTTTGCCACCCTATAGGTTTTGACGCCGTTTTCCTCAAACATTCCAGACATATAATCGTGATAGGTGACAACATATGTTTCGACACTATGTTTGGCAAGCTGTACCGCCAATTCCTTAACATAATCTGCGAGTTTTCCAACCACTCTTGGCGGGTATTCCCATGAAAAAATTATAACCCGCATTTGCAACCGCCGGTTAAGTAAAAAGTGCACAGACCTTAATTATTCCCCTTCCAGTGAGATAGTACCACTTTTTACCTTGGTTATCGGCGAAACTTTCCACATATCCATCGCATCCATATCCATCAAGAATCTTTTCGACTTCTGTCACTTCTAATTGTAAAACTTGGGCTAGTTCCTCGCTTTTCCTGGCTAGGTCCGGAGCTGTCGCGCATAAATTATGAAGCGTTTGTAGGATTTTCTCAGAGACTGGAAGCTCCTCCCTCAACGGTTTTCACCTTTAAACCCTAAAACATACCAATGTGTTTTCTATTAAAGTGTGCGTATACTTAAAAGTATTCTGTCACAGCCTTTATCTGCCGTGACAATTCGTAAAATCTTTCTTTTGCAGTTGTAGTCAAGGCTTTCCTTAAAGTCTCTCCCTTAAGCTTTGAAAGTCTAATTTCCCTGAGCCTTCCAGCTAAAACTTTATCGTGAAGCGAATTTTCGGCCCACCTTTCAAAATCACGGCGACTGTTGTGGAACTCTATAGACTTTATTTCAGCCGTTTGCAAGGCTTTGATGAAGCCTTTAAGGCTCCAAGCAATCACTCCAGTATAATTTTCTTCTCCTACGCCCTGGTAGAAGAGAAATGGCTCGTTAGCTGTTATTGTTGCAAGTCGAAGGCGGCTCTCAAAATCGAGGATCGCCGCTTGCGCAGTTATATAGGCATCTGCTGGAGTGCTAAAGGGACTGAAGTAAGAGTGGACTTCTCCTGGAGCTCCGCCAGCTGTGAACATGTAATATAGATGGTCGCTTGTTTGGAAATAACGCCATATTCTTAGCCAATCTTTATCCTCCGACTCCTTAACTATAGGTTCAAGTCTCTTAACGGACGTGTAATAGGCCCATTGTAAGGTGTTTCCAAGCCAGCAGCTTGCATCCCTTTCTAAATCAGCCCATGAAACTGTACCGCCTAGCTCTGGCACGTCAATTTCCTCGAAGGGCTCATATTTTTCAATGACTTCTGATGGCGTTGCCAAGTGAAGGTGCTTCCACTTCAAAATCTCCCCAGGCAAGTGCCTTAAAAACTCATGTATGCCTGTCTCTGGCCAGTGGTGTTCGCCGAAGGTTTCGTAGTCTGGGAATATATTTATGCAGTTTCCAGGCGTGGCTGCAAGCCAGCTTGCGTATTTGTGGGCTGTTAGGGGCCACTCGCTCCACCATCTTGCAGAAAACCTAAAGCCTATGTCGTCTGTTAGCTTGTAGTTTCTGAGGAGCACTTTGATTTTTCTGCATCCTTTTGGCTTGTATAGGTAGTTGGGTGACTTTTCATGGAGTATTCTTTCCGTGCCTTCTGTGAATATTCCAGCAAAGCCTAGTTTTTCTGCTGTTTTTGCTATGGCGTTATTATAGATCAGTTCCGTGTTCTCGAAAACTCGTGGCGTATAACCCAGTAAGTCTTTTACGGTTTGTGTGTGCATTTTTATCTGCTCGATGAATTCTTGTTTTTCCGGGTAAAGACTTGCTAATGAATGATAATATGTTTGGTTTAGAAATTCTACGCAGCCCGTTTCTGCAAGTTGTTTGAAAGACTCCAGAAGGTCTTTATTGAACATTTCACATTGTTCGAGAAAGGTCCCAGACACGCTGAATGAGACTTTTACCTGTTTTTTCTCTTGCTTATATTTGTCTATTAAGTCTAGCAATATTTGGTTTGATGGGAAATAGCATTTTTTGCATGCTCTTTCAAAGATTTCCCTGTCGAGTTCATGGTTGAAATAATAGCCAAAAAGCTCTTCCTTTTTTAGGCGCTTAAAGGGCTTGCTTTCCCAGAAATAATTCCTCCTTAATCTGTGAGGCTGGTGCACTTCGAACACGAAAACTATGTCCGTCAACTTATTTTGCCTCTATTGTTAATTGTTATTGTCCACTTGCATCTTATTTTGGTTTGCTGAGTTTTGGAGCTTTTTATCCAATTCGGTGAACAAATATTTGAGATTTTAAGTAATTTCGCATGTAAAATATAGGAAATAAAGAAATAAATGGTTAACTTATTTTAGCAAGTAAATAAAAATGGAATAGAGGTTTAAAGCTAAGGTTTATAAGTTACAGCTTTTTCTAATGCTACAACGCCTGGAAGCTTTTTGCCCATTAGAAATTCAATTAGGGCTCCGCCAGCGGTACTTACATAAGATATTTTGTTGGACAGTCCCAACTCTTGGAGGGCGGCTATTGTGTGCCCTCCACCAGCTAGGGAGAAAGCCTTTGAATTTGCAATTTCCTCGAAAATTCTTTTTGTTCCGTAGATGAATTCGCTGTTTTCGAAAACTCCCATTGGTCCGCTTAACACTATTGATTTTGCGTTGCGTATTATCTTTACATAGTTTTCGACCGTTTTTGCTCCTATGTCAAATATCAGATATTCTATGGGAAGTTTTTCCACTGGGATTTCTTGACGTTTTTTATTTACTTCCACCGCCACGTCTGCCGGAACCTTAATCTTATCCGGATATTTTTGTATGAGCGCCTTTATTCCGGGGACTAGTCCCATCAGTTTTTTCTCTTCTAAGAATTTCATGTTAGGCTTGCCCAGGTCGTATCCTTTTGCAACCATAAAGACGTGCCCTACAACACCGCCTGTTAATACGTAGTCTGCTACTCCATTGTCTAAAACATATTTTGAGATTTCTAGGGAGTCGTCCGCCTTAGCACCGCCAAGCACGTATACGCATGGTTTTTCTGGGTTTTCCAGCACTCTGCTTAAGGATTTTAGTTCCCTCTCCATTATTCTTCCGGCGACGCTTGGCAGAACGGCTGTAAAGCCAACCATTGAGACGTGGGCTCTGTGGGCTGCTGCAAAGGCGTCATTAACGAATATGTTTGCCAGTGGTGCAAGTGTCTTGACGAGCTCTGTTTTGGCGTGGTCTTCTGGTGTGCCCTCCTTTGTTTCTCCGGCGAAGTTTCTAACGTTATCTAGGACCAGAATTTCGCCGCTTTTCAATTCCTTAATTGCTTTTTGGGCTTTCTCTCCGAAGACATCGTCCACGAATTTCACTGGTTTTCCTAATACTTTGCCTAGGATTTCAGCGTGCTCTCTCAGCGGTATGAAATCTGGATCGCCTTTTCTCCCTTGGTGGGCAAGCACCACAACCTTCGCACCTTTTTGGCCCAACTCCTTTATGGTAGTTTCTCCGTGTGCCCTAATCCTTGTGTCGTCAAGAACCTTCTTCGTTTGAGGGTCTATCGGAGAGTTGAAATCAACTCTTACAAAAACCACCTTATTTTTAACGTCAACATCGTCTAAAGTCAAATATTTAGCCATTCATGTCCCTCTTCGTACTTAGAAAAGAAAAATAGAGGGTTGTTTGCTTTTAAATTTTATATCTGATCGGGCTAGAAGCCAGCCTTCTTTCCGATGAGTTCTATGAGTTCAACCATTCTGCAGGAGAAGCCCCACTCGTTATCGTACCATGCCAGCACCTTAACAAGGTTTCCAGCGACAACCATTGTAGATAAGCCGTCAAATACGGCGGAGTATGGCGTGTGGTTAACATCCGTTGAGACTATGGGCTCTTCGGTGTAAGCCATTATACCTTTCAATGGACCATCGGCTGCCTTCTTGAAAGCCGCATTAACCTCCTCTCTTGTTACATCCTTCTCTAACACAGCGGTCAAGTCAACTATTGAAACGTTTGGAACCGGCACTCTGAGGGCTATTCCGTCAATTTTGCCCTTCAGCTCCGGGAAGACTAGGGCTGATGCTCTTGCCGCGCCTGTTGTTGTTGGTATTATGTTTATTGCGCCTGCCCTTGCCCTTCTCAAGTCTCTATGGACGAGATCCATTATGCGCTGGTCATTCGTGTAAGCGTGGGCTGTTGTCATTAGTCCAGCTTTAACGCCGAAGTTCTCATGAAGAACTTTCACGCATGGTACTACACAGTTTGTTGTACATGAAGCGTTTGATAGTATGTGATGGTTGTTGTGGTCGTATTTGTCGTGGTTCACGCCTATGACTATGGTTATGTCTGGGTTTTCAGCAGGAGCGGAAATCAAAACCTTTTTGGCTCCTGCTTGAAGGTGTTTTGCTGCGTCCTCACGTTTTGTGAACAAACCTGTGGATTCCACAGCTAAATAAACGTCCAGGTCTTTCCATGGTAGTTGCGTCGGGTCCTTTACAGATAGCACTTTCAGCTCTTTTCCGTTCACTATCATGCTGTTGTCTTTAACTTGCACGTCGCCTTGGAACGGTCCGTGAACCGAGTCATATTTTAGAAGGTGTGCTAAAGTTTTGGCGTCTGCCAAGTCATTCACAGCTACGAAATCTATGTTCGCGTTTCTTTCAATGGCTGCTCTGTACAAAAGTCTCCCAATTCTTCCAAAACCATTTATGGCCACTCTTATCGCCATTTAAATCACCATTCATCCTAAATATCGGATATTATTAAAATCGGTTCTCTTAATTAATTTTCCGACAGAAATAAAAAGAAAAATATGGGCTTTAGCGGAGCTTCATCAAAACCATTTCAGCGGCCAGAACCAGAGGCTCCCATGTCTCGCAGAGGGGTGGCGCATAAGCTGTGTCGGCTTTAGCTAGCTCTCGCACAGTCATCTGCTTCTGTATAGCGAACGAAACGGCGTTTATGCGCTGGGTTACCTCTTCCCCGCCTACAATTTGAGCTCCGATAATTCGTTGCGACTCCTTTTCAACGACAAGCTTAACTTTTATCGGTAAAGCGCCCGGATAGTAATCAGCCTTCGTCTTGGAAGAGATGGTACCGGTGATGGTTTCTATTTTCGATCTTTGAGCTGCAGCCTCTGTTAGGCCTGTTACACCTACTTGCATGTCATAAAGCTGTGTTACAGCCGAGCCTAAAACACCCGTGAATAATGCATAGCCTCCAGCGGCGTTTATTCCAGCCACTTTTCCTTGTCGTACGGCCACCGTTCCAAGTTGTTGAAGTGCTGGTCTTTGCGTGACTATGTGGGTGGATTCTGCACAGTCACCGACAGCGTAAACGTCCTTAACACTAGTCTCCATTCTTACACTTGTTTTAATAGCTCTCGTTTCGCCAAGGGCTATTCCGGCATCCACGGCAAGCTGGGTGTTTGCCCTAACACCAAAAGCGCTGACAAAAAGGTCTGCATTTATTTGTTCTCCTCCAGCCACTATGCCGGTCACTTTTTCTGTTCCAAGAAATTCTTCAACGGGCTTGTTAGTTAGGGTTCGTATGCCTTTCTGCTCCAACATCTCCTGAATCGTTTTCGCTACATCTGCATCAAGCATGGCTGGCAAAACTTGGGGCAGCATTTCTACAACCGTTACTCTCAGACCTCGTTCTTGCAACGCTACTGCAGTTTCCAAGCCTATGAGTCCGGCACCCATGACGACGGCTGTTTTTGCTCCTTCCTTTATTGACTGATCTATTCGCTGTCCATCTTCGATTGTTCTTAAGGGCAATATTCCCTGTTTTTCTCTTCCTTTGATTGGAGGTGTAAAGGCGCTTGCACCAGCGGCTATTATTAGGCCGTCATAGGGAATTTCCCCAGTATTTCCAGCCTTGTCCACTGTTAGTACGGTTTTTTTGCCAGTGTCTATTTTTGTCACTTTTGTCTCTGTTTTTATGTTTAGTTTCATCATTTGGAAGTAGCTTGGCGGGAAAACTATTAGGTTGCTGAAGCTTGGTATGTGCCCGCCTATGACGAATGGTAATCCGCAGCGAGAATATCCAGCATATCTCTCATCGGTTATTAAGGTGATCTCTGCTGTGCGGTCTGTTTTTCTAGCGGCTGAGGCTGCATCTACGCCTGCTGCATGCGCCCCAATTATTACTATGCGTCTGGGCAACTGCTATTTCCCTTCTTTTATTAGGCTTTTGTGCCATTCAATAGCCGCATTAAAGTCCATTAGGTTTTTCAGTTCAGCTTGCAAGTTTGAGGGATTTATCACAAGAAGCCAACCCTTCCCATAAGGGTCTTCATTTAGAAGCTCTGGTTTTGACTGCACCTCTGTGTTTACTTCTTCTATTGTGCCACTCACAGGTGCCACAAGGTCTGAAACGGCCTTTACAGATTCAACAGTGCCGTATGGTTCGTTCTGTTTTGTTGTGGTTCCCGGACTTGGTAACTCTGCATAAACAATTTCTCTAAGCTGTTTTTGAGCGTAGTCTGTTATGCCAACGCGAACTTTGTCGCCCTCAATTTTGAGCCATTCAAAATCCTTCGAGTAGTATAGACCTTCCGGGACTTCGTATCCGTCAACCTTAACCACGCAATATCACCTCGCATGTAGTTGTTAATCTTCTATTTTTAAGCCTTTAAAATTAACTGTTTCAATCACGTTGAAGGTTCATATTTTTAGTTAGGATAAAGCGGCAAATGCAAAGCCTTTTTTGGTTTCCGACAATCTTGGTGTAGTGGAAGCCAAAGTTGATTATTATTCTCTAGTTTCGTTGTTAATTTTTGTTTATCCACCGTTTTATAGAAAATGTTTAATTAACTGGTTTAGTGTAAAGCTGTGCAGATGGAAGGATAAATTTGAGCGAAGAGTTGGCGAAACTTCCTCCGCAGGTTCAGGAGCGCCTCTTGAGGTTTCAACAGCTGCAACAGACTTTGCAGTCTGTTCTGGCTCAGAAGCAGCAGGTGGAATTGGAGCTAACAGAGATTGAGCAGGCTTTAAGTGAGCTGCAAAAGGTTGCAGACGACACGATTATTTATAAGGCCATAGGTTCGCTTTTAGTTAAGGCTGATAAGGCAAAGGTGACGGCCGACTTAAACGAGCGCAAGGAGCTTCTCAATATGCGGGCTTCTGTCTTAGGCAAGCAAGAGGAACGTCTTCGAAGTCAAATGAAGGATCTTCAAACAAAACTTCAGCAAGATCTAGCTCCAGTTTCGGGAACACAACCATAGACAAAGCGCATCAAAAAGGACTGGTGGAGCCTTGGAAGACATAGGCTTGCCAGAGTTAACTCCAGAACAGATTGAAGAGCTCTGTTCAAGAGCTGAGGAGGCTGCAAGAGAATATGTGCTGCTAAAGGTTCCGCCTAAACGTGTTGAAACATTAAACATAAGCGTTGAAACGAACGGTGAGAAACCCTTAACATTAACTATTGATGTTGAAATAGTCTTGTCGCCATTAATGCAAAAATACGACGTTCAAAGACTTGCGGATGAGGCTGTTAAAGAGGCGTTCAACTCGGCTGAAAAATACTTGAGGGAGCTTAAGTGTCGTTTGCAGAGTTAACCCAAATAGTGGAGGAAGCAAATTCTGAGCACATAGTCTTATTGTGCCATCATAATGCGGATCCAGACGCCATATGTTCGGCGTATGCTTTAGCAAGTCTGATTAGAAAGTGTAAACCAAAAGTCAGCGTTGAGATCGGAGCAGCGCAAGGGATAAGTCGCCTTTCAAAGCACATCTTAAAATATTTGCCAATCAATGTGGAAGTCCAGCCCAAAGTGGAAAAGGCGGACTTGATAATTCTTTTAGATACAAACACTATTCAACAGTTAAACAACCTTGCAGAAAAAGTGAAAACTTCAAGGGCGCCCATAATTGTTATTGACCATCATGCGGCTCATCCAGAAACAGAGAAGATGGCGAAACTTTGCATTACAGATGAAAATGTCTCATCAACATGCGAAATAATATACAACTTTTATAGACAGTCGGGCCTGAAAATTGAGGAGAGAGAGGCCAAGGCGATTTTCCTAGGCATAGCTTTCGACACGCGCCACTTTGTTTTGGCTAATTCCTCAACACTTAAAACAGTTGCTGAACTGATAGACTCTGGTGTGAACGTTCAAGAAGCGCTGGCAATTCTTTCCTTGCCCATGGATTTTTCTGAGAGGGTTGCGAGACTTAAAGCGTGTAAGAGGGCTAAGCTCTTTAAAATAAACGATTGGATAATTGCCCTATCACATGTTAGTGCCTTTCAAGCTTCAGCAGCCAGAGCCATAATGGACCTTGGCGCACATGTGGCTGTCGTGGCTGGACAGAAAAATGAAAGTTTGGAGATAAGCCTTCGCTGCACGAAAGAGTTTCATGAAAAGACGGGCATTCATCTAGGAAGGGATATAGCCAAACCGTTAGGCGAATACCTCAATGGGATGGGTGGGGGGCACTCAACAGCCGCCGGAGTTAACGGCTTTGGGGAGCTTGAGGCTGGGCTTAAACGTTGCTTGAAGCTTTTGAAGGAAAAAATAGCGATGGCCAAGAAAACAACTCAAGCTTAAGTAGTTACTCTTAAATGGTAAAGTACTAGGCTTAAGACTTGGTGGAAAAAACCAAGCATGGCGATAATTGAAACAAAAAACTTAACATACACTTATCCGGGCGCCGCAAAACCATCAATTAGAGATGTTTCTATCAAAATTGAAAAAGGTGAATTTACATTAATCACCGGCCCTAGCGGATGTGGAAAAACAACTCTGTGTAGATGTTTCAACGGGTTAATTCCACACTTTTACGAGGGCGAATTGAAAGGCGAAGTAACCGTTGCGGGTTTGAGGGTTCCAGAACACCAAATATACGAGCTTGCAACCCACGTGGGCTTGGTCTTTCAAAACCCAGAAAACCAGCTTTTTGCCTTATCAGTAGAGAAGGACGTAGCTTTTGGACTTGAAAACCTTGGATTTTCGCGCGAAAAAATTCGCGAAAACGTGGATTGGGCGCTCAAGCTTACCGGGATATACGAGCTAAGGGAGCGTACGCCCTCAGAGCTTTCTGGTGGACAGCAACAGCGTGTTGCCATAGCTTCGGTTCTAGCTATGCAACCCGAAGTCATAGTCTTAGACGAACCAACGTCCTTCCTTGACCCATTGGGCGCTAAGAGGATTTTTGAGGTTATTTATGAGCTTAATAGGAAGCTTGGAATAACCATAGTACTTGTTGAGCATAGGCTGGATTTGACAGCCAAATATGCAGACCACATCATAATAATGGATGAGGGCGCTGTTGTTTTGGATGGGGAGCCCCATGAAATTCTTAGCTCTGAGGAAGCTCGCCTAATCGGTGTTGGAATTCCAAAGGCGACACGTCTTTACCAAATACTAAAAAGCGACGGAATAAAGCTCGGCGGAAAAGTTCCATTATCTTCTGAGGAGATGGCTGAAAAGGTTAGGGGGGCGCTTAAACATCATGATTGAGGTTCAGGATGTCTACTTCAAATATCCAAGCGGAGTAGAAGCGCTAAAGGGGGTTTCCCTAACAATTCATGACGGGGAATTTGTAGCAATAATGGGTGAAAACGGGGCTGGGAAAACAACTCTCGTGAAACATTTTAATGGACTTTTGAAACCGACTACGGGAAAAGTGCTTGTGGACGGCGTGGAAACAACAAAGGTAAGCGTTGCAACTCTGGCCAGAAAAGTTGGCTTCGTTTTTCAAAACCCGGATCACCAGCTTTTCAGCGAAACTGTTGAGGAAGAAATAGCCTTCGCCCTAAAAAACTTCGGCTTCAGCCCAGACGTAATAGAAAAGCGGGTGACGTGGGCGCTTAACCTTCTTGGCTTAGCACAGTATAGGAAGACTTCGCCCTTTATGCTCAGCGGAGGAGAGAGGAAACGGGTAGCGTTGGCTTCTGTGCTCGCATGGGATCCAAAAATACTGATTTTAGACGAGCCCACCATCGGGCAGGATTACCAGCAAAAGGAGAAGCTCCGCCAATTCATTTTACAGATGAAGGCTCAAGAAAAAACCGTTGTCATTGTGACGCATGACGTAGAGTTTGTCGCTGAATGCAACCCAAGAGTTGTGCTTATGCGCGACGGAAAAATTGTTGCCGATGGCGAGGCCAGAAAAATTCTCACGAATCCAGAAATACTTGAACAAGCCTCCATTGTTCCGCCCCAAATAACCCAAATCTTCATAAATCTATCAGACTTGAGCTTTCCAAAAGACATAATAGACGTTTACGAAGCAAGAGAAATCCTACTTAAAGCCTTATGGAGGCGCAAGGTATGAGCTTTTTTGATGGGCTCCGCTTCAGAAGGGTTAGATCCCCAATCCACGACCTCGACCCACGAATAAAGTTTTTTTATGCGTGCATAATTTTTGTTGTCGCCATACTTTTTTGGGAGTTGCTACCACTTGCCCTGCTTTTCCTGATACAGATTCCCTTCGTCGTCATTGCGGGCGTCAAACGTGAGTGGGCTCGATCCATGAAGGGTGCAGCCTTTCTGGCTTCCTTAATATTCTTTGTCAATTTCATATTCTCATTCATAAGCTCCGGCTACGTGGTTACGCTATCGGCTTTAGAACATGCTCTATCTATGATGCTGCGTTTTGTTGTTCTTGTTGAATCTTTCTCTATATTTTTCTTAACGACATCACCGGATCATCTCGGCTTAGCCTTGGAACAATCTCATGTGCCATACGAGTTCTGTTTCGCCTTCACAACAGCCGTGCGCTTTGTTCCCGTCATTGCAGAAGAAGCCCAAACCATAATGGATGCCCAAAAAGCAAGAGGCTTAGAACTTGAGAAGGGCAATTTTCTTAAAAGGATTAGAAACTACGTTCCAATTCTGATTCCGCTTATCGTTAGTGCAATTCGTAGGAGTCTCGAATTGGCTGAAGCCATGGAATCACGCGCTTGGGGAGCAACCAAAAAACGCACAAACCTCTACGTTTTAAAGCTGCGGATGGACGACTATATTTTCATGTCTTTAACCGTGGGCATTTTAGCCATCTCTATCCTAACCCGCTTATACCTTCCAATCCCACGTTTAGAAGAAATTGTAGCGGGCTTGGTTTAACCGCAAGACTTTTAACACAGACTTCCGTGTAAAGGGTTTCACGGAGCTTGAAAACTTGGAATGGTTAAAGGCGGCGGCAGAGGAAATCATTTCAGGGATTAAAAGCTCCATCGAAGAGCTTAACCCGAAAGAAGTTGAACGCTTTATCCATATACTTTTAGGCGCAAAAAACAAGAAGATATTCGTTGTCGGCATGGGCAGAAGCGGCTTCGTAGGAAGAGCCTTCGCCCTTCGTCTAATGAATTTGGGCTTTAACGTTTACTTTTTAGGCGAAACAATAACGCCAGCGGCGGAAAAAGGAGACCTTATAATAGCTATTTCAGGGACGGGCGCAACGAAAATGGTTTTAACAGCGAGCACAGCGGCAAAAGAAATTGGTGCAACTGTTGTTGCAATAACATCGTTTCCGGAGTCTCCCTTGGGTCGTATAGCCGACTTGGTTGTGACGATTAAAGGTAGAACTAAGGCTGGATGGCCTAAAGAGGAGGATTATTTAGCAAGGCAGTTAATGGGTGAAAGAGAGCCCTTAACCCCGCTTGGAAGCATTTTCGAGAACAACTGTATGGTTTTTTTGGATGGTCTGATTGTGGAGCTTATGCATCGCATGGGGACAACTGAAGAAGATTTAAGGCGCAGGCACGCCACAATAGAGTGAGTTTTAATCCTTTATGGAGAGTGCTGGAAATCAGGGCTAAATGGAAAAAGAAGAGGATGAGGCGGCAGAAGAAGAAGAGGCAGAAGCGGAGAGCTCGATACAAGTAATAGCGACTTTTTCTTAGCGATTTTGCGTTGTTAAGTTCGGTAAGGATTTAGCATGCATATAACTTATTAAGACTTACGACATATATTTTTATTGAAACCCAGCTACCACCCTAAACGCTATAAAGGGAAACAGATGCCCGAAACTCAAAAAACAGAAGAAAAGACGGAGCTAGGCATAATAATTGAAGGAAAAGCCAGAAAACCAACTATCTTTAGAGAAGTCTATCCAATACAAGAGCCATACGTGTACGCCGCCATAATAAAAGACCCGGAAACCCAGAAAAACCAATACGAGGTAATAGAGCCAACACTGCAAAAAGAAGACGAAAGCCTCTTGAAAGAGATCAAAAACCTTCTAATGGAAGAGATAGACATAAACCTAAAAGAAATAGAAACAAAGGAAAAAGCAGAAAAATACCTAAGGGAAAAAACAGCCCAAATAATCAAAAAATACCACATCAAAGTCCCGCCGGAATCCGTCGACAAGCTCCTTTACTATGTTACAAGGGATTTTATTGGATATGGGAAGATAGACCCCTTAATGAAGGACCACCTTATTGAGGATATATCAGCTGACGGAGTAAACATACCCATCTACGTTTGGCACCGTATATACGAGTCTCTGCCAACAAACATAATTTTCAATGATGAGGCAGAGCTAAACTCCTTTATAATTCGCCTAGCATACTTGGCTGGAAAAAACATTTCGATCGCCTCTCCAATTTTGGATGCCTCGCTTCCAGACGGAAGCCGCATACAACTGACTTATGGGAACGAAATCACTCGCAGAGGTTCAACATTTACCATCCGCCGTTTCCGTGTTGACCCACTGACCATCTCAGACTTAATCGCCTTCAATACGCTTTCGTCAGATATGGCTGCATACTTGTGGTATATCATTGAGAACAGGGCTTCTGTGCTAGTTGCCGGGGGCATAGCAGCAGGAAAAACAACAATGCTGAACTGCCTATCCATGTTCATAAAACCAGAAATGAAGATAGTCAGCGTTGAAGACACGCAAGAGCTTAACCTACCCCATGAAAACTGGATCCCCTCAGTTGTTAGGCTTAGTTTTGGGTATGAAGACAAGGGAAGCATAACATTATTCGACCTTTTAAGGGCCGCTGTGCGGCAGAGACCGGACTACATAATTGTCGGCGAAATCAGGGGGGAGGAAGCCTACACGCTTTTCCAAGCTATGGCAACGGGTCACTTGGGCATGTGTACAATCCACGCTGAATCTGTTGAAGCCGTAATAAATCGCCTTGAATCAGAGCCTATGAATATTCCAAAGTCTCTCATGGCCATGATTGACGTTGTACTGGTATTGGCAAGGACCGAAATCGAAGGAAAACCAGCAAGAAGAACGCTTACCACCGCAGAAGTCGTTGGTTTAAACGCTAAAACAAAGGAGTTAATGACGGAGGAAATTTTCAGATGGAGAGCCAGTGAGGACAAATTCGAGTTTCTGGGACGCAGCTTCTTCCTCGAAGAACACGTGAAAGAGAGGGATATGAGTGAGGAGGATGTTAAGCGGGAGCTGAGCTGCAGAAAAACCGTCTTGGAATGGATGGTTAAGAGGGGTATCCGCAGACATACAGAAGTCGCCAATATAATTCGCGAATACTACGCTAATCCATCGCGTGTTTATCAGAAGGCGAGGATGGAAATGAAATGAAAAACAAAAATCTCGCGGAAGCCTTTAAAAAGGTTCTGTTAAAGCTAAACCAATTTACATCGAAAATCCGCTCTTCAGAAGTTTCAGGTGCGAACGGAAGAAGGAAAATTAGGACTGGGAGCCTCCAATCAGTTACTTATGGGATTGTGGGCGGCAAAATCAGCCGAATCTTACCCCTTTTTGAAGATCTGAGTTTGCACTTACAAAGGGCTGGACTTAAGATTGGTTTCAGGGTTTACATAAGCCTAACAGTATTTTCAACATTCATAATCGCGATTGCCACCTTTATGCTAGTTCCATGCCTATTGATTTTCATGTTTGATGTGCCATTTTTCCCAGCCTTCCTTTTCGGCTTTGGTGGAGGCCTCTTCGCGGTCGCCTTTTCAATTCTTGGATTTTATATATACCCAGTTTATCGAGCTGACAAGTTCAAGAGAGAACTCGAAGACGAGCTGGCTTTTACGACTGGTTATATGTCAATTTTGGCTAGTGCTGGCGTTCCACCGGAGAAAATTTTCTATTCCCTTTCGAATCTTCCAATTCAATTGGCGGTTTCTGTAGAGGCAAAGAACATCATTAGGGATGTGGGCCTCTTCGGCTTGGACATAATTTCGGCTTTGGAGCAAGCTTCGAAGCGGACACCTTCTGAAAGGTTTCGCGAAATGATTGAAGGTCTTATCTCAACAATTCACTCTGGAAGTAACCTTGCTGCATATTTGAGAGAGAAGTCGAAGCAGCATATGAGGTTAAAGAGGATAAGCCTCCGCAAATTTTCAGACACCTTAGCTATGCTTTCAGAGTTTTATGTGGCTATACTTGTCACTGGACCCTTACTTCTCATAATCATGCTGGCTGTTATGGCTATGATGGGTGGTGGCGGTCTTGGAATTTTAAGTCCAGACCTTTTACTTAACATCTTAACCTACATCGGGATTCCTGCGGGCTCAATCATGTTCCTACTACTATTAGATGCTGTCTCGCCAAAGTGGTAGGGTGCGTATGCCAAAAGTTGGGGAAACAGTCAAAAAAATTGTCTGGGTTTTGTCAGGCATCCTAGCAATCTCAATAATAGTTTTCGGTTTTCTCACGGCTTGGAGCACAACAATTTTTGACGAGTTTGTGTTTTTCGCCGTTATTGCAGCCTTCACACCGCCAACGATCATGAACTATATCGATTATAGGTGGAAGAGAACCATAGACGAGCACTTACCAGACCTATTCAGAAGCATCGTGCAAGCACAGGAAACGGGCATGACCCTGCCCAGAGCTTTGGATGAAGCGGCGAAAAGGGATTTCGGATCTTTAACGGCTGAGCTACGGAAGGTGAATGCTCAAATCTCTTGGGGTATGACTTTGGAAGAAGCCCTGATCGCATTTGCTAGGCGAGTTAACACCGTTCTTATACATAGAACCATACCGCTCATAATTGAGGCTAATCGCTCTGGCGGACACGTGGAGAAGGTCTTCGACCCGATGGGCAAGTTTATCCAGTCAACCCTTATCCTTCACAAAGAGCGGCGAAATCGTACAAGACCATATATTGCCATAATTCATGTAGCTTTCTTTGTCTTCTTATTCACCATAGTGTTACTTTTCAAATCTTTCTTTGTGGAAATACAAGGATTGCCTATCCTTGGAACAGCCATCATGACGCCGGCGGAAATAAAACGCCTATTTCTGCATATGACTGCGATTCAAGGCTTCTTCGGCGGTTTGGTGGCTGGAAAGATGGGTGAGGGCACAGTAAGTGCCGGGCTGAAGCATAGTCTGGTGATGATGGTGTGCGGCTACTTAGCCATAAGACTCCTCCTATGAGGTGATCCGTGGTGAATATGCTGAGGTTTTTGAGATTTTTCAAAGACAAGCGGGCCATAACCCCGGTATTAAGCAACTTGCTTCTTATGGTTGTTGCTGTTGCCGCTATGTCGATAGCCGCCACCACCACATACGTCATAACAACAAACCTTCGCGAAACTATGGGCGAACGCCTAATTATAGAAGACGTCTGGTTCAACGATGCGACTACTACTGGAACACGTCAAATAAGCATTTACCTTCGCAATGTTGGAAAAGTGCCAATACGGGTATCCACAGTTTACATAAACCACACCCGCTGTTCGTCGCCAACCCTAGAACTGGAATTGGGCGACCACGGCTGGCTTAACATCACTTACAGTTGGACATCAAATATCCTGTACCATTTAGATGTTGTAACAATGAGGGGAACCCATGTTGGAGGCTATTACAAGGCGCCATAAAAGGCTAAACAAAGATAAGTATGGCGTAAGTAATGTTCTAGTTGTAATGCTGAGCCTAATTCTAATTACAGTTATAGTTGCTAACGTAGTTTTATGGAGCTATCAAATGAATCAGCTAGACTGGGAAAAAGCGCAAGAGAAAATCGAAATAACCTACGCCAGCGATAAATCTCCATGGTTTACTAGCACCACCGAATATATCTTAGAAATAGGTCACTGTATTGGAGGAACTTATGAGGACACTTGGCATCCCCAAGATAATGCTTATCAAACTTTCGTTGAAGAATCCACTTATAATAACGCATTTATATCATCGTCACCATCCGAGTATACAATTCTAGGGTTAACAAGTTACATTGATGGTTCAGTAGATGATCTAAAAAACGATGATAACATATACCTTATCTTTGGCAGCTACTCATCTGAAAATTTAACAGATGTATTAGGTAACACTGCTACTGGCACAAATTATGTTTCTGTCGGAGGGAATCAAATGTACGGTAGCCTTTTCATTTCACCATCAGCCTACATAACCGCCAAAAGCATCTCTTTTTATGGGCGCAGCAGCAGCGGAACAAGAAATGTAAAATGTATAATTGTACGCCACAGTGACATGCAGATAATAGCAATAACAGAGTCCATTTCTATTTCTGCAACGTTGCAGTGGTGGACAGCTACTTTCTCTTCTCCGCCAATCTTGGAACCCGACACTCAATATGTGCTGATGATAATACCTAATAACTCCATAAGATTCTACTATACACAAGGCTTTGCGGATCAAGGACACTATGATACTTCTAATAATTATAATTCGCCAAGCAATCCAACCGACTCGCAGCACAATAATTACCAATACTGCATTTACTGCACTTACGAGATGGATTTAGAACATAGGGTTGAAGTTGAATTTTTAGGAAATGTTACTTTGGCCTCTTGGACGCAAGCCACTTTGGCTATAGACAGCAGCTCTACAAGTGACTCAGTAACAGCCGTATTCCAGCTTTATGATTACCAGGCTGGTAGATACTCCGAAGTCGGAGAGGACGGATATACCTCTTCCATTATAGGGACGAACGACTTCTTGTTAAGAAAGAACATAACATCTAACATTAACCGTTATATTGATTATAATGGCGAATGGAGGCTAAAGGTTACATGTGTTAAATCTACCTCTAATCCCTTTAATTTTAAAGCCGATCTAATCGAGTTAAAATTCAGTATTCAAAATGGCAGCGATTTTACTTTAAGTATAATGGGAGAATTTACAGCGAACATTAGAAATTTTTTGCCAAGTTCTATAAGGTCTATAAATGTTAGCCTTCGTGTAAAAGCAAGCGATAACCTTGAGACTTTGATTTTAAAAGCTTATAACCGGATAAGTAGACAGCGAGATGTAATTGCCCAGTTTGGTATTTCTTCATCGTTCAAATATTATAATGTAACTTTGCTTAACTGGCAAAATTATATCGATAACAACGGTATTCTAAATTTAATAATCAATGACTCAGGGCCAGATACAACCCAGACGACAATTTATTTGGACTTTTTTGGAGTACAAGTAATTTTTAATGGGGTTCTTATAAAGATTAGAAATGTTGGCATAACAACAGTTCACATTGTTTCTTTATGGGTAATCAACGCCACCCATCATGTTCGTTACGAGGAAAACCGATTCCTAAACTCCGGCGAAACTGCCTATTACCTTAGGGAAGACATACTTTGGCCTAAAGGTGCCTATATGGTTAAAGTTATCACAGAAGCCGGAAATATCGCGGTCTCCTTAGTTAAGTAATGCTTGGGGGTTTCTAAAATAATTTCTCTTTAAGGGCGTTTGTTATTCCTTTCGCATTTTTTCCCTCTATAACTTTGATGTTGTAAAGATCAGCCATTTTTTTTGCGTTATCTCCTAGCTTTGGGATAGCTATGAGGATGGCGCTGTCTGGCGCCACGTCGTATATTTTTGCGAATAAGGCTATCACTGGCTGTTCTGAAACCGCGTCTTCTGTTGCAGTTGCCACATCCATCACGGTCACTTTTCTAGCGTTTCCCTTTTTATAGGCGGATATGTCAAACATATGGTTCGCACCCGACTTGCCTTTTAAGAAGGCTGGAGCCTCCACTACAAACCCGCTCTCGATGAGAAACTCTTTTATTGGCGCAACAAAAATCCATCCTGCTGTTATTTCGCCTTTCACTTCTTCATTTAATGTATACGTGTAAACATCTCGAATTTCCACATCCTCAAAAGTGAAGCCGGCTTGGCAATCTCTGCAAAAATGCTTTATAACAGGTATGTCAAAGCTTTTACCACAGTCCTTGCATGTGCACCATATTCCAGCCTTCCTATGATCTACGTCTGGTTTTTTTAGTTCTTCGCGGCATTTAGGACAGACAAGCTTTTTGCCCTTTCTGAAGTCTTCTTCAACATCCATATAACCACATTTAACATGCTCGATAAGTGAGCCTTTCTTTATGTTGAAGGATTTGCAGTATGGGCAACAATAGTGAGTTGAAATGTTCTGGGAACCGCAATTTGGACAGTATAATATCTTGTCGTAGAGCTTTCGCTTTATAACTTTTGTTTCATAAAGCTTGTTCAAGAAATCCTCAACTTTTGAGGAACCCCCCAAGATTGCTTCAACTTCAGCATATCTATAACCAAACTTTGGATCGAAGGTGGGTTGTAGCTCGCTTATTTCGCCGCTTATAAATTTATTTAAGAAAACCTGAACATGCAAGTCTTTATATAGCTTCATCCTTTCAAGTTTTTCAGTTTGCATCAATTTCCCGTACCGAGATTTTTAAACCAGCATTTAAAGGCTCAAAATTAATTTAAAACTTGTTACTGTTAAAACTTTCCATAAAGGCACGTTTATTCGAAAGGTTTTAAAGTATTGCTGCGCTCGTCGTTTGAATGGTGCACTAAATGGGCTTAAAAACAAAAAGGCCTGTACACTGTCCTAAGTGCGGCTTCACGTTTGACATATCTTACGGAAGAGCCTTTGCATGTTCAGGGTGCCCATCAACCGTGCAGTGCAGCTATGCAAAATGTCCAAAGTGCGGGCATGAATTTCCATTACGTTAGACTAAGCTATATGATTAGCAAAGTTACAACAGTCACGTTTTTTAACATGATTCCCTATATTTTTAAAGCAAATTTAAAGAAGCACAAGTGGTGGTTAATTGTCTAAACGTCTGATAGTTCGGTGGGCATCTCTTAAGGGTTTAATGGCAATAATACTTTTTCTCATAATAACTTCCCTAATTGAATATGCCATTGTCATTTTTGCCATTTCCCTCGGAGTAAGGGAAGAAAACCCTCTGAAAGGAAGTTTCCAAATTCCATGGACTGGCTGGACGATAACTATCGTTGTGAGTCCGCTCTTTCACCTCGTTCCATTATCAGTTACTATAACCCTTGCCTTCAGTTGGATTTGCATGACAAAATATGCAGCTATGCAGCCTCAAAAACCGCCTGAAGGAAAACCCAAAACTAAGCCGCAAAGGAAGGAGCAAGACCAAAAAACAGGGAAAGAGTTCACTTTCATAGCAGGTGGCGCTGTAAGGAATTTATTCGCAAAGATGAAATCTGGAATTTTACGGATTAAAGGGATCTCTTACATCCGGAACAAGGTTAGCTTTGCAAGGGCGACGATAAAAAGCGCTATAATAACAATTTTGGTTTTTTCATCCTTAATTCTACTAGTTTCAGTTGTTGCTTTTCCCGGGCTTATATATGGGACTTTTTCAACCATTTATCGCGGAAATAGTCCCCTTCTTGAGTTTGTAAAGTCTGTTAATAATGGTTTAAAAGGTTTTGTTGAAGCTCTTGGTCCCATCGGTTGGCTTTGTTCATCAATAAATAATGCCATAATTTCTGCTGCCCCAACTTTGAGAGGTTTCGTTTCGGCCCTTGTAGGCCTAGTTAAGCCTCTTGTGAATTTGCCTCCAATCGGTAAATATATCGTTTTTCAAAATGTTGCAGCTTGGGTTTCGGCCTTGGCGGTGATCTTTTATGGATTTTTAACGCGAAAAAGTTATCGCTTTAGGAAGGCAAAGAGAAGTTAGAGGCTCTTGAATGGCTGACCGTCCAAGATTCGGTCCGGCGGGGGTTCCTCCAAGTTTTAGGGCTATGAAAGCCTCCTTAACGGATATCCCGAGACTCTTGCGGGAAGAGGGGTTGGATGCTTTTGAGTACCAAGCTGTGCGTTGGGGCGGGAAGCCCCAAATGCGGAGGGAGGAAGCTGAAAACCTTGGATTGAAGGCTAAGGAGAACGATGTCCTCTTAAGCCTTCACGGTTCTTACTTCATAAACTTGTGCGGCGAGAAGGAAACTGTTGAAGCCAGCAAAGATCGCCTAATAGCGTGTGCCGCCGCTTCCAAATGGATGGGCTCTAAAATTGTTGTCTTTCATCCGGGTTTTTATGGAAGAAAACCTCCCAAAGACGTTTTTAAGGCATGCCTCGGGGCTCTAAAAGACGTTGTTGAAAGGCTGAGGTCTCTTAGCATAACAGATGTGCGGATTGGTCCTGAAACTATGGGAAAGCCGACCCAGTTTGGCAGTTTAGAAGAAGTTTTAGCTTTATGCGAACAGGTTGAGCAAACCCAGCCTGTGATAGACTGGGCGCACTTGCACGCGAGGGACCATGGACGCTTCAAAACTGTTAACGACTTCTGCATAGTTGTGGAAGAAATCGAGAGGCGTTTGGGAACCGAGGCTGTCAAAAACATGCATTGCCACTTCACAAAAGTTGAGTTCACTGATAAGGGGGAAAGATGCCACCATACCATGGATGAGGCTGGCTATGGACCAGAATTTGAGATGCTCGCAAGGGTCTTAGCCAATTTTAGGCTTAACCCCGTCATAATAAGTGAGAGCCCAGTGTTAGACGTGGACGCCATAAAAATGCGGGACATCCTAAGAAAAGAAATTAAAACCTAAGTTCAAAGTTTCTTTGCGATACCTTTTTTATTAAGTTTGTGTGCTGATTATAGGGGCCTTTTATTTTGGTTAGGCTAAGGGGCTTCCAAAAACTAACAACAATTGAGGAAGCGAAAAAACTCTTTTTCGATAACCAAAAATTTAGGCGTTGGAAAATCGAATTGGTTCCCATATGGGATGCGCTTAATCGTGTTTTGGCAGACGACTTAATCGCAGGGGAAAACTTGCCGAGATTTGACCGTTCTGCTGTTGATGGTTATGCCGTTAAAGCCAGAGACACTTTTGGGGCTTCCCAGTTTAAACCAAAAACCCTAAAACTTACGAGTGGAAGCGAAGTGAAAAAGGGCGAAGCTAAGCAAGTTTGGACCGGAAATCGTTTACCAATAGGGGCAGACGCTGTTTTAATGTTGGAAGATGTTAGGCGTGTCGGTGACAGCCTAATAGAGGTTTGGACGGCTGTCACGCCAAGCGAAAATGTTTCAAAGCGGGGAGAAGACATAGCAAAGGGCGAGGTTGCAGCGAAAGCCAGAACACGCCTAAAACCCCATCATTTAGCCCTAATATCGGCGCTCGGTATAAGCGAAGTGCCAGTTTTTAAAAAACCGAAAGTGGCAATTTTGGCAACCGGAAACGAGCTTGTCGAAGCTGGAGAAAAGCTAAGGCAAGACCAAATATATGAGACAAATAGGATTATGCTCGCGTCCTTATGCCATGAGCTGGGCGCCGAACCTATAGACTTGGGAATAGCCAAAGACGATATTGATGAAATTAAACAAAAACTAAAGCATGGGTTGAAAAAGGCGGATGTAGCGGTAACTACTGGCGGCACAAGTGTCGGGGTATCCGACTTAGTTCCAACAGCCATAAACGAGCTTGGCAAACCAGGCGTTATTGTCCATGGCATTGCAATGCGCCCAGCCATGCCAACAGCCCTAGCCGTTGTAGATAGTAAGCCAATAATAGTGCTTTCAGGTAATCCAGTTGCAGCCTTCTTTGGCTTTGAGGTTTTCGCTAGACCCCTAATCCTCAGAATATTGGGCATTGAAAACGAGTCTAGACCTATTGTGGTGGCGAGACTAACAAGGCGGACATCAACAGTCCTTGGGAGAAAAACCTTTGTTCGAGTCCGTGTTTTCAAGCAGAATGGAGAGTTTTACGCTGAGCCTATAAGTGCTAGGGGCTCCGGCATAATTTCAACATTGACGAGGGCCAACGGCTACATTATTGTGCCTGAAAACCGCGATGGACTAGAGGATGACGAAACCGTTCCAGTTCACCTTTTTGACGCATTGGAGGTTTTCAATGAAAATGTTTAGAAGACTTTTCACTTTTGAGGACGCGAAAAGAGCTATAGAAAAGCATTTTAAGGCTAAACCACTGGGTGTAGAAGAAGTCCCCCTTTTGGAGGCTTGCAATCGAGTCCTAGCGGAAAACATTATAGCCCCATTGGATATTCCACCTTTCAGCCGCTCAACAGTGGATGGCTATGCCGTTAAAGCGGGAGACACCTTTGGCGCAGATGAGAATAGACCGGTAAAGCTGATGCTTTGCGGAACGGTTAACGTCGGTGAAATGCCAAAAGTGAAAGTGGAACGTGGAACAGCAGCAGAAATAATGACTGGCGCGCCAATTCCGGAAGGCGCAGACGCCGTTATCATAGCTGAAAAAACTGAGCGAAAAAACGGCGAAGTCTACGTTTATGCAGCAGTGGCAAAAGATGAAAACGTTATGAAGGCTGGAGCAGACATAAAAAGGGGCGGAATGGTTGCCAAGCGAGGACAGCTTTTAGGTGCTAGAGAAATTGGAGCCATCGCAGCGGTTGGATTTTCAAAAGTCAAGGTTTACAAAATTCCGCGGGTGGCAGTTTTATCCACAGGCGAGGAAGTGACAGAGCCAGGGAAATCACTAGCTCCCGGTAAAGTTTATGATATTAACGCTTACAGCCTAAGTGCAGCCGTCGTGGAAAGCGGCGGAAAACCAGTTTATCTGGGAGTTTTCCCAGACGACCCGAATGAAATTGAAAATGCATTAAAAAGAGCTTTAACGTTGGCAGACGTTGTTGTGACTTCGGGCGGAGTCTCTGTAGGACCGAAAGATGTCATTCCCCAAACGCTCAGCCTTCTTGGAAAACCAGGCGTGATTGTTTGCGGAATAGCTACCAAACCGGGAAAGCCAACAACGGTTGCTGTTTTGGATGGCAAGCCTGTTTTCGCTCTTCCCGGACACCCAACTTCTGCGCTGTTAATATTTTACTTGCTTGTGCGCCCAATAATAAAACGAATGGCTGGAAAACAAACGGTGGAGACTGCCACTCTTAAGGCCTTTTCGTCAACACGGATGTTTTCAGCAAGGGGGAGACGTACATTTATTATGGTGAAACTAAAAAGAGACGAAAGACAACGGTTCGTAGCGGAACCTGTTCCAACTGGGCTTTCTGGAGCCATAACAACCCTATTAAGGGCTGACGGATTCATAGAAATCCCCAAAAACCAGCAGTTTGTGGATGCAGAGGAGGAGGTCACAGTTCACCTTTTAAGAAGCTTAAGGAATATTAATGTTTAAAATTCGAGCTTCTTCCTTCTAGCAGCCAGAAAAATTGTCGCAATCCATGTTAGAACCAAGTATAAAATCATGGCTGCATCGATAAGAATGTCACCACCCACTGTGTAGTAGAGCATGGAAACAGCAAAAGTCGTATTCGTAAAGAAGAGGACGAAAACGCTCCAGAGGGCCCAGCGCCTACGCCTTATCAAACCGTAAGCTGTGGCTAAACTTATTATGCCAATCAGGCCTATATGAACCAGCTCTAGATCTATTGCGGCTAACACAATAAAGCAGATGATGCCCGCAGCAGCGTAAAAAATTGAGGTTAAATACAAACCCATATTCTCATTTTTAAGCCTCGACTTGAATCCCATGTCTGTCGCCCTGCTATCTAAATTAATGCATTAAATTGAAACACACATAGTTAATAAATCATATGCTTTGATGAGGCATTTTAGTCTAAGTATACCCTCGAATTGAGATATTTTCGTTTTAAACCTTTTTATGAGGAATAATAAAGCAAAAGAGTTTAAAACTTCGAGGGTAACTGTTTTAAGTTATCTATCTAGCTGGAAGGATTAAAGGGTGGGCTACCGCAATTTGTATATTTCGCACTCCACAATTTTCAGCGGTTTTCAAAAAACCTTCGACGAAGCCGACTACGTGGTTTTAGGCGTGCCTTTTGATGTGACCAGTACATATAGGACGGGGGCTAGATTTGGTCCCAACGCTATAAGGGAGGCTTCCCTAAACATTGAAACCTACAGTTTTCGCAGCGGCATAGATATTGAAGAATTGCTTATTCATGATTTAGGCGATTTGCATGTTTCCGCAGACACGGAGCAGACCCTTGAAAGACTTGCTGGGGTTGTTGGCGAAATCTTTGAGGCTGGGAAAACGCCAGTTACTATTGGTGGGGAGCACACGGTCACGCTTGGCATTTTAAAAGGTTTTGGCAGCAAAGCTTCCAAGACGGCTGTTTTGAGTTTTGATGCCCATCTTGATTTGAGGGACGAGTTTATGGGCTTGAAGGTTTCCCACACAACCTTTATGCGGAGACTAAATGAGCAGCTAAAACCAGCTAAAATCTTGGAAGTTGGCACAAGGGCTGTCTGCAGAGAGGAGCTTGACTATGCTAATAAGGCTGGAATTGAGTTCATAACAGCCCAGCAAATTAGGAGAGAAGGGTTGGAGCAGACGCTGAGGGTTTTGAAGCGGAAACTAGCCGATGTGAAAAGTGTTTATGTGTCTCTGGATATGGATGTTCTGGATCCAGCTTATGCTCCAGCAGTGCAAAATCCAGAACCCGACGGTCTTGAAAGCTACACTTTGCTAGACATTTTATGCGATGTTTGTGATAAACGCGTTATTGGTTTTGATGTGGTCGAAATTGCGCCAAACTATGATGGTGGAGTGTCGGCTGCACAGGCTGCCAAAGTGGTTTTTGAGGTGCTATGTGGTATAGAAAAAGCGAGAAGAGGGTAAAACTCCTTTTCACTTCTTAACTCTTTTAATTTCTATTGTAACTTTTTGTCGGTCTGGACAGCCTGAAGTGAAGGTGTCTTTGTTTTCTTCCCATGGGAAGGCTCCGCCAAATTGCAAGGTCATCAGATACGGGAAAATGGAGTCATAGAAGAAACTGCAAATGTTGGGAGCTCTAAGGCTTTTGCTTGCTTCTTCAGAGTAAAGTGTTAAATCGAACCCTTCTCCAACGTGATGTCCCGCTGAGCATTCACCCTCAACCTTTACAATTCTCCCAATCAATCTACATCTTTCAAATTATGCTACCTCTTTAAAGTTTCGTTATGGTTTGCTCCTTAACAGCTTTACGATGAAAAAGCCATTGCAATCGTGGATGTGGGGGTAAAGCCTCTGGCATTTTTCCATGTTCCTAAGTCCCGGAAGCCCAATTTTTGGGGTTATTTCAGTCAGCGAGAACTCTGGATGCCATTTTAAGAATCGTTCTATGAGCATTTCGTTTTCTTCGATTGTTATACTGCATGTGGAATAGATTAGTGTGCCTCCTGGCTTGACTTTTTCTGCGCAGTTTTCTAGCATTTGCCACTGGATTTCAGCCATCTTTTCAACTGAGCGTTGTGTAAGCCTCCATTTGGCTGATGGAAGCTTTGCGAAGGCTCCGGTGCTTGTGCATGGTGGGTCTAGAATCACCAAGTCCGCCTCGATGGAGACCGGCAGCGGATTGCACGCATCAGCAATTATTGGCTCGGCAATTTCCACACCCATCCTTGCAACCTCACTTTTCCACACACCCAGCCTACGTCTCGAAAAGTCTACCGAATAAATTGCGCCGCAGTTTTGCATAAGTTGAGCCAAATAGGTGGTTTTGGCACCTGGAGCAGCACAAACGTCTAAAAGCACAGTTCCCGGCTGTGGGTTTGCCACTTCAGCTGCATAACAGCTAGCCTTGTCCTGAATGTAAAATAAGCCTTCGCTGAAGCTTTTTGTTCTTGTCAGTGGGGTTTTTGTGCCCAAAACCTTGTAAGCATAGCGTAACCCCTCAATTTTTTTAACTCTTACCTTTTCTTCAGCTAGCCTTGCCAAAATTTCATTTTCATCCCCTTTCAATGTGTTAAACCTTATATAGGTTGGAGGCGCCTTTAGGTTTGCCTCAAACATGTTTATGGCTTCTTTCCTTCCAAAAAGTTTGAAGCAGTACCGCACAAACCATGTTGGATGGAAAGTTAAAAGTCCAATTCTTTCCTCGTCACTAACGCTTTTTAGAATGGCGTTCGGGCTTTCTGTTAAAAGCAATCCTAGAAAGGGTTCAACGCTGTGAAGAGTTCTCCAACCCAAAATTGAACGGGCAAGTTGTACAATATTTTTCGCCTCTTCAACGTCAAGTTTCCCCCAGTTTTTGGCAACCCTCATCTGGTAGACATAAAGCCTCAAAAAAGACTGGACGCCCAATGTAAACTCATTTATGGATTTGGGTTTCAAAACCTCGTTTATAAAGCGGTCTATAAGATTGCGACGCCGAACAGTTTCACAAACGAGACCGTGGGCAAAGCGTAAAGCGTCAATATCGCTTATTTCCAGTTGTTTTGCTGTTCTGGCTATGGCTAGACGCTCGCTTATTTGCGCTTTCTCCATCCAACTTAAGGCTTCAATGGCCAGAGACCAAGCCTCTCTAAGCATTCCCTTCACTCGGCTAAACAGCAATAGAAAAGCGCTTTAAGGATTAAAAGTTTCCATGAAACGGTAATGCGCACATTTTCCAGCAGAACAAAGGATAAATAGAACCGCGGCACTTGTTGACTTTGTGGTTGAAATGGGGTATTTAGAAACACAAGTCTAAACGTTTTGTAAGCGAAAATCCAGCCCCTAAAAGCCCCGCTGAAATTTTGGAAAACAAAGCGCAAACAAAAGAGCATTTGGACATAGACCATAGAGTTCTCGGCCAACGCTTGGATATGTTCTCTATAAACGAAGATGTTGGTGTAGGTCTAGTGCTTTGGCACCCGAGAGGCACAACTGTTCGAAGGATAATCAGAAACTTCTGGGAGGAAGAACACATTAAAGGCGGCTACGAGCTCGTCTGTACTCCACACATTGCAAGAGGAGAACCTTGGAAAATTTCCGGACACTTGGATTATTATAGGGAAAACATGTACACTTTCGAGAAGGACGGTGAACTTTACGTTGTTAAACCTATGAACTGCCCCTTCCACATACAAATATACAAGGCAAAACCCAGAAGCTACAAAGAACTGCCAATAAGATACGCAGAATGGGGAACCGTCTACAGATATGAACACTCCGGCGCACTGCACGGACTATTACGGGTTAGAGGGTTAACACAAGACGACGCCCATATCTTCTGCACACCAGAACAAATGGAAGACGAAATCCTAAAACTCTTGGACTTTACAGAGCGCATCCTCAAATGTTTCAGCTTCCACAAATATGAGGTGTTTCTATCAACCAGAGATGAAAGCCAGCCAGAAAGATACATGGGTTCTGATGAAGAATGGAGCCAAGCTCAAAAAGCATTGGCAAAAGCCCTAAAAAAGAAAGGACTAAAGTGCAAGGAGATGCCCGGAGAAGCCGTATTCTACGGTCCGAAAATCGACCTTTACATAGAGGATGCCTCTGGAAGAAAGTGGCAATGCTCAACAATCCAGTTTGACTTTAACCTTCCAAAACGCTTCAATGTAACATATGTGGGTCCAGATGGAAAGGAACACTGGACAATCATGATTCATAGAGCCCTCCTCGGGACAATAGAAAGATTCTTCGCCCTACTTCTCGAACATTTTAAGGGCAATCTTCCGCTTTGGCTTTCACCAGTGCAGGTGCAAATATTACCCGTGGGAGGCAGATACTTGTCATACGCTAAGAAAATCCATGAAAACTTGAGTCAAATGGAGTTAGGTCAGAAATTGACGAAAGTCAGTCAACAATTAATTATAAGATTAGGGAAGCTGAAGTTCAGAAAATCCCTTATATGATAATCCTCGGTAAACGTGAATTAAAAGCCAAAAAGGTTTCTGTCAGAAGACATGGTTTTGGGAACATAGGTATGATGACGCTGAAGCAATTCATTACGAAGGTCAAAAGCGAAGAGCACGATATACACTGCTGAAGGGGGCAAGTAAGGTTTTTAGTCTGTTGGGTGATATTTAGGTTAGGTTAAGAGCGGTTATGGCTCAAAGGCGCTTAGACGAGTTTTCAATATCAGTGACTAAGACCCAAGAACCAAAAGCGGAAGCCCCACCCTTCACGGAATCCTTAGAAAAAGAGCGAAAACAGCAGGGTTTCCCGCCAGCAGTGCTGGAAAATCTTCCACCTTCATATTTTGTTTCAGCTACTTATGATGGCAAAGCTGGAAAAGTCCTAATCAAGCTTTACGAGCCGGTTTCTGGGCGAATCTACTTCTGGTATGATAACACTGGGCACAAGCCCTATTGCTACACGAACCTCTCACCATATGATCTTGAAAAAATCGACCGTTTAATGAAGCATCCTGGTTTCGACCACTTCGAAATTGAGGAAAAATTTGACCCCCTCTTGGAAAAGTCAGTCAAAGTGACAAAGATTGTGGCTAAAGACCCGCTGGCTATTGGTGGACGCCCAAAGGGCTGCATAAGGGATATTATTCCAGAAGACTTTACAAAGGTTGCAACTATTCCCTTATCCGCAGAATCCATCAAAGTCTGGGAGTCAAAGATAAAATATTACCAGTCCTACATTTATGACCATGGACTTTTGCCCGGCATGGTTTACGAAGTCAAGAATGGCGATCTCGTGCCAAAGCGCCTAGAAGAAGCAGAGAAGATGATTCAGAAAATTGTTGGCACTTTTAAGGAGGCTGACGCCGAAGAGCTTCAATACATTGAACAGTGGGCTATGCTCCTCGAATATCCAGCCCCAAAGTTTCGCTACGTCGCCCTGGACATTGAGGTTTATTCGCCCATACCGACAAGGATGCCAGATCCGCGTGAGGCAGCCTACCCAATAGTCTGCGTCTCCCTATATGGTTCAGACATGCAAAAGCGAGTTCTACTCTTAAAAAGGGAGGGAGTTCGCGAAGGCTCAGAACGTTTACCGGCAGATGTGCAGATTGAATATTTCGACTCTGAAGAGAGGCTGATAAGGGCTGTTTTTGAAGTTTTGTGGAACTATCCATTTGTGGTAACATTCAACGGTGACGATTTCGACTTGCGATATTTGGCGCACAGGGCGGAAAACCATGGTTTTAAAAGGGATGAAATTCCAATTGAGATTGGTAAGCGTGTTTGCCTCCTAAAATATGGCGTTCACATAGACCTTTACAAGTTCTTCTTCAACCGCTCCATACAAATATACGCCTTCAACAACCGCTACCGAGACGTAACCCTAGGCGATGTTGGAAGGGCACTTGTAGGCTTAGACAAGATAATGCTAGAGAAGGGCATAGGCGAATTAACCTACACGGAGCTCGCGAAATACTGCCTCAGAGACGCTGAAATAACATACAAACTCACAAGCTTCGAAGATGAACTCGTCTTAAAACTAATTCTTGCTTTGTCTAGGATAAGCAGTATGCCAATGGAGGATGTGAGCCGACAAGGCGTCTCCCGCTGGATAAGGAACTTCATGCACCGGGAACACCGCAGAAAAAACATGCTCATCCCAAACGCTGAAGACATACTAGCCCTAAAGGGCAAGACAACCACAAAAGCAATAATAAAAGGCAAAAAATACAAGGGTGCCATAGTCGTCGAACCAGTGCCAGGCGTCCATTTCTACGTCGCCGTCATGGACTTCCCAAGCCTTTACCCCTCAATAATAAAAGTTTGGAATTTAGGCTACCAGTCCATATTGTGCGGGCATACGGAATGCCAAACAAACCTTGTTCCAGACACACCTCACTGGGTCTGCCGCAAAAAACGCGCCCTAGAAAGCCTTCTAATAGGCTCGCTTAGAGACTTGCGAGTTCAATGGTATAAGCCAAAATCAAAGGATAAGGCTCTGCCACCAGAGGTTAGAAGCTGGTACAATATCATCCAAGGCGCATTAAAAGTCATTTTAAACGCTAGCTACGGCGTTTTCGGAGCAGAAACCTTCGACTTATACTGTCCACCAGTAGCCGAAGCAACAGCAGCCATAGGGAGACACGCCATAACCCAAATAATTAAGAGGGCTGAAGAGCTTGGCATTCAAGTGCTTTACGGAGACACGGACAGCGTCTTTCTTAAAAACCCGTCAAAAGAGCAGATACGCGAACTTGAAGAGTGGACTGAACGCGAGTTAAAAATGGGCTTAGACGTGGACAAGGTTTATCGTTACGCAGTCTTCAGCTCCCGCAAAAAGAACTATCTAGGCGTTTTAGAAGATGGAAGCGTGGACGTTAAGGGCTTAACCGGCAAGAAACGTCACATACCAATATTCATCAAAAATGCTTTCGACAAAATGAAAGAACGTCTAGCCACGGTAAAATCACCTGCAGACTTTGAAGCAGCCAAAAAGGACATTATCCAGACAATACGTGAGTGCTACATGCGCCTGAAGAGGCGAGAATGGGACAGCTTAAACGAACTGGCCTTCAACGTGGTGTTAGGCGAGGAGCCAGAACGTTACACAAAGACGACACCACAACACGTGAAAGCTGCAAGAATCCTAAAAGAAAGCGGAATGGAACTCAAAGCCGGAGACCTGATAAGCTTTGTAAAAGTTGTAAACGATCCCCACGTAAAACCAGTCGAGTTAGCAACAAAAAACGAGATAGACGTAGACAAGTATGTAGCGTATCTGCACTCCACCTTCGACCAGGTTTTAGACGCATTAGGCTTGGACTTCGACGAAATAATAGGCTTAACGAAACTGGAGCGCTTCATGTAATCAGCAGCTCATTTATTACTCAAGCACTTTTAGTCCATGCGCTTTCAGAGAATCAACGACGCCTTGCCTTGATAGTGTTTTTAGTAGAGCAAACCCTATAACAGCAATAGCCACCAGACTGCTGATTAAGAGACTTAAGACAAAAGCAGACCATAAGGGCAGTGGCGTCCCAAAATTTGGCGTCTGCTGTTGGATAACTGGGTTGCCTTGCACATAGAGGAAGTACAAGTATAAACCAATTGGAACGCCAACAACAAAGGAGCCTGAAGCGCATGCCAAAAGTCTCTGTCTCCGTAATTTAAAGACTACGAAAGCCGCCGCAAAGTTCACAATAGGTCCTATAATAATGTCAACAGGATCAAGCATGTAATATACATTACTGAAGCAACCGATTCCAACTCCAATAGCCGCAGGCCAACCGAACAATGCCGCCAAAGCTATTAGGCAGTCAGCCAAACGTAACTGAACCGGCCCGTACGTTATTGGACCACCCATAATTGTCTGTGTAATGTTAATTACGGCATAGAGCGCTGCAAAAACCGCTGTTAAAGCCCAGTCCTTACTATTAAATTTCAATTTTTAACCTCCCTACGCCGGGGTTTGTATGGCGGAACGGGTGGGAGGCACCACTCACCCGCCAACAAAACAGCATAATAGTTAGGCAATATAAAAGTGTTCTTTTCCGCTATTCCAGTCGTTTCCTCTCGAGCGGCTTGGCTGCTCTGTTTCCATATTAAGCGTATACTCCGAACTAGACTGACATTTTAACAACATCCATGATTAAGCTTACCCTCAACTAATTTTTGCCTTTTGTGATAACAAATATTACACAAAGCCTAAAGTAAGAACCTTTGAGCGACTACAGCGATAAATGTTGAAACAGCAACCAATAAAGCTATAATGGCAACAACTTGCCGCTCGGTCATAGGCCGTTTATAAGTAATGAATGTTATTAGGCTTCTCCTATGGTCTGAGAAAAGTCTTTTTCCATCGAAAGAAACGTTCGCCTTGGTTCGGAAAAAGAAGTAGTTCAATAATATCATTGAAGAATTAACTATGTATGGTATAAGCGAGATTAACAAGCACCATTTCACATCGGAAATTATTGCAAAGGCTGCCAAAGTAATCCCGATGGCAAAGGAGCCGGTATTTCCAACAAAAATCTTTCCCTGAAAATTGAAAAAGGCGAGCAGAAGCCAAACAGCCAAAGGAAGAATTAATAAAACGGCCTTTTCTCCGGACGCAATCATGAGTCCGATCAAAACAATTGCAGGGCAAACGGTTTCTAAACCATTTAGCCCACCCAACTGGTTAATAGTATTAGTGGCAACTGTTACAATCAACGGGATTAGCACAAAAAAATAGTATATATGAAAATCCAACGTGCCTACAATTGGGAGCGTTATAACCGTACGTGCACCAGCTCTGTATGCCAAAGCCATCAAAGGAACCGTCGCCACCAATGGGAAAAAAGCTTTGTAACGCCAACGCAAATCCATCCAGTCATCAAGCAAACCCATAAAACCTCCAAATAATATGCAAACGGCCAAAGTCAAAGCCGTAGAAACATTACCACCGTTAGATTCGACGTCAAATCCGAGGGCGTGCAGAAAGAAAAGGTAAGCCGCGCTCACAATAACGTATATAACGCCTAAACCCGTTGGAACCAAGGGCTTACTAATCTTATGCTGATCAGGAACCTTTGGAAACAAATGTTTTTCCCTTACCCGCTTGGATGTTCACTGTAATATTTTTCCCAGTTAATTTTGTAGAGGCAAACAAGCGGAACAACTTTACCATATTTGCTTCCGTCATTATCCAACCCAGCTATGTATTCTGGTGTAAAATAGAGGAGCTCAATTGTTAAAACACCTTTGCCTTGCTTTTGCTTCCAGCTTTCAACAGCATACCGCATCAGCTTGTAAATTGTCGTGTTCTGTCCTCTAATATTCGGCTCAAGTTCACCGCTGTCCGGCTGACCATTTTTATTAGTATCTATCCAATTTGTTCCAAGAGTGTAGTTTCCAAATAGTGTCCTTACGTCGTCAAGTTTTTCATTCCACATTTCACCATCAGAGATGAAGCCCCTCTCTATAAAGCGGCTACGCGCCTTTCCAGATATGGCCGCCATCCAAATCCATTTACCCTCGTCGCCGCCAGCATTTATCCATTCGCCGTAATCGGCGTGAATGGTTGTGAATACAAGGATATAGGATGCATTATATAACTTTAGCATCTTCATTGATTGTGTCTCATTGGCTATAAAGATGAAGCCGATGTTTTCTATTTGGGTTGTATTTATTGTTGCGTTGTCCGCTAGTGAGGTAACGTTGCCCAATATTGTCATCCAATATCCATAATCCCACCAGCTGCAAACAACGGTGTTTGGGCTTAGCCTTGTTCTCATCAAATATAACATATCAATCCACTCCTTTACAGGCGTGCTTAGGTGCTGTGGCGATACTGAAAGGCTTCCCCCAGATATTGTTGTAGGCGTGAAGGCTTGCGTGTAAACTCTCGGCATTGGAAAAGCCAAGTTCACCATTAATATTAAAAATATTAGAAACACTGCCATGCCGCTGAACTCCCTTCCAACACGCTCCAGCCCAAACTTTTTCTTAACACTTATTCTTGGAGGCTCTTTCAGCAACGTTGCGAAGGGCTTCAGAAGTCCACTAATCCCAGCAGTAGCTAAAAGGGAGAAGGCTGGAGCCATAAGCACAAAAAGGCGTACCATTGAACATGCAAAATAAAGCGATGTCAAACCAAAGACGAGAAGAAATAGGTTTCTGTTGTTTAAATTTCCAAGAATAAAGAATAATCCAATTATAAAGAAGATTATCATAATGCCGAACTCGTAGTATATGGAGCCCCATGCGGATATCCTATGTTCAGCAACAGACTCAACAAGCGGTGAAGCTTCTCGAGTGAAGGGATTTAAAACGGAAATGAACTTTCCAGCTATGCCTTGCATGTATCCCGTATACCAAAGTGCCATGACGCCGCCAAGAACAAGGCCTGAAAAAACTATAACTGATACAACTTTCCATTTAGCTCTTTTCATGTTAGTTATAACTTCCGCTAGGCAGAGCATACCAAAAACAGCGGCGACTGGCAATATAGCGCTTGTTAATAGATAGTTCGGTGAAAGCTTTGGAACATTTATAGCGATGAGTAAACCAAACCCGAAAGTTAAGCCGTAAGCAAGAAAAAGTTTTCGTGTATACCTTCTCATTATCAGCAAAACTAGTGTAAATAAGGTTATAAGTCCTATGAGGTAATAGGCTGCACCCCACCCGGCGCTGAAGTAGCCCAAAATTGCGCCGGCGGTGAGGGCATATTTTACAGTTGAGCTGACTGGCTTATCCTCTTCAATGGCTCTCAGAAATAAGAAAGAGAAAAGTATGAGGGAGAGCACGCCAATGGTTTCATCATCAAAAAAGCCTAATGATGTCCTTTGAATATATGATGGTTCAAAAGCCAAGAAAAGCGCAGCTAATAAGCCTACTGGTTTGCCGCCCAAATCTTTTCCGAGGAAGTATATAGCGAGGCATGCCAGCGCTCCCATGATGGCTGGGAAAATTGCGCAGAAACTCATCAAGTCTATGTTTACGCCAAGCATAGAAATTACTTCGTAGAGGAAGGCCGCCGTCATTGGAAGTCCGGGAAAGGCGGCTTTAGCCACATAAAAACCTTGAGGATACCATCTCTGATAGTCAATCCATCCTTTTCCTTCGTTTTCTATAGCCCATGAAAGGAAGCCATCTTTAACTATTTTTTCAGTGAAACGGTAATGGGAATATGGATCGAACTCAGACAGTAGGAGATTTGATTTTCCAGTTGCTGGGTCTATTTCCCAACGCATTGGAAAAAGACGTATAGTAAAGGCTATAAAAAGTATAATTGTTAAAGCCGTAATGGTCATTATTGTAGCGTGGCTTAATTTTGGGCGGAGTTTTCCAAAGCTTTTAATGCCGTTAATTATTAACTCTTTTTTGGAAGGGCTTCTTGTTTCCATTCGTATTTCCAGCTCTTCAATAAAGGTTATGAAGGTGTTTTATTTCCCTTACGGTTGGTTAAATAGTTTTATGCGGTTGTCTTCCTTTTATATCCGTATTTTTCGGCGTCGTAGAATGGAAACGGCACAATCTTTGCCTTAGCCATTTTTCTGCGAATTTCAATGTTCACGATGCTTCCTTCCTGGGCGTATTGTGTTTGAATGTAAGCCATTGCTATGCCACATTTAAGCAGTGGCGAGAAGGTTCCGCTGGTCACTTGCCCTATGTTATCGCCTTTTTCGTTGTATATTTTGAAGCCTTGTCTTGGTATGCCTTGCTCAATCATTTGCAGTCCAACCCGTCTTTGCTTAATTCCTTCTTCCTTTTGTTTTAAAAGGGCGTTTTTTCCTATGAAGTTGTCTTTTTGGAATTTTACCACAAAGCCTAGTCTAGCCTCTAATGGAGTTATGTTTTCGTCTATGTCATTTTCGTATAGGCATAATCCGGCCTCAAGCCTTAACGTGTCTCTTGCACCCAAACCGCAGGGCTCTATCCTGAAAGGCTTGCCAGCTTCAAGAATGGCGTTCCACAATTTTACGGCGTTGTCTGGCTTGTCTAGGGACGTGTTCCACGCATAAACTTCAAAGCCGTCTTCGCCTGTATAGCCGGTCCTAGATAAAAATACATCAGTACCTGCTAATTTAGCTGTTATGCATTTGAATCTTTCAATTTTGTTTAAATTTGCGTAGCAGATTTTCTGTAAAGTTTTTTCGGCGTTAGGTCCTTGAACAGCAAACATTGCCACTTTATCTGAAACATCCTCGATTTTGACTTTAAAACCTTCAGCTTTTTTAACCAACCAGTTGAAGTCCTTTTCTCTATTTGTAGCGTTTGGAACAAGCAGAAACTTTTCCTCTTCAAGGCAGCTTATAACAAAATCATCAATTATTCCGCCGTTTTCGTTGCACATGACGGAGTATAAGGCGCTGTTTGGCGTTAATGTTGTCGTGTCATTAGTTATGACATAGTTTAGGAAGCTTACGGCATCTCTCCCAGTGATGATCACTCTTCCCATGTGAGAAACGTCAAAAATGCCTACGCTGTTTCGTACTGCAAGATGCTCTTCTTTGATTCCTTTATACCATAAGGGCATTTCGAATCCGGCGAACTCGGTCATTTTCGCGGTTTTCTTGTGGATTTCGTAAAGCTGGATTTTTCGCATGTCTACGCCTCCAAAATAGAAAAGTGTTATTTTATGGGTTTTACTTCAACGTTTAATGGTATAAGAGCAAGTTTTCTACCGCACTGAGGGCATTTCCCATTATGTTTGTGCAAAATTTCGTCTGGAGGCTTAAGTTCGCTTCCTTCGTACAAAACGTGGCCACATTGGTGGCAGACAACTCTTTGAGGCAAGTTTTCATCTCCTCAACAAAAAGGGTGTAATGCTTATGCCATATTTATCGGTTGCGAACCCTAAAAAGCAGGTCCACACCCTGAATTCAAATAGAAACTTTTAATTTTTACTGAAAGGTTATCATTGAAGCGTTCAACATCAAAGATGTGGTCCAGCCAGCATGGGAAAATACACGCTCATTATTACAGAAAAGCCGGATGCCGCTCAAAGGATAGCTTCAGCCCTTGACTTGAAAGGCAAAGCCAAGAAGATGGAAGAAAATGGCGTTCCCTACTACATAGCTGAGAAGGATAGACAGATAATTGTCGTGCCAGCTATTGGACATTTATACACGGTCGCCGAGGAGAAAAGCGGAAGAAATTATTATCCTGTTTTCAGTTTTAGATGGGTTCCTCGTTACGTGGCGGAGAGAGGTGCTAAACAAACTCGTGCTTGGCTTGAAACAATATCAAAGCTAGCTACGGACGCTGATACATACATTGATGCTTGCGACTACGACATTGAGGGGAGCATAATTGGATATTGCATACTAAAATACGCGTGCGGCAACAAGGAAAACGTTGCGAAAAGGATGAAGTACTCTACGCTAACCAAAGAGGAACTGGAAAAATCCTACGCGGAGCTGCTGCCAAAACTAGATTTCGCCCTCATAGAGGCCGGAAAAACAAGACACGAAATTGACTGGCTTTACGGCGTTAACCTTTCAAGAGCGTTAACAATGGCTGCAAAAGACTGGAGTGGAAAATACGCTACACTAAGCACAGGAAGAGTGCAGGGTCCCACCTTAAGGTTTCTGGTTGCCAGAGAAAAGGCGATAAGAAGTTTTGTGCCTACACCGTACTGGCAGATTAAAGCTGAAGTTGAAATCGGTAATCAGGTTTTCGAGGCTGAATATGAAAAGGACATTATTGAAACTAGAAAAGAGGCTGACACGGTTGTGAACGCTTGTAAAGGGAAGGACTGCATAGTTGAAAACATGGAAGTTAAACAGTTTCAGCAGATGCCGCCAACACCCTTTGACATTGGAGCACTGCAAAGCGAGGCTTACAGCCTATTTGGCTATACTCCTCGACGAACCTTAGATATTGCTCAGCGCCTATACCTGGACGCCTTGATCTCATATCCTAGAACAAGTAGCCAAAAACTTCCACCAGCAATAAATTATGAGGCGATATTGAAGAACCTGAGCGGTGTTTCCGAATACAGAAAGCTTGCGGCAGAACTCTTATCCAAAAAGGAACTCAAGCCGAATGAAGGGAAAAAAGAGGATCCAGCGCACCCGGCCATATACCCAACCGGAAACCTTCCTGAAAGGGTGCTTGAAGAACCTGAAAGGCGAATATGGGATCTGGTTGTTAGGAGATTTCTGGCAGTTTTTGGAGAACCAGCCATAAGACAGAGCCTGAAAGTTTGCATAAATGTTGATGGGCAAAGGTTCTTCTTGAGAGGGAGGCAGACATTAAAGGAGGGCTGGTTGCGCTTTTACGAGCCGTACGTAAGATCGGAGGAGGTTCTTTTACCGCCACTGGAGGAAGGGCAAATACTTAAGATTAGAAGGATTATATTAGAAGACAAGTTCACGAAGCCGCCTCCTAGGTACAATCCAGGCAGTTTACTTAAGAAAATGGAGGAGGCAGGCATCGGAACGAAAGCAACTCGCGCTGACATCATACAAACCTTATATGACCGAAAATATGTCCGCGACGAGAGAATGGTTGTTACAGATTTAGGCTTTGAAGTTCTTGAAGTTCTCAAGAGACACTGTCCCCAAATCGTTTCGATAGGGCTGACAAAAAAACTTGAAGAGAAGATGGATAAAATTCAAGTCAACCAAGAAAAACGCGGAAACATACTATTAGATGCAATTGAAATTTTAAAGCCTGTGGTTGAAGGACTTAAAGCTAAAGAGAAGACCATAGGCGAACAGCTGAGTAACGCAATAAAACGGGCGAGGCTTGAAGAAAGAATCGTGGGATCGTGCCCACTCTGCGGGACAGGCATGCTCATGATACTTTATTCGAAAAAAACTGGAAAGCGCTTTATCGGATGCACAAATTTCTTCAAGAATCAGTGTAAGGCCGCCTTTCCTCTTCCTCAGAGGGGGACAGCCCGCCCTCTTGGAAGAAGTTGTCGTGGATGCGGTTGGCCAACTGTTCAGGTTCGCATCAAGGGTAGACGCCCTTGGAACCTATGTTTTAATCCGAAATGTCCACTAAAGGAGGAGCGGAGAACAGTTGAAATGCGTAATATGCAATAAGGAAGCTGTTGAAAACAGATATTGCGAACTGCACGCCAGAGCGTATCAGAGTATAGTGAAGAAGTATGAGGTTTGGAAGAAAGCCTTAGAGATTTCTTGGAAAGAGTATTTAAGTGAGATTGTTAAGAATCCATTTACCGGCGAATGGGCAAAAGAGGTGGCAGAACACCTAATAAAAATTGGATGGGAAAAAGGTGGCGCGTAAAGCCAAAAAAACAGCAGTTTCAATGTCCTATTCCCTACAGAAGCTTTACACAAAACTATCCACAGCCAAACCATCAGTATTCGCTCTTGCTGTAATCGCCATGGCTGTTGCCATTTTTTTGTATGGCGGTGGACTGCACCTAATAATTGTGAGGCCTCTTCCGGCAGTCTATTACGGTGAACGTTTTCTCTTTGTTTATCCGCAGCTGTCTGAGCAGTGGGTTTCAGACAGCCTTATCGCAATGATTTTATTCTCACTCGGTGTTGCTGGTACCATGTTCATTTATCAAAGCACAAAATACGCTTACAAGCCCAGACAGGCCTATTTAACTTTTATTATAGGCGCCATCTTGCTGATTATGGCTTATATCTCATTAGAAGCTGTGCTGCACTACTGGAAGGGCGTATAACCTCCGCTCACCATGGACTGCTTTTTAATCCAAGTTTGTAGGCTGCAAAATTCGTTGCCATGTGCAACGGAGGTGTTATAACAAGTACAGACAACGTAAGCTCAAGGTATAAAACACGTAACGGGATGGAGAATATTAAAGCTCCGACAACAAAATCCACCTGATCTACTATAGGTAAAAGCCCGCCAGGAGCTATTCCCAGTCTCCTTTTCAGAAAGGCTCCAGCTAAATCGCCAAGTAAGGCGCCTAAAGACAACAAAAAGCCGAAATAACCTATGCTTTGGTATTCTTGGAAAATTGCGGCTTCTGCGAAGCCGGCTATTGTTCCAATAGTCAGCCCAGATAAAAAGCCTCTGAAGGTTTTGTTTCTTCCGAAGATTGGTTTTCCGTCGAAGAATTTTTTTCCAAGATCAAGAGGCAGGCCTCCGCCGGTGAGCACCGGTATGGCGTTGGCACAGTAAGCTGGAAATATGAATTTTACGGCGTTGGCAATAAGCTCCCAAAGTGTGCTCATATTTTAACCTTCATATAGCTATAGATGCTCGCAAAGTCCCTTTTCGCTTATTTCTGCATAACATGAAAAAGGTTTAGTCATTTTTTCTTTTTTCTCTATTGTTATCTTAACAACTTTTGGATTTTCTGTTGGCTTCATTGCAATTATTGTGTTTGCCCAAAATTTCAGCACTCTTGTGGCGACGGGCTCAACGTCTACAAAGGCCTCATCAAAGATGCTTCTAACCTGACTTAGGACTAGAACCGCCACCTTCTGTGTTTTTGCAGTTTGCGCTAACAAAGCCATCTGCCTATTCAATTCGCGGTTAAGAGTGAATGTACTATCCGGATTTTCCGCTACTTCCATGCGGTACAGGAAGGTCACAGTGTCTACGACGACAAGCCCGAAGCCCTTGGTTATGTAATTAGCCAGTTGGTCTATGACAAGGGTTTGTTCTTGAAAGGTCTTTGGCCTTGCAAGTATTATGAGCTCCGCCACTTTATCTGCTTCTTTGGATGCTATTTGTGAAAGTCTTTGACCGGAGAACGTGCCATCACAATCCATAAAAAATGTTTTGCACCCCTCTCTCGCGCAGCTTACTGCACATTGTATTGCCAGGGTTGTTTTGGCTGTTTCTGCCTCTCCATATAACAAGCTAACCTCGCCTATTGCGAAGCCGCCTTTAAGGGCTTCGTCAAGCGTCTTGCAGCCTGTTGGAATTTTATGTAACAATGGCATGCACATCAATAGATATAAGGTTCGAAATAATAATTTGTTGTTAAAAAGGCTAAATTAGGAAGGTTGTATGAAAGCAAAAGTGGCGGTGGCTACAGTTTCAGGAAAAGCCTATTACCTAATAGTTAACGAGTTGAAGAGAGCCAACGTACCCTTCATAAGCTTAACACCTCATGAGCCTATACCTTTAGAGATAAAAGTTGTAATAACAACAGAAATGGAGCGCTCCTACATCAATCACGAGAACATCCTAGTTTTTAGGGATGAGATGGATCTCCAGGCTTTGGTGAACCGGACACTTCAACATATCGAGGGAAAAGATTCCTATGAGCAAATAATTATAGGCGTAGATCCAGGCGAGATTTTGGGCTTAGCTGTTCTGGCGGATGGAAAAGTTATTAGGACTGAAAACTGTTTTAGCATAAATGAAGCACTAAATGAGATAGAGAACATTATAAACAGCCTCAAGGACATTAGGGCGTCTATGGTTGCTGTTAAGATTGGTGATGGCGTATCAGAATATAAAGAGAGACTTTTAAAAGCCCTAGATATGAGACTTCCTAGTAACATAGTGTTAGAAAGCGTTAGCGAGGCTGGAACAGACCGGTATATAAGTGACTCAAAGCATAGGAGAGGCTTAAGAGATATTGTTTCGGCCATAAAAATTGCCCGAAGGAACGGTCAAGTTTACGCTAGGAGAGAAAAATAATGGACATAAACGTCGCGGATGGAAAAACTCTGCTTGTTGATGGACCAGCGTCGGTTACGTTGGTTTCGGGTAAAGCTGAGGTATTCGGCTATACTCTGCGGAACATGGAGAAGGTCGTAATAAGAGATGGGAAAAGAATGCCCTTTTTCGTAATGGAACCGGCAACCTTCAAAGTTGCACTTGGTGAGAATGCGAACTTAGAGGAGGTTGATGGAAACACCATTCCACCTTCGTGGGATAAAGCCTACAAGGAACTATCAACAATTCGATCGAAACCAGCCTTAGCATTGGTGTTAGGAACGGCGGATTCTGGGAAAACGAGTTTTTGCACGTACATGGTGAATAGGCTATTGAACGATAAGCAGAAGGTAGCCATTTTAGACGGCGATTTGGGGCAGTCGGATGTCGGGCCTCCATGCACGCTAGCTTACGCCTTCGTATCGAGGCATATTACAGACCTTTTCAACCTAGAGGCGAAAAACGCCTATTTTGTGGGTGTAACGTCACCGAGCAGAGCCGTAGATAAGGCAATTCAAGGGTTGACGTTGTTGAAAAACGAAATTATGGGAGGGGACTTAGATTTTGTTATTGTAAATACTGATGGTTGGGTGGAGGGGGAAGACGCAGTAAATTATAAGGTTCGGCTTATAGAACAGATTGAACCAAGTATAATCTACTGCATACGACAAGACGAAAAGCTGAAACCACTTATGGATGCTGTTAAGAGCTTCCCTACAGTGATTGTTGATTCACCTCAAACCATAAAACAAAGGAGCAGAGACAAACGCAGAAGCCTTCGAGAGCTGGGCTACATAAAATACCTGAAAAATTCAAAGGTTCAGTCCATACCAATGAGCTGGCTTAAAGTTGAAAGTGAAGAAGTTATGGTTCCAAGCAAGAACTTTTTGGGCAAGAGGCGGGAAAGGGAAATTTACAGTATGCTGGGAATGAAACCCCTATACATGGTCGAGCTAAGAGATAAGGTCTATGTTGTTATTGGCAAAAACCGTTGGATAAGCCCTGAGAACGTCATAAAAACCGAAGAAATACTCGGAAAAAAGGTTGTGATTACATTCAAGGGCGATGAGAAGGGTTTGCTCCTAGCCCTCTATAACGACGAGAAAAAATTTCTCGGGATAGGTGTTCTTAAGGAAATCGACTACGGTAGAAAAGTTGTAAAAATCTTCACACCAGTTTCCAGCGGCATATCAATAGTTATCTTTGGCAAAGTGAGGTTGGACGAAAATTTGAAAGAGGTCATGTCCCCCACAATTGAAGAGAGCTTCAAACCTCCATAGGCTATTCAGCTTTGGATGGGCAAAATGTTTTAACTGGGCATTGCTTGCAAAGGGGTTTTATGGCTTTACAGTATTTTCTTCCCAACAAAATTAGGAGTATGTGAACCTCGAGATAATCTTCTGGGTTATACAGCAGCTGAAGAGATCGACGAACGCATTCATAATCTCCATCAACTGGTGTAAGCCCCAGCCTTTTAGAAACACGTTTCACATGCGTATCTACTGGTATTGTTGGTTTATTTGCCGAGAAAAGCAGCAGAACATCAGCGGTTTTTGGGCCGACGCCTGGCAGCTGCATAAGTTTTTTTCTTGCTTCTTCAAAGGGTAAAGCCAATATCGTTTCTAGTTTTCCGCCAAATTTATCCATAATTATTTTTGAAACTTCTCTTATTATTCTCGCCTTGTTTCTATAAAGGCCAGCGACCTTCAAGCACTCCTCGATTTTGGTTGTTTCAGCTTTTGCCAATGTCTCAGGTGTAATTAAAAAGGCTTTTGAAAGTTTTTGGAAGGCTTTTTCCGTGTTTTTATCAGAGGTGTTTTGGGAAATTATTGTTATAACTAGGATTTCGAATGGGTTCCGGCCTTCTGAAATCCATCTTGGCAGCGTGAAAACTTCACGTAGGATTTGCAGAATTTCCTCCGCTCTTTTTTTCTTATTCATTTCCCCCTTCCTTTTTGAAAATAATAAATAGTGAATCATAGAGCTATAAATACGTTGGAGAATCAGGGATGGAGCGAGCGAAGGTTATTAAAGACGAGTTGATTGAGCAACGCATTCATTTTCTAGTGGTTTACCTTGAAACAAAGAACTCTTGCCTAATACTTTTAAGCGAGAATGAGGATCGGCTTGGAACGCTAGCCATAGCCGTACCAAAACCACCTGGCACTCCTGGACTGCCGTCGTCGTCCGTTATACTAGGCAACAGAAACGTTGTTTCAGCTCGCATGTTTGCTGAATATTTGGCTTCAAAAAAGGGGAAAATAGCAATAGTTTCAGTCTATCTCGAGAAAATGGACGAGACGCAGGCGCAAGCCATTTTTAAACGGCTTATTGATAGGGTCACCTTAACAGAATCTAAAAGCGAAGGCTTGGAAAGTCGAGAGGAGAGCGTAACATGAGCCTGAGAACTTTCTTGCTGAAGATGGAAGAGAAAGGCGACGTGCTCCACATAAACGAAAAGGTTTCGAGAAGCTTTGAAATATCCTATATAATAAAAGCCTTCGACGCTGAGGGACCTATTCTTATGTTTGAGAATGTTGAAGCAACCAAAACCAAGATTGTGGCGAATGTCTGTGGGGCAAGAAGGCGCATATGCGAAGCTTTAAGCATTAAGCCCGAAGGGCTTTACCAAAGGCTTTTGGAGGCCTGGCGCAATCCACAAAAACCGAAAATTGTTGAGGATGGCGCTATCAAGGAGGTTATTGAAAAGCCAGACCTGCTGAGAATTCCAATTTTGACTCATTTTGAGAGGGATGCTGGTCCCTACATCACTTCAGCTGTCGTTCACGCTAAAAGTCTCGACGGAACCACCGAAAATGTATCTATTCACCGTTTGCAGCTTTTGGACAGGAGGCATTTGGCGATACGCTTGGTTCCGCGGCACCTTTATAAATTGTGGCAGATGGCCAAGGAGGCTGAAGTTGACTTGGACGTGGCAATTTCTATTGGTGTTCATCCGGCGGTCATGTTGGCGGCTTCCTCGCCGGTGCCCCTTGGCGTAAATGAGTTTGAAGTTGCAAACACATTGTTGGGCGGAAAACTTCAGCTTGTAAAGTGCAGGTATGTAGATGCGTATGCTCCGGCAGACGCTGAACTTGTCTTGGAGGGCAGAATTTCAGCTTCAAAGGAGGTGTCGGAAGGACCACTGGTGGATATTACTGGAACATACGATATTGAGCGTAAGCAGCCCGTCGTTGAAATCGTCAATGCAATGCACCGCAGAGACTACATTTACCAAGCGCTTTTGCCTTCAGGGACGGAGCATAGGCTTTTAATGGGGCTTCCCTATGAGGCTGCGATTTATGAGGCTGTTTCAAAAGTTGTGCCAAAGGTTAAGGCTGTAAACCTTTCAGTTGGCGGTGGTGGGTGGCTCCATGCAATAATATCTATCGAAAAACAGCTTGACGGCGACGGAAAAAACGCTTTGTTAGCCGCTTTTGCAGCTCACCCGAGTCTAAAACATGCTGTCGTTGTGGACTCTGACATTGACGTGTTTAAAATAGCGGATGTTGAATGGGCTATTGCTACACGATTTCAAGCGGCTGAAGACTTGCTCATAATAGAAAACGTGAGAGGTTCAACGCTGGACTCGTCGGCAAACCAAGAGACAGGTTTAACTTCAAAAATGGGTTTGGATGCCACCAAACCATTAACAAAACCTAAAGAAAAGTTTGAGAGGGCGCGAATACCTGCAAGCAAGCGTGTTGAAGAACTGACGCGTAAAATGCTTGGACACTGAAGTTTCTCCTTGCTAAGCGTCAAATTATTTATGTAGGTTTCCTTATAGGAAGCTTGGTGAAATCTTGGAAAACGAGGAAGAAGCGAGAAAAGCGGAAAGCTCCCTTTCTCTTAAAGTTGAAGATGTCATGATTAGAGAAGTAATAACTATAGATGAGGAGTCAAGCGTCCGTGAAGCCGCCGAAGTGATGAACAAGTTTGAGATCGGCTGCCTAATAGCTATTAGGAAGGGAAAAGCTGTCGGCATAATAACCGAAAGAGACCTTCTAAAAAGGGTTGTCGCAGAAGCAAAAGATGTGAACAAAACAAAAGTTAAAGATATTATGTCAAGTCCGCTTGTTGTTGTGGAACCAAAGATGGAACTGGAAGAAGCGGTAAAATTAATGTTTCAGATGAAGATCAAGAAGCTGCCAGTGGTTGATGGAAAACGTCTCGTTGGACTTGTAACCATAACGGATATAGCCCGCTTCCAACCCCAAATGATAAAAATCCTTAAACAGCTCGCCACAAGACAAGCAGCACCAAAAAGCATGAAAAAAGTCATAGATTACTACGTAGTATAGTTTAAGCTTCATCCTTCTCGTTCTAAATGTGTTTAAGTAGGTTTAAGCTATTTTAAGAGCGATAAACTCGGCTGAGGTCCTATGAAGAAGACTTTAGTGTTTAAGGTTAACTCTGAAAACCCAGAAGCCAAAATTATACGTGAGGCAGCCGGCATTATTAGAAATGGCGGTTTGGTAGCTTTTCCAACAGAAACAGTTTATGGCTTAGGGGCCGACGCATTGAATGCCAAGGCTGTTTTGGCACTTTTTAAAGCCAAAAGGCGTCCACCGGACAACCCACCCATAGTCCACATTGGAAAATTTGAAGATGTCTATAAACTTGCGATGGATGTTCCAGCCAAAGCTGAAATCTTAATGAAGACGTTTTGGCCAGGCCCCTTAACACTAGTTTTTAAGCGTTCCAATATTGTTCCAGACGTGACTGTAGCTTGTTTGGATACAATAGCGGTTAGGATGCCGAAACATAATGTGGCGTTAGCCCTGATAAGAGAAAGCGGCTGCCCCATTGCTGCTCCAAGTGCAAATCTTGCTGGGAAACCAAGCCCGACAACGACTGAGCATGTCCTAGAAGACCTTGATGGAAGGATAGACGCCATTTTGGATGCTGGACCGACCAGAATTGGTGTGGAATCCACTGTTTTGGACGTGACCGTCGACCCGCCTCAGATACTTCGTCCAGGTGGGTCACCCCGCGAGGCATTGGAGGCCGTTCTGGGGAAAGTTGAGCTGCACCCGATAGTGGTTGCTGAGAAAAGGCTACCCGTTGAAAAGGCGCGTTCGCCTGGGATGAAGCATAGACATTATGCTCCAAAAGCTAAATTAGTTGTTGTGGAAGGCGAGCTTCCAGCCATTGTTCAAAAGGTTATGCAGCTGGTAAACAATTATAAAAAGCAGGAAATGAAAGTTGGTGTTTTGGCTACAAATGAGACTGTTAGCTTCTATAAGGCTGACGTCGTAAAGTCCCTTGGCGGTAGAAACCATCTTGATGTGGTTGCAAAGAACCTTTTTGGGCTTTTGAGAGAGTTTGATGCTGAAGGTGTTGATGTAATTATAGCAGAGGGTGTACCGACTGAAGGGCTGGGTCTGGCGGTTATGAATAGGCTTAGGAAGGCTTCTGGTTATAGAATTGTTAAGGCAAGCCTCTAGAAAAATTTATATAGAAGTAAATTTTTCGTGTGATTTGCTACCTCATGCTAGCAGAAAACGGGATGAAGGGGGTGATGGTGTATGGCGGCTGTACCCTCTGGAACGGTTCCTGTTCTAGTGTTGAAGGAAGGAACTGGTAGGACGACGGGAAGAGAGGCTCAAAGGAATAACATTACAGCAGCCAAGATAATAGCGGAGCTTGTTAAAACGACTTTAGGACCTAGGGGCATGGACAAAATGCTTGTCAGCAGCTTCGGCGATGTCACAATAACTAATGATGGGGCAACCATATTAAAAGAGATCGATGTCCAGCATCCAGCGGCGAAAATGCTTGTGGAAGTTGCTAAAGCCCAAGACAACGAGGTTGGCGATGGAACAACTACGGCTGCTGTCCTAGCTGGAGAGCTTCTTTCGAAGGCTGAGGAACTCTTAGATCAGAATATTCATCCAACAATAATAATTGAAGGTTTTAAGAAGGCTAGTGAAAAGGCCCGTGAAGTTTTGGAGAATATGGCACTGCCGGTAAGCATTAACGACGAGATTAGGCTTATGGATGTTGCGATAACATCGATGGGTAGCAAGGGAATAGCTGCTGCAAAAGAGCACTTTGCGAAATTGGCTGTTGAAGCCGTGAAGCAAGTCGCCGAGGAGAAGGATGGGAAGCTCAGGGCTGACATCGACTTAATTAAGATTTTGAAAAAGCACGGCAAAAGCCTTGAAGAGACAGAGCTTGTCAAGGGCATGGTTATAGATAAGGAAGTGGCTCACCCGCAGATGCCAAAGATAGTCAATAATGCGAAGATTGCACTTTTGAACGCAAAGCTGGAGATTGAGAAGACGGAGTTTGATGCTAAAATAAACATTGAGAGCCCCGAACAGATGAAGCTCTTCTTGGATGAGGAAGAGCGCATGCTCCGTGAGATGGTGGACAAGATTGCAGAGGCAGGCGCCAACGTTGTTTTATGCGAAAAAGGCATAGACGACGTTGCACTGCACTTCTTGGCAAAGAGAGGCATATTGGCGGTCAAAAACATAAGTAGCGGTGATATGGAGAAGCTGGCAAGAGCAACCGGCGGCAAAATAGTAGCGAGCGTGAAAGACCTAACGCCAGAAGTGCTCGGCGAGGCGAAACTTGTCGAGGAAATCAAGGTAGGCGAAGACAAGCTAGTCTATATACGGGAGTGCAAGAATCCAAAGGCGGTCACAATGGTGGTTAGGGGTGGAACAGAACACGTGGTCGACGAGGCTGAACGCTCCTTGCACGACGCCTTGTGCGTTGTCAGAAATGCCATTGAAGACGGGAAAATCGTGCCTGGAGGTGGTGCACCAGAAGCCGAAGTGGCAAAGCAGCTCAGAGACTATGCAGTAAAAGTTGGCGGGCGCGAGCAACTAGCAATAGAAGCTTTTGCCGATGCTGTCGAGTCTATACCATTAACTCTGGCTGAAAATGCCGGCTTAGACCCTGTTGACATAATGGTTGCCTTAAGAGCTAAACACGAAAGCGCTGCGACGGCTTCATACGGTGTTGACGTCTTCTCTGGCAAGATTAGAGACATGCTGGAACTCAACGTCCTGGAGCCATTGCGGGTTAAGCTTCAAGTCGTTAAGTCAGCCACCGAAGCAGCAAACATGATATTAAAGATTGACGATTTAATCGCAGCCAAGGGAATCGAAAAGGAAAAGGAAAAAGGAAAACCTAAAGAAACGCCAGAATTTGAAGAGTAAAAAGACTCAGCCCATTTTTCTTTTTTAGCGTTCAAAATCAACTGCAGTAACTATTTTCACGGGTTTTGGAAAGCCTGTAAACCTAACGTTTTGCCAATTTGTTTTGCTTCTCTTTCGTAGTCTCCGTAAGTCATTGCAAATTCTCTTCCAACAAAATTGCGAATAACATCTTCATTTTCTAATTCTACCCAAACGGTCATTCGGCAATTGTCGCCTCCCAAATCCTTACAATCTTTGTATTGTAATACAATTCTAATACAATCTAATACTTACAATCTAATACTTTTACTACGACAAGTCTGTCGCCAGTTCCGCAGTTAACCAATGTCACTTTGCCTTTTAGGCAGTTGACAGTATCCAGTAACTGTGCCTTCCATATTTCTCCATCTCCTTAGGGTATACTTGCATGAGTCATCGTAGTTGGCGCAAAGCAATGACTGAGAGTTATGACCTTTCCTTTACGTGAGTCCGCTTCACGTGCAAAAACTGGCTTGTGCGAAATTTTATGTAGTATTAGTAGAGGCAAGAGGTTTTCGCCTCTCCAGCATCCAACGGGATAGCCGTCGTCAGCCAGTTTAGCCAATGCAAAGCACATTTTTGTGCCAAGTTCCTTAGTGAATTGTCCGCACCACAAAACGTATGCAGCGTCAGCCTTCATTTCCCTCATAACCTTTTTAATTGCCAAATAAACCCTTGCAGACTTAACAACATCCTCAAATGTAGGCTCTAAAACTTTCTTAGCTTCACTCATCCATTTTTCAGCGAGACCTTCAGCCTCTCTCCTATCAGCGTTTTCGTAAGCCTCTAAGAATTTCTTTTTGTCAATGTTCTGTGTGTTCAATTTGCCCAACACTATGGGGTTTTTGTGCCATGCAACGCCATCTAACCCCAAAACACCAGAATCAAAAACACAGATTTTCATTTCTTCAAAAATTTTCGCCGATTTTATGGCTTTAATTTTCTCCTTAAGCTCTCTTAGGTTAAAAGCTATCTCAACATTTTCATGGCTCGCCAAGTATCCGTAGGTGTTAAGGGCATAACAAATTTTTCTACCTCGCCAAGTATAATAATGGGCAGTTTACTCTCTTCCAAGTAAATAAGGGAAGAAAACCTTTCACTGCAACATGGGAAGATAACGAAGCCGTCAATGCCGCAGATGTTGATTTGAAGAATATCCTCATCCTTTCTAACAGTGAACTTTAACTCTTTGCTTAAGCCTAATATATCAAGCAGTTTATCGCTTTTTGCCTCGCACTCAATGAAATCCGCACCGCCGAACAGAAAGATTGATGCAATTTTTAAAGTGTTCACACTGCTACTTCAGCATGGGCATTTTAACGCCCTTTTCCTTCGCTATCATCTGCGCCCTTTCGTAGCCAGCGTCCGCATGCCTCACTATGGCTGTTCCGGGGTCTGTTGTCAGCACGGTTACTATGCGTTTTTCTGCTTCTTTTGTGCCGTCAGCCACTAAACACATGCCAGCATGAATGCTGTAGCTTATGCCAACGCCTCCGCCATGGTGAACGCTGACCCATGTAGCTCCGCCGACAGCGTTAATTAAAGCGTTAAGAATTGGCCAGTCCGCCACTGCGTCGCTTCCATCTATCATACCTTCTGTTTCGCGGTTTGGCGAGGCGACACTTCCGCCGTCCAAGTGGTCTCTTCCAATCCATATGGGTCCACTGAGGCTTCCATCATCAACCATATTATTCATTATTTTTCCGAAGCGGGCTCTCTCGCCGAAGCCAAGCCAACAAACCCTCGCGGGCAACCCTTGAAACTTAACCTGTTCCTTTGCCTTTTGTATCCAACGGCACAACTCCTTATTGTATGCGAATTCCTTCAAAATTACGTCGTCAAGCGTGTAAATGTCTTCTGAGCTGCCTATAAGCGAAGTCCAACGGAATGGGCCCCTACCCTCGCAGAACATTGGTCTAATATAGCGTTGGACAAAGCCTGGATAGGCAAAAGCGTCTTTAAAACCAGCGTTGTAGGCTTGTTGTCTTAGGTTGTTGCCATATTCGAAGGCTACTGCGCCTTTTTTCATCATTTTAACCATGATCTTCACTTGAAGTTTCATGCTTTCGCTTGCTCGCTGCAAGTATTCTTTTGGATTGTTTAAGCGCAGTTCGTCAGCCTCTTCTTTTGAAAAGCCTGCGGGATAATAGCCGTTTAATGGGTCGTGGGCTGAGGTTTGGTCTGTTAAGACGTCTGGGATTATTCCCCGCTTTAAGAGTTCTGGGTGCACTTCAGCGGCGTTACCCAACAAGCCTATGCTTCTTGGAATCCCATCTTTTTTTGCTTCCGATGCCAGTTTTACGGCTTCGTCCAAATCGTCAGTCCACACTTCTAAATACTTGTGCCTAAGCCTTCTCTCAATGGCTCGCTTATCAATTTCCACAACCAAAGCGACGCCATCATTCATTGTAACGGCTAATGGTTGGGCTCCCCCCATCTCGCCTAAACCAGCCGTTAAGACGAGTCTGCCGCGGAGGGTTCCGTTAAAGTGTTCGCGTGCCACTGCTGCCATGGTTTCATATGTGCCTTGCAAAATGCCCTGCGTGCCAATGTATGCCCATGAGCCGGCGGTCATCTGCCCAAACATGATTAAGCCCTTTTGTTCTAGCTCATAGAAGTAGTCCCATGTCGCCCATTTTGGCACAAGCATGGCGTTTACTATTAGGGCACGCGGCGCCCATTCATGGGTTTTAAAAACGGCTACTGGTCTGCCGCTTTGGACAAGCATGGTTTCGTCTGGCTCAAGCTCAATGAGGGTTTCAACAATTTTTTCAAAGCACTCCCAGTTGCGAGCAGCCTTACCAGTGCCACCATAAACAATAAGCCTTTCGGGATCTTTAGCCACTTCAGGGTCAACAACATTAAAGAGCATGCGTAAAATTCCTTCAATCTGCCAGTTCTTGCAGTGCAACTGATGTCCAGTTAAACACTTTATGGGCCTTTCAAGCTTCAACAAGGAATCTTCACCCGTAAACAAGAGATATTGGTTGAAAGTTACTCTAATTCTTTGCTGAAAAGTTTCGCTGCCTCAGCTGTGGTGTATTCCTCATCAACAACTGTTCTCCCATTTTTTATCACTTTATCCACGAGATTTACGCCGAAGCGATAGCCCAAGAAGATATGATTTGGCACATTCAAAACCACCACGTCAGCCTTTTTACCAACTTCCAAACTGCCAACTTCGCCGGCTCTCCCAATAGCATGAGCTGCATTAATTGTGGCTGCTGTTATGGCTTCGGCTGGCGTCATCCTCATGAGATGACATGCAAAGGCTATGACAAGCTGCTGGTTTTCAACCCAACAGCTTGGATTAAAATCCGTGCCTAAAGCCACTGGAACACCATAATCAATTATTTTGCGAGCATCAGCGTAACGCCCAGCTATGAGGCTAAAAGCTGCTGCTGGAAGTAAAACGGCAATAATACTCTTCTCAGCCATAGCCTTAAGCCCAACGTCAGAAGCAAAAAGCAGGTGTTCAGCTGAAACTGCATCGAGGCTGGCTGCAAGCTCAGCTCCGCCCAGTTGGCTTAACTCATCCGCGTGTATCTTAAGCCTTAAACCATGTTTTTTTGCTATTGTTAGAATTTTTCTGGTCTGTTCTATGTTGAAGACGCCTTTTTCGCAGAAAACGTCGCAGAACTCCGCCAGCTTTCTTTCGGCGACTGTTGGAATCATTTCATTAACGATTAGGCTGACGTATCGGTCGGGGTTGCCTGTGTATTCGGTTGGGATGACGTGGGCTCCCATAAAAGTGGGGACAACATCAACTGTGTGAAGCTGGTTTAAACGCTTAATAACCTCTAAAATCTTCAGCTCATCCTTTGTTGTTAAGCCGTAACCGCTTTTCGCTTCCACGGTTGTTGTGCCGTAACGTAGCATAACATCCAAAGTGTTCAAGCCAAAACCTAAAAGCTCGTCTAAGCTGGCTTTTCGGGTTTCCCTAACTGTTTTCAGTATACCACCGCCAGCCCTTAAAATCTCCATGTAAGACGCGCCCTCAATCTTCATCTGGAACTCGTCTTCCCTTGAACCGGCAAACACCAGATGTGTATGGGGATCAACAAAGCCTGGCAGAACAGTTTTCCCGCTGGCATTCACTATGTTTTCAGCTCTAAAGGTCTTTCTTATTTCCGGGGTTTTTCCGACAGCCAATATTTTGCCGTCTTTTATGGCTACACATCCATTCTTGATTATTCCAAGTTCCCGCATACGTTTTCCAGTTCTTGGCTTTTCGTTACTACCAGCCAACGTCACAAGCTCGCTGGCGTTAACAATGAGTGTATCAGCTCTTTCCTTGGCAGCGGTTTTTCCAGTTTTGGCTTTATTCAAACTTTCTTCCCTTCTCAGTGGCATTTTGGATAGCTACTTCTAACACTCTGTCAACTGCTAGGTTGTCAATTTTTAGATAGTATGATGCCACGTCAACTATTGCTTTTAATGGTGCCATTCCACAGAACTCCGAGCCTATGACTGGCACATTATAGCGTTCAGCCTCAAGTTTTATCAATTCGAAAACTCTGTACAGGGGCGTTGCCTCAAAATCGCTAATGCTCATGCCAATCTGTGTTATGTTCTTTTCTGGGATGTAAGCCGCCATCGCCTTAACATTTGCGAGTCCCCCCTTCTTTGAATGCAAAGCCTTGGCTATTTTCTTTGCAATTTTTAAGTCTGATGTTCCAAGGTTGACATTGAATCCTGCCATAACCTTGCGGGCGCCCGTTATTGTGGCTCCTGCCGTTGGGTGAGGTTTAGCTGGACCAAAATCTGGTTTGCGTTCGGGCTTCGCCATCAGTTCCTCTAACCTTTCGTATTCGCCTTCTCGTATCCAGTCCAAGTCTTTTCTCTCCGGTTTTGTGGCAGCCTCTCCGTAAAGATAAACTGGCACGCCACGTTCTTTAGCTATTTTTCTGCCAAACTTTCGCGCTATCCTAATGCAGTCTTTTATTGTGACGTTTTTTATTGGTATAAATGGGACAACATCAACCGCGCCTATTCTTGGATGTTGTCCTTTATGGGTTCTCATATCAATAAGCTCCACAGCCTTAAAAGCCATTTTCAACATGGCTTCAATAATGGAACGTTTATCGCCAATGAAGGAGATCACAAGCCTATTATAATAGTTGTCGAAAGTGTAATCGAGCAAAAATGTATTTTTGGTTGTTTTAAGTTCGTTGAGGATTTGCTCAACAACTCTTGGGTCTGAAGTGCTAAAATTTGGAACGCATTCAATGATTTCCCTCAATGGTTTTCCACCGCCCTCCCCCTTCTATCGCTATTGGAGCCTAATTAAAGTTATCAGCAATCTCCACCCTCTTCTAGAAAAGCTAAAATCGGCTTTAAATCCAAACTCTTATCTGCACCCTAGAAGCTGGTGAAGAAGGTTTGCTACAGCAAGAGCTTGAGTTTGAAGTGCCAAAATGGAACCAGATATACAGAATGCTGTTGCAAATAGCGGAAAAAATAAAGAAAGACAATTTTAAACTAGATATAATTGTTGGTGTTTCCCGTGGCGGGTGGCCCCCTGCAAGAGTTCTATCAGATCTTTTGGAAAATCCAAATCTTGCCAATGTTAAGGTTGAATTCTATTTGGGTATAGCTGAAACAAAGGGAGAGCCGACCCTAACACAGCCGGTCTCCGTGAAGGTGGCCGGAAAAAAAGTGCTTGTTGTGGATGAGGTTGCTGACACTGGAAAAAGTCTTCAACTCATAAAGGAACATTTACAAATGGAGGGCGCTGTAGAGGTTAGGATTGCCACCATTTACCTTAAACCATGGAGCATAATAAAGCCGGATTATTACGCTAGGGAAACAAGCCGCTGGATAGTCTTTCCGTGGGAAATAAAGGAGACAATAAGAAAAATAGTCAAAAAATGCAAGGAACAAGGCAGGCCAGTTGAGAAGGAAAAGGAAAAACTTGTGGAAGCTGGTTTGTCTAAAAGGCTTGTTAACAATTTCTTAAAGGAGATTTGTGAGGAAGAAGAGGGTTGCTGAAACATCTCGAGGATTTTGGCAAGTATGTGGCTGTTGCTGGCTTCAGAAGCGTGAAAATAGTAGACGTGGAAAGTTTTCTTAAAACCGTTAGAAAACGTTTAGCCAAAAACGTGGAAGCCCAGTTTTTCGATGCTGGGCTTGTGGCTACATGGCAGCACTTGTATTTTGCGGCTATAAACGCTTTGAACGCCTTCAAAAATGACATTAATATTTCAAAAAGCCTAGCTATGGAGATGCTGCTTTACTCTTCTGCGCAGCGTCAAATTCGAAAAGCCATGAATTTTCTCGGGATAAAACCTAACTCTGATGCAATTGCTGTTCTTGTTGTAGGTGAAAAAGCGGAGGATGTGGAACTAGCGCTGCAAGCGATATCAAAAATTGTTGGTGAGCATCGTGACGATGCTGTTTTGGAGCTTTCACTGGAGAAAATTGAGGCTATTCGGAAAGTCTTCGAAATTTCAGACGTTGAGCTTGAGGCTGTTGTGAGGGGAAATGACTTAAAGCAAGCCATAGTTAATCTTGTCATTGAGCGTGTGGCGCTCTTAGCCGCTGAGCGTTAAAGCACTTTTTCCTTCGCAATCGATAGGATGTCTTCTGGCTTAATCACCGAAAGCCCCGTTAACCCGCCAATGACTTCGATTAGTAGAATCTTGTTAGGCTTGTTTAAGTCCACTTTGCGTTCAATGTTGGCGGCTGCTGCTTCAATAATGTCTCTTGTTGAAGTTTCTGTAAAGCGCTTCTCCACGGTAACCCTAAAAGTTTCGTTTCTGCCAATTTTTGAGCTTAGTTCCGTGGCTGCCCGCTGGATTTCTCCAAGGTCTGTGCGGATAACCTTCTCTATGGGGATTATGCGCAGCATATAGCGGAACTCGTAGGGGCGTTCGCGGAGAATCTGCCTAAAACTTTCAATAACCTCGAATGGGTTGAAAGCTGTTTTTGCAGCGATTAAGCCAGCCACGCCAGTCTTGTCCACAACCGGCGCTGAGTCGCCAATTTCGCCGAGAAGATACCAAAGTTCAGAGCAAGCTTCATCCTCGTTTCCTCTAGAGGTTGTGGCTAAAAGGTTGAAGTCCCTCAGCACTTGATCACCCGTTACAAGTTTTGGTCAGTGCAGGTTAGTTGGCTTTTCACAGCTTCGAAGGGCTCCTGGCCGTCGCCTCACATCATCCCAAATTATCATGAGATTTAAGCAATTTAAGGGTTTCTAGCGTTCTAATATTTGATGCTTAGGTATAGGAGGATTATGAGAGCTGCGAAAGTAAATAAGTCTGGTAGCAAGGCAAATGGTCCCAAACCGAAAAGTCTAAAACCAAATGTCCTTACCACTATGGGATTTGACGTTAAAGCATAAAGAAGCAGAGTTGCCGAAAATATTATGAGCCCTATAGTAAATTCTGAACGGGTTTTTCTGTATATGTCAATATATTCGAATACTAGAAAGACTAAGATGATTATGTTTATTGTGGAGATAACAGTTTTCGCTATGTAGAAAAATTCTATATCCCATTGAATGTATGGAGGACGTTCTGGGGGCTGCCATGGTAACCTTGGATACCAGAAGGTTGAAGTTGCCCATATGGCAGCCAATATAGCGGCAACTACTAAGATTGGTAAAAGAACCAGCAATATCCAAATTCTTGGATTTCGATTCATTTCATGCTTCATTTGCTTTGCCTCCTTTTCTACTTTTTCCAAACTTTTTTCATAATCTCCTCAAACAAGGCGTAGTTTTCCTCCATAGTTGGGGATAGGAAATATGTTTTCCCATATTCCTCACCAGCAGACACAATGAGCCTATTTTTCTCGAGAATTTCGAGATGGTGCCTTATAGTTCTATAATCCATTTTAAGTAGGTTTGCCAACTGGTTAGCGTTTTGTGGAGCATCTCTTAAGGCTTGGATTATTTTCGCCCGCGTCAAGCCCCCTCTAGTGCCAGCTATCAACCAGCCAAGCACATATTTGAGGGGGCGGATGTTAGTGGACATTCAAGACAACCCCGAACGACCGCTTAATTTTTGATTTGCTGATTATAGGTGTTTGTCAGCCGTTTAAAAGATAAAGATTGGGGATAGATGGCAATTATGGTGATATTTTGGTTAAATTCTGAAAAACATTTTAAATAAACTATAGCGCTGCGTTTTGTTGGTGCGCGCACCACAATGCAATGGAGGTGATTGAAAAATAGACAAGAGGAAAGCTGTAATAGCGTTGTTGATTGTGGTCGCAGTTGCAGTGATGGGTGCTGTTGTTCTAAATGCATATTCAACAGCCAACGCATGTCCACCTGTAAACAGCCAAAACATGCAAGGCTGGTTGAGCTGGAAGGGCTTTGGCTTTGCATGGTGGACTAACCACAACGTAACAACTGAAAAGCCTGCAGTGCCCAGAGGATGGATACATGGAAGGGGCTGCTTCAACCATGGATTCATTGAAGTCAGCGAAGAATACAAGGAAAACGTGATTAATATAGCAAAAAGCGACACTGACGTGCAAAACCTTCTAAACGATGGATACAACATCACGGGTGTCAAGCCGATAATCAAAACAGTTGTTGAAGGAGACGGCACAGTTGTAACAAAGGCTACAAACGCCATTGTGATGCTGGAGAAGGATACCACTGGACGGGCAATGGTTTGGGTAGACCTAGAACAAGGAAAAGTTACGAAAATAGTCATTCTAACGTTGACAATAATCGAAAAGTCTTAACCAGCAGGAAACAAGACTATCTCCCTTCTCCTTTTTATTTTTGAATCATGTTCCATTCGCAGGAATTAGGGTGACATTTTGGTGTAATTTTGGAAAATCCTCATATTAGACGTAACTTTCGCTTTTAGCAAGGCATAAGGCTGAGCGGTGAAGGCCTTGGGTGCACTGTCAAGGGCTTTGAAAAACATTTCAAGAAGGAAAATTCGAACACTTTTGGTTGTTTTGGCTTTAGGCTTTTCCATGGCAATCATGGTTTCCATACCAGCAGGCATTATGGCAAATCAAGAATCTATGCAGAGAATAACTGAAAACTTCTCCAAAACACTCACTGCAATGCAGGAGGAGATAAACAAAACAGCAACACTCATCGAATGCAGCACCACGCCCAGCACAGGAATGCAAATGTTCAGACCTGGCGGTTTCTGGGGTGCATTTAACCAAACCTATGTGGATGAGGCTGTTGTGAATGAGATATGTTCTATTGATGGAGTTAAGGATGTCATTCCCTTCCTTGAAACATCCTCAAATGAAACAATTGAAGAAACTTTAAGCACTCCTTTTGGAACACGCATAATCTATCGACCAGCATACACGATAATAGGCGTGGATCTAAACGCATCCTTACTTGCTGAGTATTCGGTTTTGCCAACAAACATTACTGCTGGAGAAAGCCTCTCTGAAAGTGACAACGGCAACATCCTCATAAGCTCAAATTTAACCAGCTATTTTGGTGCCAGTGTTGGCGATGCTGTAGAGATAAACGGCGAATATTTTATAGTTAAGGGCATGTTTGAATCAGCCAGTCAAATAAGAACTGTTTATATGGAACTTTCAGACGCCCAAAGAGTTACCGGCCTCAATGGAAAAATAAGCAAATTATATGTGTATGTAAGCGACGCTTCTCTTGCCACCCAAGTTGCTGACTTGATTAAGGCAATGTATCCTGAACTCTATGTGACGACCTATCAAGACCGCTTAGAAAATTTGCAGCGCATGCAGGAAATGTATACGCAAACATTAAGTAATGCTGAATCTTCCATCGCCCAGGCACAAGCGACAGCCACCCAGTTAATCATAATTGCTGTTGCAGCCACAAGCCTAATTGTCTTTTTTGTGATGCTCTATTCGGTCCGTGAAAGGACGAGGGAAATCGGCATTTTGAAGGCTATAGGCTTCAGCAACCGAAACATCATGAACCAATTCATGCTTGAAGGTATGCTAATAGGCGTAATCGGAGGAGTGGCCGGAGTCGCAATAGGAAGCATAGCTGCACCGTTCTTCTTTTCACTCTTGCTTCCCCAGCTAAACTTGTTCGGCACACAGCGGCCCACCCGTCCATTCCAAACACAGTATCCAAGCGTTATCGGAACACAAAGCTATAGTGCAGCCACGTTAAGTCCACAACTAATTTTGTTAGCAATCTGTGTAGCTGCAGTTTTAGGCGCTTTAGGAAGCCTGTACCCCGCTTGGAGAGCTTCAAAAATATCGCCAATCGAGGCGTTGAGATATGAGTGAGATCGTTTTAGAAACAGAAAAACTGGACAAGGTTTACAAGCTTGGCGGACGAAGCATCCGAGCCCTTTCCGACATAAACCTGAAAGTGGAAAGGGGAGACTTCGTCTCCATAATGGGGCCCTCAGGCTCTGGTAAAACTACAATGCTCAACATTTTAGGCTGCCTTGACAGGCCGACAAGTGGAAAAGTGATTCTTGACGGGGTGGATGTCACCTCAGTGCCGGAGGAGGAGTTGTATAAGATTAGGCGATACAAGGTTGGCTTCGTTTTCCAAACGTTCAATCTACTTCCATACTTAAGCGCGTTAGAAAACGTTGAGCTTCCCATGGAGGGAACTGGGAAATCGAGGGGGGAAATGCGGAAAAGAGCCCGAGAACTTTTAAGGCTTGTCGGTTTAGCTGAAAGGGAAAATCATAAGCCGCTTCGCTTAAGTGCTGGTGAACAGCAAAGAGTTGCTATTGCAAGGGCTTTGGCTAATGATCCATCCATCGTTTTGGCAGACGAGCCTACGGGTAACTTGGACGCCAAAACAAAATATGAGATAGTTAGGCTCTTGGGTAAGTTAAATGCTGAACAAGGAACAACCATTGTAATGGTTACCCACGACGGCGCAATGGCCTCGCACGCGCGTAGGGTGCTCTTCCTCAGTGATGGGAAACTTCTGGCAAAGGAGAAGATGGGCCTACTGGCGAAGGAGAAACTTGCGTGTCCCGCATGCGGTAGAGAAATTCAATCAGACCACGCCTTTTGTCCTCATTGTGGCAGAAAACTGTAAAATGAGGTGAAAAAGTGGAGAAAGCCCGAAAATTTAGTGTGAAAGGGTTTTCAACTATTCTCCTAATTGGAATCGTTATAATCGGTTTAGTTGCAGGAGCATTAACGGGTTATCTGCTAGGCAGCCTGCCGCTATCGGAAAAAATCAAAGTTTTAGAGAATGAACTGATAGCCCTAAGACAGCAAACAGCAAACCTTCGGACACAGACCATTGTAAATAACACGTACATTTTTGGAGGGAACATTTCGCTTTCGGATTTATATGAAATGGTCAAAGACTCCGTTGTTATAGTTCGCGGAGTGATAGTGCAATATGACGTTTTCCGCCGCCCATACTACAACCAAGTGCAAGGTTCAGGATTCATCTATAACTTTTCCGGGCAGATGGTAGTAATTACAAACTATCACGTAGTCGGAGGCGCGATCAATTTGACAATCACATTCATTAACGGGAATGGATACGCTGCGACGGTTCTCGGTTTAGACCCCTATGTAGACTTGGCTGTGCTTTCGATCAACGCACCCCAACATGAGTTTAAACCTCTTGAGGTTGTGAGTTCATCAACGCTTAAAGTTGGCGACATTGCTGTGGCTGTCGGCAACCCCTATGGGCTGGCTGGTTCAATGAGCATTGGCATAGTAAGCGCGCTTGGTAGAACAATAACCGAGGAGGAGACTGGCGGGTATCCAATAGCCAATGTTATCCAAACAACCGCCCCCTTAAACCCGGGAAATTCTGGAGGACCCCTTTTAAACCTTCAAGGACAAGTGGTAGGTGTAACAACAGCTATCGTAAGCGACTCTCAAGGACTGGGCTTCGCAATTCCCTCAAATACGATTCTGAGGGAAATTGCTTCGCTTGTAACCATGGGATACTATGACAAGCATCCTTGGCTTGGCGCTGCAGGCGTAGACATGACATATGAGATAGCGCAAATTATGGGCGTCAACGTCACTTATGGGTGGCTAATAACTCAAGTTGTAAGTGGAGGCCCGGCAGCCAACGCCTGTTTAAGAGACGGAACAAAACGGGTGCTGATTGCAGGACAATACGTGACTGTTGGTGGCGACATTATAATAGCCATAAACGGAATAAGAATAACCGGTTTAGACGCACTTTCAGCCTATATTGAAGAGAACACAACTCCTGGGCAAACAATAAACTTGACGATAATGAGGAATAACCAGGAGCTCACAATTCCATTAACGCTTGGTGCTCGTCCATAGCCAAAAATATTTAGAACTTTTCGGGGACTAGGCTTAAATTCATGGGCGTAAACTTTATTTTTCCAAAACTGGAGGGAGGAAAACGCCTAAACCCGTAATTGTTGTTCATGGAGGAGCTGGAAACTGGCATACAGAGCGCATCAATCCTGGGCTTGAGGGCGTGAAGAAGGCGGCAAAAATTAGCTTCAACATTTTAGCTAAAGGTGGAAGCGCCCTTGACGCTGTTGTCGAGGCTGTGGCTGTCTTAGAGGACGAGGGTGTCTTTAACGCTGGTTATGGTTCAAGCCTAACGATAGAAAAGACTGTGGAAATGGAAGCCTCCATCATGGATGGAAAAACCTTGAAGGCCGGAGCTACCGGACTTTTGAGGGATATTAGAAACCCCGTCAGGCTTGCACGAATAGTTATGGAGAAGACAGACCACGTTTTCATAGTTGGCGAAGGGGCAGAGAAGCTCGCAAAACTATTCAACCTTGAGAGGCGAAACCCGCTTACAGAACTCCGCTTAAAATATTATGAGCAAGCAAAGCAAGCCCTTTTGGATGGCAAGTTTGAGCTACCAAAACTTGCAGAACTAGTTAAGTGTTACCCGGAGCTTTTCGACCTTGAAACTGTTGGTGCTGTTGCACTAGATTTGGAGGGGAATGTTGCGGCTGCAACTTCCACAGGCGGCTTTCCATTAAAAATCCCTGGAAGAATTGGTGATTCACCCTTAATTGGATGCGGCACCTACGCTGATAATAGGAGTGGAGCTTGTTCAGCCACCGGTGTTGGCGAAATAGCAATAAGGCTTGTTTTGGCAAAGACCGTCTGCAATTACATGGGGAGCGGCAAAACTGCCCAAGAGGCTGTTGAAGCCGCCATAAAGCTTGTTAATGAACGGATGGCCGGAACCTTTAACTCTATGGGTTTAATCGCCGTAAACACGCGGGGAGAAATTGGAGCCGCCCACAACTCCGCACATTTGTGTTGGGCTTACCTTAAACCTGGAATGAAAGAACCTGAAGCCGCCCTAACGGCAAAGATTCTGAAGTAAGTTTTTAAAACAGTGGCAAGTCATCAAAGCTGTTTCTCGACAGTAGTCGAATGAAAATGCTTAAAGCATTCTTTTGAGGCTCTCACTATGCCAAGCCCATGTTAATGGAGGTGAATATGATGTTCGAGGAAGAAGAGGAATGGGAAGAGGAAGACTGGGAAGAAGAAGAGTGGGAAGAAGAAGAGTGGTGAAAACAATAAAGGCCTTCATGTTTCCCTCATTTTCTTTTAGACATAAAAGCATGTGTAGTTGATATCTCACATCTCGATTGTTTGGTGCCTCCTTGTTCATAAACTCCTATAGAGACCTCAGCATGGTCTATCCTTTTTAGTTTCTTTGCTATCTCTCGTGGTAATAGGTCGCCTATCCAGTTTACCAGTTTTAGCCTAAAAATTTTGATAAATCTTAAAGCCTTAAGTACATCACTGTAAGTATAAAATGTTATCTTGCCTCCAGGCTTGCAAGCCCTTAAAATTTTGTTGACCATGTGCTCAATGTCGTCTGGGTGAACATCGTATGGATCGAAAAATATAAAGTCAAAGAAATTTGGGCTTAAATCTATGTCCACTATGTTTCCAACCTTAAAATTCTCAGCGTATCCTGGCAATATATCCTCTTTGGCTTACTTAATTGAGGCTTCAATAAAGTCTACAACATAAGGCACGAGCTTATACTTACTCTTTGTAACGAGATGACGAAGCATTAATCCATTGCCGCAGCCCAAATCAATAACCCGCCCTTCACGATCCACCAAGCCCAAGAAGAAATCATAAATCTCATCTGGATAAGCATCAAAGCCGTTAGGCCTTAAAATATCTGACCCGTTGTTACCTTTCCAATACATTTCCCATAAACGTTCCTTCCTTTTCCGATAAATTTTTCCTTTCCCAATAGCATCCCATTAAACCGTTGTTCTGTAACTTCATATATTTTATTATATGTTGCCGCGAATCTATTAATACTAACAAAAAAGATTCCGCCATCACCAACTCCATTTTAATCGAAAAGTTTTTAGCACTCATCAATCTGATTTTAAGTCTCATATTTATGACGTAAAAGCGCATAACTAGATAGTTGCTGGTAAACTATGACCCGTGTGGCAGTGCTGGACGCTGATAGGTGCAAACCTAAGCGTTGCGGAAAACAGTGCCGGCGCTTTTGTCCAATGGTAAGAAGCCACGTTGAGGCAATACGCTTTGAAGACACCAAACCACTCATTGTTGAGGCACTATGCTCCGGCTGCGGAATCTGCGTAAAAAAATGCCCATTTAACGCCATATCGATAGTGAACCTTCCAGATGAGCTGGAAAAGGAGTGCAGCCACAGGTTCGGACCGAACGCCTTTAAGCTTTATAGACTTCCAACACCTTCCTCCGGTGCTGTTTTAGGACTTCTCGGCAAAAACGGTATCGGGAAGACAACGACGTTGAAGATTCTCTCCGGAGAGGTTAAGCCAAACCTTGGAAATTATGAGAACCCGCCCAACTGGAGCGACATCATAAGGTATTTTAGGGGTTCAGTGCTGCAGGATTATTTCCAGCGGATAAGCGAGGGCAAACTAAAAGTTGTGCACAAACCCCAATATGTTGACAAGATTGCAAGGGCTGTTTCTGGCAGGGTTAGCGAACTCCTTAAAAAGGTGGATGAGCGGGGCGTTCTTGGAGAAGTTGCCAAAAGGCTTGAGTTGAAAAACATTTGGGACAGACCCATTGAAGCCCTAAGCGGGGGCGAACTGCAAAGGGTGGCTGTAGCCGCTGCAATATGCAGAGAAGCCGACGTCTACCTTTTTGACGAGCCCTCAAGCTACCTAGACGCGAAGCAGAGGCTTGAGGTTGCAAGAGCCATCAGAACCCTAAAGGGCGAGGGAAAAATTGTTGTTGTTGCTGAGCATGACCTTGCAATAATCGACTACCTTTCAGACCAAGTATGCATATTTTACGGCGAGGCAGGGGTTTATGGGATAGTTTCCCACGTGCACGGCGTCAGAACTGGCATAAATATTTATCTTCAAGGCTACATCCCAGACGAAAACATCCGCTTCAGAAAAGAAGCCATAATATTCCATGAAAAACCGCCAACCATAAGCTTCGCCGCGGGCGAGACGCTTCTAAGATGGGATAAGATGGAGAAAACCTATGAAGGCTTCAAACTCGTCGCACAGCCCGGAGAAATAATAAGAGGCGAAATTATAGGGATTCTCGGACCAAACGGCATTGGCAAAACAACATTTGTTAAAATATTGGCTGGTTTGGAGAAAACAGATGAGGGAAAAGAGTTCAAAGAGCTCACGGTAAGCTACAAGCCACAATATATCTCTGCTGAATATGAAGGCACCGTGCAAGAACTCTTAACAAGCATAGCCAAAGAAGACTTCACTTCAGGCTGGTACAAGGCTGAAATCCTCCAGCCCCTTGGCATAGCACCACTTTTAGAGAGGAACATAGCTGAGCTTAGCGGCGGCGAACTTCAGAAGGTAGCCATAGCCGCGTGCCTGTCGAGGAAGGCTGAGCTTTACCTTCTGGACGAGCCTAGTGCCTACTTGGACGTTGAAGAAAGGCTTAACATGGCGAGAACCATACGCCGAGTAATTGAGACTAGAAACGCCATGGCCTTTGTCGTTGAACACGACGTTGTGACCCAAGACTTCATAGCAGACCGTTTGATGGTGTTTACCGGCGAGCCTGGAATAAGGGGTAAAGCCAACCCGCCCACAAGCCTGAGGGATGGAATGAACACCTTTTTGAAAGAAATGAATGTGACCTTCAGAAGGGACCCTGTCACGAAAAGACCGCGCGTTAACAAGGAGGGCTCGAAATTGGACAAGTATCAGAAGGAAATAGGCGAATACTATTACGTGAGGCACATAGCTATAACAGAAGAGGACTAAGTATGGTTAAAGTTGGCGAAGCCGAAAAAGCACTTTTAAAAGAAGCCTCAAGGGCTTTGGAAAACGCCTATGTGCTTTGGGGGTTCGGTGTTGGCGCGGCTGTTTTAGCTGAAGATGGGAAAATTTATGGCGGCTGCAATATTGAAAGCTGGATTTCTGGACTTGGCATCTGTGCTGAAAGAAACGCCATTCACCACGCCATTTTGCACGGTAACAAGAGGATTAGGGGAATAGCTGTCGTGACAGACGCCCAATATGCTGGTGAGATAAAACCTTGCGGCGCATGTCTTCAATACATTTCAGATTTCGCTGAAAGCCCTAAAATTAATGTTGTTGTGGCAAAAGTTGAAAAAGCTCGTGTTTTATTTGAAACGGTTAAGATAAAGACGCTTAAGGAGCTTCTGCCAGAACCTTTTAATAAATGACCCATTTGCCCGAAAAAGGCATAGTTAAATTAATGTGCATGCCGCGTATACATACGTTAGCGTGGCTTTGCGAATGAGATGACTGGTGGAGGCTAGTGTGGCGCAAGTAACCTTCGAAGAGATTAGTGCATCAGACTTCTTCTATAGGAACCGTGACATAGCAGGATTCACAAACCCGACAAGAGCTATTTTCGCAGCTATTCGTGAACTTGTGGAAAACTCTTTAGACGCTGCTGAAAGCCTCAAAATACCGCCCGAAATCTATGTTAGGCTTTCCTTTGAGGGAGAAGCTAGCAAGGAATCACAAATTTATAAGTTGCTGGTTGAGGACAACGGTTGTGGTGTTCCGCCTAGGCATATTCCGTCAGCCTTTGGGCAGGTGCTTTTCGGTTCAAAGTACAAGCTGAAACAGCAGAGGGGGACCTTCGGCTTAGGCGGTAAAATGGCCATTTTATATGGTCAGATAACAACACATCAACCAGCCACAATAATTTCCAGCACTGGCATGTCGCGGATTTATATGTATAAACTTATGATCGACATCCAGAGAAACCGTCCAATAATCCTCGACAGAAAGGTGTTTTTGAACAAAGAGGGCTGGCGAGGCACTGTGGTCGAGTTTAGCCTTGAAGGCGACTATTTGAGGGCTATGCCGAAAATCTTAGAATATTTCAAGCAGACAGCTATGGTGAATCCCTACGCCAACCTAACCTTTGTGGATCCTAAAGGTAGGCTTTACAAGTTTACTAGGGCAACCACTATTATGCCAGATCCGCCGAAAGAGACCTTACCTCACCCATATGGGGTTGATGTGGAGCTTCTCCAGCGTCTAATACAAGTTACGCCCTATAACAATATGCTGGAGTTTTTAAAGAATCACTTTCACCGCGTTGGCGAAATAACAGCCAGAAAGTTCCTAGAGTTCAGCGGCATAAGTCCATCTAAAAATCCGAAGAGACTTTCTCATGAGGAAATCGTCCGACTCATGCACATGCTGAAAAAGTTTAAGGAGTTTCTCCCCCCAGACGCCGGCTGTCTCTCACCACTTGGCGAGGAACTATTAAAAACTGGCGTTTTAAAAGAGCTCAAACCAGAGTTTGTAGCGGTTCATCAGCGGAAGCCAGCAACCTATGCTGGACACCCTTTCATAGTCGAAGTGGCAATAGCCTATGGTGGGGAAATTCCCCAGAAAGGCGGATTCCTAATATACCGTTTTGGCAACCGAATTCCTCTTCTTTATGACGAGGCCAGCGATGTCTCAGTTAAAGTTATAAATGACATGAACTGGCGGCGTTATAAGGTAACGCCTGACATGCCCATAGCCATAGTCGTCCACATCTGTAGCACAAAAGTTCCCTACAAAACTGTTGGGAAAGAGTTTATCGCTGACAGACCTGAAGTCCGGCGGGAGATAGCCAACGGTTTAAGGGAGGTGACACGCCAACTCCAACGTTTCTTGACGCGAAGAGAGCATGTAGACAGGGAACGTAAACGCCTCGGAGTTTTTAGCAAGTACCTACCAAGAATTGCCGAGTTCTCCACAAAACTTGCTGGTAAAGAAAAACCTCCAGATATTGAGAAGCTCTTAAGGAGTGTGAAAAGGTTTGGAGTCGAAGGAATTTAGAAGCATAATGGAAAGGCGGAAAGAGATTTTATCAAGACTTGAAAATTTTGGGGCAAAAATCTATGAGCAAATCAATAGGGGATATTTTCCATCCATTGAAATGCCAAGCCGCTCCACAGAAAACATCTACTACGACCCCAAGTTTAGGCAGTTCATTTTAGGCGATAAACGCGTTAGGCGGAGCGCCAGAAACATCCGACACCTAAAACCCTTCGCTCAGCTGGTTTGGACAGCGCTCTTCTCTTATGAGCTTGCATCACAACGTAAAACATCTACCCTAAGGGACGTCTACTATTCGGCACAGGCCTACGAAATGACCTTTAAAGACCAGCAAGAATCCAACAATATAATAACAGACCTAGAAACAGTGCTGGGCTTTTCCCGAGAAGACTTTAACATCTTCCCAGAAGAGCGCTCCGCAATCTTCGGCGACCTAACAATACGCTATACTGTTCCGGGCTATGAGGGAAAAACCCTAAACTTAACTTCTCACCCGGACGGTGTTATGATTGGACCAGCCTTAACCTCAGCGGAATTCGTTGAAACCACCGCCGACAAAGTAATAGCCATCGAGAAAGGCGGCTTATTCACTCGCTTTATAGAAGAGAATGTGCATAAAAAGTTCAACGCTTTGCTGGTGCTTACGGCAGGGCAAGCCCCAAGGGCAACCCGCCACTTTATTAGGCGACTAAACCGCGAGCTTGACTTACCAGTCTATATCTTCACAGACGGCGACCCGTGGGGAATGCACATAGCTATGGTTATAATCTCCGGTTCGGCGAACGCCGCCCACCTGAGGGACTTAACAACACCCGACGCCAAATGGAGCGGCGTATGGGCAACGGACATTGTCAAGTATAAACTGCCAACGGATCCACTGGACGAAATTGACATGAAGAGGCTTTACGAACTGCAAAAAGACCCAAGGTACAAGGAAGACCCGCTATGGCAGAGGGAAATAAAAACCTTCATGAAGATTAAACGTAAAGCTGAGCAGGAAGCCTTCAGCCGATATGGGCTAACCTACATTGTAGACGAATACTTGCCAGCAAAGCTCGAAGAGACAAAATAGCCTTGAAAAGGGAAATTTAAAATAACCCCTCAACTTTATGGTAGAAGATGCATTACAAACGTGTAGAGGCTGAAAAGAATGAGCGAAGAGGGCGGCTTCGGCATAACAGCAGCAGAAAAATTCTTTGGAATTATCCTCTTAATTGTGGGCGTTCTGGCCACCCACTTCACCCTAACAAGTAGCAATGCACTGGGCATCTACACGTGGTTCTTCGGCTTTTTAGCCATAGTTCTTCTCACATTGGGAATTTTTCTAATTATTGCTAAGGCTGAGTAGCTCCACCTTCAAAACAGCATTTATTTAAAGGGACAGTTTATTAGTTTGCATTGTGGTTGCTGTCTGTCATTTACTAGGGAATGCTGCCATGTCGCTCCGTCAACCCATTGTCTGTGTTCTTGGTCACGTGGATACTGGCAAGACCCTTCTTCTGGACAAGATTCGCAAGACGAGTGTTCAAGCTCGTGAGGTTGGAGGTATAACCCAACATATTGGCGCCAGCTTTTTCCCTGTTGAAACCCTAAAACAGATGATTGGTCCGCTCCTTTCTACTATTAAGGGTGAAATTGAAATTCCAGGCTTGCTGGTTATTGACACTCCTGGGCATGAGGCTTTCACCAATCTGCGGAAACGCGGCGGCAGCGTAGCCGACATAGCCATCCTTGTTATCGATATTCTTCGTGGGTTTGAGGCTCAAACCTATGAGTGTATTGAAATTTTGAAGACGCGGAAAACGCCTTTTCTTGTGGCTGCCAACAAGGTTGACCGCGTTCCAGGATGGAATTCCTATCCGGACACGCCTTTTCTGAAGGCTTATCAGCTTCAGGACAAGTATGTGCGGGAGGATTTGGATAACCGCCTGTACGAGATTATTGGCACTTTTTCACGTTTAGGTTTTAGGGCTGATCGTTTCGACCTAATAAAAGATTTTACCAGAACCGTTGCTATCGTGCCTACAAGCGCTAAAACAGGCGAAGGCATAACGGAGCTTTTGGCAGTGCTCGTAGGTTTGACACAACAATATCTTAAGAAGCGTTTGCAAACCACTGCTGGGCCAGCTAAGGGTACAGTTCTAGAAGTTAAGGAGGAGCCGGGACTTGGCTTAACACTTAACACGATAATTTATGATGGAATACTGCGGAAAGATGATTTATTAGTTGTTGGCGGCAAGGACAAACCCATAACAACACGTGTTAGAGCTATCCTGGTGCCAAAGCCACTAGATGAGATTAGAGACCCGAGGGACAAGTTTTCTTCCGTAGATTCTGTTTCTGCGGCAGCTGGCGTTAAGATTGTTGCCCCAGACCTGGAGGGCACCGTTGCTGGCGCGCCCCTTTATGCTGTTGGGTTGGATGAGAACCCAGAAAAGTATGTTAGGCTTGTCTCCGAAGAGATTGAGAAGATTAGGATCATGACGGACGTGGATGGCGTCGTTGTGAAGGCTGACACTTTGGGTTCTTTGGAGGCGATAGCGGAAAACCTTAGACGGAACGGCGTGCCCATCCGTTTGGCTGACGTTGGCGACGTTTCAAAACGGGATGTTACTGAGGCGGTTATTGTGAAGGAGCATGAACCCTTCTACGGAGCCATTTTAGCCTTCAACGTTAAAGTTTTGCCAGATGCTGAGGAAGAAGCCAAAAATGCTGGCGTCCAAATATTTAAGGAAAAAATAATCTACCATTTGATAGACAATTATCTTTCTTGGCTCAAAACCCAACGAGAAGCCAAAATTGAAGCTGAATTCGAAAAACTGGTTAAGCCTGGCAAAATCCAGATAATGGAGGGCTATGTTTTCAGAAGAGCCAAACCAGCCATAGTAGGCGTTGAAGTTCTATCCGGGAGAATAAAGCCCAAAACAAGCCTAATAAGGGCTGAGGATGGCGAAGAGGTCGGCGAAATACAACAAATCCAGGAGAAGGGCAAAGCCTTGTCAGAGGCTAAACAGGGCATGCAAGTAGCCATAAGCCTAGACAAGCCCATGGTTGGAAGACACATATTCGAAAAGGATATACTTTACGTAAAGGTTCCGGAACAACACGCTAAAGCACTGCTGAAAAACTTTATGGAAAAGCTGACGCCGGGCGAGCAGGAAGCCCTAAACGAGTACGTAAATCTAATGCGAAAGAAGGTGCCCTTCTGGGCTGCATGAAATGTATCCTTCAACTCTAATTGCGGTTAAGCTACGATAGTAGGTGGATATTTCCTATTCTCACATTTTTTAGGTGTTTTTGCGCGGCTTGTTGGCATTCTGTTGCTTGTTTTCTGCTAGTAGTTGGCAAGTCATTCATGACGTAGCATGGGTAAAACGCCAAAAGTGTGTATGGAATTTCTGGGTTTATCTGGCTTATAAATTGGGCTATTTTTTCCACCTCTTCCGCGTCCACGTATCCTGGCACGAGAAGTGTGCTGGCTGTTAGAACTGGCAGTTCTGGGCGTTTTGCATAGAATTTTTCGCCTAACCGTTGGAAGTTTTCTAGGGCTGGTTTGTTGGAGACCCCGCATAGGGCTACGGCTAGCGGCTCGCTCCACGCCTTCAAGTCGAATTTTATGTTGCCTCCACTTTTTAGGGCTAGTTCTGCGGCTTTTTCCGCCAGTTTTTGGTTCATGTAACCATTGGTTTCCCAACAGACGCGCATGATTCGCTTTTCAGCTTCGGCTTTTTCTAGGGCTATGCGGCTTGTCTCCAGCGAGTGGGGCATCTGCGGTGATGGGTCTCCTCCAAAATAGCATATACATGAAACCCGCTTGTCTGATGCTTTCTGGGCTAGGGCTTCTGCGCTCAAGACGGGCTTATGCCTTGCTGAGAGGTTTCGGTAATGCCAGTTCTGGCAGAAGAGACAGTCGTAGCTGCACGCACCATAGAAAACCGCCAAATTATAGTAGCCATACTCCGCCTCAGGCTTGTAGGCGTATTTTGGGTAGCCGCTTCCGGTGCAGCCGGGACAAAACCACCAGCTGACGCAGTTGGTTGGCAAACCATCATAATACCATTCTAAAACGCCTTGTTCCGCTGTTCCGCCAAAACGAACCAAACGCCCATCCACGTTCCAGACAAGACCGCAAAAACCGCTTTTGCCAACGCCGATAACGCAGTTGTTGGCGCAAACGCCGCAAGGTATTCCATTAGCCTCTCTAGGCGGTTCAGCGGGCAAGCCATAAACCGCTCGACTTTTCGCATGGGCCTCTCGAGCCACTGCAATGGCTTCCTCGGGCTTTTCTCTTATGCATTTTAGACAAACGCCAAGGCTGTCCGAAATAAGCTGCGATTTTTCACCACACAATTGGCATTTTCCCATGACAAACTCAAAAATAGTAAAGGCATATTCAAGCCAAAAAGGCTTTTCCAAAAACGGTTGTTAGCCTCCGCCCACGGGCGGCAAAATCGCCAAAACATCCCCATCAGCAAGTTCCGTCTTTAACCCCTTAATGGTTGAGGCGCTTCGCCCGTTTATGAGAAACTGGAGAAAACCTTTAATCTCACCTTTTTTGCCATCATAGATATATTCGGTGAACTCTTTTCCATAGCGTTCAGCAAGCCTCTCAAGCACCTTCTCCACAGTTACCACTTCCCTTTCGGAAAACTCTAAGGCTTCTTCCCGTTTTCCAGTAACCTCCCGCAAAGTCGTGAAGAAACGCACCGAAACCTTCAAGGCGCGGCTCACCACTACAGAGAGAAAAGCACAAGCCAAAATTTAAACAATTACATATACATGAAGGCATTTTAAATGTAAAAGCCTTTTACTACGAAAGCACATTCCCTAAAGAGTGATGCGTGTTGGATCTCCTAACGCTTATGGCTGTCGCCTTCGGGCTTGCCATGGACGCCTTCAGCGTTTCCGTTGCCTCGGGAACCACTATTAGGGGCAACAGCAGAAACGAAGCGTTTAAAATGGCTTTCTCCTTCGGAGCATTCCAAGCCCTTATGCCCTTGCTAGGCTGGCTTGCCGGCGTAAAAATGTTAGATTTCATATCTGAAGTTGACCACTGGTTTGCCTTTGCCCTTCTGCTTCTTGTGGGCTGCAAAATGATCTATGAATCCGCAAAACCAGAAACCCATATAGAGAAAGGAAACCTCGGCTTTTGCACGCTTTTAATCCTTTCAGTTGCCACAAGCATAGACGCCTTGGCGGTAGGCTTAAGCTTCGCCCTTCTAAAAGTCTCAATAATCAACCCCATAATAGTCATAGGCACAGTAACTTTTTCACTGTCGTTTGTAGGTGCAGTCTTAGGCGGCAAAATAAGAAACTTTTCACCAAACAAAATAGAAATCCTCGGCGGCATAATTCTGATCGGCATTGGTTTTAAAATACTTCTAGGACACCTAGCATAAAACATCATACAAGTATGCAAAGAAAATTTCCGCCGCCCGCCCAGAGCACTCACAGCATATTCCATGCATCTTCTCAATATGCACTTCTGCAAAAGCGTTCCCAGCCATCTTCGCAATTTCTTCAAGCCTAAAACCAAGATGAACGTCACCCATTTCTTTTTTAAACTCTTCAAAACCATGCTCACACAAGTCAACAATTAGGGCTTTCCCATCTTCCCTAAGAACCTGTCTTATGCTCTCGAAAACCTTCTCTGGTCTAACGCTGTGGTGAAGCATCAAAGTGGAAAAGACCGCATCAAACTTATAGGGAATATCCAAATACATTCTAGCTTCTTTAATGCTGCCTTCGAGGTTTTCAGCCAAGCCAATAAAGGGTTGCACATCACCGCCTTTCTTCACTAAAGAAAGCAGCATTGCCGGAGTCATGTCCATGGCATAAAAGGAAACCTTCGGAAGCCTGGTTCGCACTTTTTCAGCCACTTTAATAGTGAAAAATCCTGAGCCCGCCCCCACATCCAGCGCCTTTGCATCTGCCGGAAGCGTTGGAGAAGCAAATAAAAACTCAACTATCCTGTCCGCTATTCTGTTTAGGCTTTCTTCCCCAAAATAGTTTATGAGAATTTCATCTCTTCGCGCTGCTTCTTTTGAACTGAAATGTTCCACTTCCCTCGCAAGAAGCTCAGGATCAGGCGCGCCTAACTTCCCAAAAAGCATGCTAAGATCTAAACTCTTCAAAATCTTTTTGCATTTCAGTCACTAAACCTCGCCTTGCCATCATTTACTTTTTCCACTCTTTAAAGTTTCACCTTTTAAAATGAAGAATAACCCAAAGATAAGGGCTGCATCGATAACTGTTCCAAAACACCGCTCTGACCATCATTTATTCCAGCCTCTTGGAAAAAGTTTATATTTTACCGCATTTTTGCTTATCCAAATTGGCAATATTCTAATCAACTGGAGGTAAATGGTATGGCTTACTTAACAACAACAGCTTCGGGTCAACCCGTCTTAATCCTAAAGGAAGGAACAACACGAAACCGTGGAAGGGAAGCTCAAAGAAACAACATAGCTGCTGCCAGAATAATAGGCGAGGTCTTAAAGACAACTCTTGGCCCCCGCGGAATGGATAAAATGCTTATTGACAGCCTAGGCGACATAACCATAACCAATGATGGCGCTGCAATCTTGGATGAGATAGAGGTGGAGCATCCCGCGGCGAAAATGATGGTTGAAGTGGCTAAAACCCAAGATGACATGGTAGGTGACGGAACAACCACAGCGGTGGTTTTAGCTGGAGAACTTTTGAAAAAAGCAGAAGAACTGTTAGACCAGAATATTCACCCAACAATAATTGTAAGCGGCTACCGCAAAGCAGCGCAAAAAGCTGTAGAAGTCATAAACAAAATTGCAAAACCCGTGGACATCGAAGACCGAGAAACACTCCGCAAAGTAGCTTTAACGTCCATGGCAAGCAAGGCGGTGGGAACCGCAAGAGACCATTTGGCTGAAATAGCCATAGACGCCGTTAAACAAATCGTCGAGCAGAGAGGCGAAAGAAGAGTCGCAGATATCGACAACATTCAAATCATAAAAAAGACTGGAAAAGGGCTTCTTGAATCTCAACTGGTCAAGGGCGTGATAATTGACAAGGAAGTCGTCCACAGCGGCATGCCTAAAAAAGTTGAAAATGCAAAAATTGCGCTATTGGACTGCCCATTAGAAATAGAGAAAACCGAATTCAGCGCCGAGATAAGAATCCGTGACCCAACACAAATGAAAGCCTTTCTAGACCAGGAAACCCAAATGCTAAAAGAAATGGTTGAAAAAATAAAAGCTTCAGGCGCCAACGTTGTCTTCTGTCAAAAGGGCATAGACGACATGGCCCAACACTTCTTGGCAAAAGAAGGGATTCTCGCAGCTAGAAGAATAAAGCAATCAGACATGGAGAAACTTGCAAGAGCAACAGGAGGCCGAATAGTCACAGACCTTGATGACCTCACATCGCAAGATCTAGGCAAGGCAGGCCTCGTTGAAGAACGCAAAATCGGAGAAGACAAAATGATCTTCGTCGAAGAATGCACCAACCCCCGCTCAGTGGCCATCCTCATAAGGGCTGGACTGGAAAGGATGATTGACGAAGCAGAAAGAGCCATGACAGACGCCCTATCCGTAGTCTCAGACGTGGTGGAAAACAGTAAAATCGTGGCAGGCGGTGGTGCAGTAGAAGTCGAAGTGGCCAAAGAACTCCGCGACTACGCCACAAAAGTTGGCGGAAGAGAGCAACTCGCCATAGAAGCCTTCGCCGACTCCATAGAAATAGTTCCAAGAACGCTTGCTGAAAACGCGGGTCTAGAACCCATAGACATAATAGTTGAGCTTAGAGCAGCCCACGAAAAGACTGACGGCTACTACATGGGTGTAAACGTTTTCACAGGAAAAGTCGAAGACATGTATAATAACGGTGTAGTAGAGCCCGTAATCGTAAAAGAACAAGCAGTAAAGTCAGCTGCAGAATCCGCGTCAATGATACTGCGTATAGACGACGTAATAGCAGCAACAAAACCCAAAGAAGAAAAAACGAAAACCCCAAGCGAAACCGAAAGCGAAGAGTACTAAAATCCCACCTAATTTTTTTGAATCCCCTTTTAAACTTGCAAGTTTATTTTCGAAAATTACCCAACATAAAAGCCTTTAAACTCGCTGCAACACAACTACATTATGAGAATTAAGGCTCCGGTAGTATAGTCCGGCCAAGTATAGCGGCCTCTCGAGCCGCGGACCCGGGTTCAAATCCCGGCCGGAGCATTAAATTTATGGTGTGTGTATTTATTAGTTAATTAATAAAATTTATTAAGTATTGTGATAACAGACAGTGAAGGGTGAAAATTGGGCGGTTCTTCTGAGCGTGAATACAGCGAGAAATTGGGCAAGATAAAAAAAAGAAACTAATTGAAAAAGCAAGAGACCTAAGGAATCAATTTGAAAAAATTGAAAAAGCTA
>CALJDG010000047.1 GCA_938023865.1 uncultured archaeon | reverse complement strand
TTTGATGATAGATTGTTTTGTGTGTTTACTTCAACGGTTAATGCTTCTTTTGCGACTTCAAGTGTGCCGTATCTGCCCACGTTTAAGCGCATGCTCCCCTTGAATAGGGTTACGTATCCGTTTCCTATGCTTATTGTTTCGCCTTCTTTAACTTTGGCTATGTTGTCGTCCCATAGAGTTAGGTAGATACATCCTGTTTCGTCGCCTACTAGGGCGTCGCAGACCGTGTGGGGTGCACCGTCCCTTCCAGAGGCTACGTTTCTAACTTCGCTTTTTGAGATAACCTTTGCTTTTACGTTTACAGCCCTTGAGGCGGGGGTTAATTCACCTACTTTCACGTCTACTGGTTTTCTGCTCCCCGAAAAACCTTCAACTGACAAACCTAAATCAACACCTTTACATTTGTTGCAAGAACATATCGCCAACTCATCACTTAAGCATTTTGGTTATTTAAGGCAGGCTTTCAAGCACTTTTTAGTCGCGGTCCTCTGCCCTCTACTTCGTAGGGAAGTCTACCAATTCTAAAAATGACGAGTTTATCCTTAAACTCTGCCAAGTAAGCCAGAACAAAACGTTTCCCTTTTTCCGTTAAGGCGTAAACGGGTATCGTCACACCTAACTGTAAACGCGCTTTTTTGCCAATTTCTTCTCGAAGTATTTTCGAGGCGCTGGCGCAGACTACATCAGCTCTCGCTATATGTTCTACATCCTCTTTGCCAACGCATGTGTTGCAAACTGAAAAAATTAAAACGTCAGCCTTTGCATAGACCTCAATTTTTCTAATGTCGCTTATGACTTTTGACTGGAAACCAGCAACACTTACAGCGACATGCCTAAACCCTAAATCTAAAGCCCTTTTCACTCCACCAACCTGGTCAATGACGGCGTTTTTCTCGTCGAGAACTATTCCGCCTTGGCTTTTGATTTTTTGAATTATTTCCGGTATTGGCGATGTCCTCACTATTCCAGTTAGGCGGGCGCCGATGGCTTGCACAAGTCTCCCGTTTGAGGTTATTACCGTGCCAGCGCCTTCGCCAACAACGACTGCGCAGTCGATAATTTTCTTCTCAAGCCAGAAACGCATCATTTCAGAAGCCCCGTAAGCCACAATTGGTTCGTCATCGAAAGCTCGATTTCCGCAGCAAAAGCCAAAGCCAGCAATCTTCATCTCAACACTTTTTTGAACAGCCTCAACATCAATTTTTCTCGTGCCGTAAAGTGCTTCATGAAGGGGACAGTACTCAATCGTCGGCTCACTTAAAATTTCTATGCCCTTTTCTGATATGCGTACACGTGCGCCACAACAGTAAATTTCATGCTCGCCCTTGACACGCACGACGCTAACACTCACTCTACTAAGACTAGGAGAAAGTGATTTATTCCTTGTTCGTCGCTTCGTTAATCTGCTGTTCCATCATGTGACCTCGACAAAAAACCAGCGCCTTTTTAACGCCTGGAACTCTTAAGGCTTCCTGTTTAATGTTCATTGCTAGTTTAAAGGCTATTGGGCAGAAGGGACTCGAAGGGATAAACTCAACCTTAATAACGCCGGGTTCCTCTTCCCTAACGCTTTTAATCATGTGCATTTCAGCGAAGGTCAAGCCAGTCTCTGGGTCAACAACCTTCCCAACAGCCTCATATACCTTACTTTCTAACTCGTTCACGCCTAACACTTCCGAATTTTCTCGGAAATAAAGATAAGGTCACTATATAAAAGGTTATGGGTTTTTGGCAGCTAATCTTTTCTGGTACATCCGCCAGCTTAAGGCCATTGTCTGGGGATGGGAGGCCCTGACCTCGTCAAGCCTCTGAACCGCAGTGTTATGTGGCGCTTTTAAGATTCGTTCTGGATTTTCATGAGCTTCCTTGCAGATTTCCCGCATAGCCTCTATGAAACGGTCTAGTTCCTCTTTTTCAACTGTTTCCGTCGGTTCAATCATCAAGGCTTCCTCAACAATTAGTGGAAAATAGATTGTTGGTGCATGCAGTCCATAGTCTAATAGGCGTTTTGCAATGTTTAAGGCTGAAACTCCAGTCTTGTTCTTCAACGGCTTGGCGCTAAAAACACACTCATGTTTTCTAGGCTTCTCGCTGTTATACGGGAGCGCTAAACTTTCAACATTCTTAAGCTTGCGCATAACATAATTCGCATTCAAAACAGAAACTTCTGCAGCCTCCCTCAAACCTTCTTGCCCGAGACTTAGAATGTAAGCATAAGCCTTCAATAAAACAGCAATATTACCATAAAAACATCTAATTTTACCAATACTGTAAGGTCTATCATAGTCTAGACTGAAACGCTTGCCATCAAAAACAATTCTTGGAACAGGCATGAATTTGGCTAACTTTTCTGTAACGCCTATTGGTCCAGCACCTGGGCCTCCGCCACCGTGGGGTGTACCGAAAGTCTTGTGGATGTTTATGTGGACTATGTCGAAGCCCATGTCGCCGGGTCTAACCTTGCAAAGTATCGGGTTTAGGTTTGCCCCGTCATAGTAAAGCAGCCCGCCAGCGTCATGGATGATTTTGGCTATTTCCTCAATGTTCTCCTCAAATATTCCAATGGTGTTTGGATTTGTCAACATTAAACCAGCTGTTCTATCAGAGACTGCAGTCTTTAAGGCTTCTAGGTTTATGCAGCCATCTTCTCCGGACGGAATTACAACAACGTTGAAGCCAGCCATGGCTGCGCTTGCCGGGTTTGTTCCGTGGGCCGAGTCTGGAATAAGCACGTCCTTACGTTTCTCAGATTCGCCTTTCAGCTTATGATAAGCACGCATAATGCAGACGCCTAGAAACTCTCCATGAGCGCCGGCAGATGGCTGGAGGCAGACTTCGGCTGTTCCCGTTATTTCAGCAAGCCAACGCTCAAGCCTATAAAGGATTTCCAAAATGCCCTGCACCGTGCTCTCATCCTGGTATGGATGGAGCATGGCTAATTCTGGCAAACCAGCCAAAAACTCGTTTATTTTTGGGTTATACTTCATTGTGCAGCTTCCAAGGGGGTAAAGCCCAGAATCAACACTATAATTCATTTCTGAAAGCCGAATAAAATGGCGGACAACCTCAGGCTCTGATAGTTCCGGAAGCCCAGGCGCGTTTTTTCTCTGTAAGTTTTCGGGGATTAACGAGCACAAGTCGCCGACAACCTCTTTAACATCTCCCTCAAATTCCGGCAAAGTATAGCCTTCTCGTCCAGCTTTCCCAAGATTAAATATTATTGGCTCGTTCCATCGCGCTTGCCTAAACATTCATTTTTCACCTGCCTCGGACTATTTTATAAAGCAATTTTGCAAGAAGCTCAATATCCTCTTTAGAATGGACTTCGGTAACGCAGTAGAGGGCTGTTTCACCAAGTTCTTTGAACTCCTTTGAAATGTCCTTACCTCCATGGACTCCCATGCCGAGAAGTTTTTCATTTATATCTTTAACACTTAAGCCGGTGTCATCAAAATTTACTGTAAACTCCTTAAAATGTACAGATTTGAAAACTGGAGCTTTTAAACCCTCTATCTTTGAAAGAAGGCGCAAAGCATAATTAGCCCTATATATTATTGCTTCACCAAGCTTCCTCAGGCCTTGAGGGCCCATTAAAGCCATGTAAACAGCTGAAGCCACGGCGCACAAGGCCTCGTTAGAGCATATGTTTGAAGTTGCCTTTTCCCTTCTGATGTGTTGCTCGCGAGTTTGCAAAACCATGCAGAAGCCGTGTTTGCTTCCATCAATGGTTGTTGTTAGGCCTATGATGCGCCCGGGCATCTGCCTAATAAGGTTTAAGTCGTCGCGGCACGCGAAAATGCCTAAAAGGGGGCCGCCGAAATTCATTGGGTTTCCAAGGGGCTGGGCCTCGCCAACCACTATGTCTGCGCCATACTCTCCTGGAGGTTTGAAAATTCCTAGGGATGTCGGGTCAACGCCCGCTATGAGAAGGGCGCCATGCTTGTGAGCTAAATTGCCTATTTCATTGACATGCTCTTCAATAAAGCCCAAATAAGATGGGTTTTCTATGTAAACAGCGGCTGTCCTGTCAGAAATTTTGCTTTCCAAATCATTTAAGTCTAGTTGTCCAGTTTCAGGATCGTAGCTTATTTCTTTCATGCTTATGTCGGTCGGCTCAGTGTAGGTTTGAAGGGTTGCTTTCCTTTCAGGATGGATAATTCTCGGAACAAGAATTTCGTTTCGCTTTGTTACTCTTGAAGCCATGCGGGCTGCCTCGCCTAGGGCTGAAGCCCAATCATACATGGAGCAGTTGGCAACATCCATGGCTGTTAACTCGCAAATCATGCTCTGATACTCGAAGAGAGCTTGAAGCATGCCTTGCGAAATTTCAGGCTGATATGGCGTGTACGCAGTTAGAAATTCCGTTCTTTGGATTATTTCTTTTACAGCGGAAGGAACGTAATGAGGCCAGCATCCAGCACCAAGGAAAACTGGCATGTCTTCACAAGTTTTATTCTTCGCAAGCGAGGCTTCAACATGCCTTTTAACCTCAAATTCCGATAAAGCTTCAGGAAGATTCAGCGACTTTTTAAGAAGGTATTTTTTCGGGATATCTCCATAAAGTTCATCAATGGTTTCTATGCCAACTTCTATCATCATTTCCTGCTTAATTTTAGGGTTAGAATTCGGAAAGTAAGGCCAACCTCTCTTTTTCAAGCATCTTCCACCATTGAGAATTAAACACTAAATCGTTAAGCAGTCTTTAAGCTTTTCAATTGATGATTTAACACTCTGATATTTCGAAGTTGAGAAACTGGCTCAAGTTTCCATGTTAAAAGCAAAAACGCTGATTCCTTAAATTTGAGATTTGCCTCGCGTTTCCCAGTAAAAATCGTCTGTTAACTAACATACCACAACGGTATTTGGCGCCACACATGTTTAGCCGCTTAAGTAGCTTATCCTTAAAATTCTCGTGGAACTCTAGCCCAATGGCGATGTCTAACGTTAACTTCAGAATTGTATGCCTTTCGTTGTAACCATTTCGGCTGGATGCTTAATGTCAACTATCTCGTTTACAAACTCAGCCCTATCAATCAATTCTTTTGGGGCATATCTTCCAGTCAATACAACATCTGTTCTCTTCGGAATTTTGTCCAAAAATTCTAAAACTTCCTCTACGCTTAGAAGCTTGCAATGTAAAGCCAAATTAATTTCGTCCAAAACAAGCAGGTGGGGCTTTTTCTCCTTAACAATTTTTTCTGCAAACTTTAAGGCTTTCTCTGCCAGCTTCTTGTCCTCTTCGCCTAGATTGCTGAGACCATGCCATCCCTTGCGTCCAAACTGGTATATTTCATAATAAGGTGCCAGCATCTTCTTAACTTTATATTCTCCCATGTTTTTCCACCATTTCAAAAACTGGATTATGACAACCTTGTGTTTATGCCCGATAGAACGTAGAGCCAAGCCCAGAGCGTTTGTTGTTTTACCTGCACCTGTTCCGGTATAGAGGTAAATGTAGCCCAAACAGTTTTCCCGTCCATTATGTTTCATTATTTAATGTATTAAGTTTTAAATATGATGATTCCTTTCATTTTCTTGGAGCACGGCTAATGAAATACGACTATGAAGCTCTGCTTAAAAGGGCGCGTTCCCAGCTTCCAGAGGTGACTTCGAAACGAGAGAGGCTGGAAATTCCAGGTCTCCATTACACGGTTGTTGGCATGCGAACAGTAATCCACAACTTTAAAGAGGTTGCTGAAACCTTGAACCGAGACCCTCAGCACATTTTAAAGTTTCTGACGGGGGAGTTGGCGACAGCGGCCATAATTCAGGAGTCAAGAGTTATTTTTCAAGGCAAGTTTCCAAGGGAGACCATTGAGAGGCTTCTCCAGAGGTACATGGAAACCTTTGTTACATGCCCAGTTTGCAAGCGTCCAGACACAAAAATTGTGAAGGAGAAACGCCTATCCTTCCTTGTCTGCGAAGCCTGCGGCGCAAAATCCTCTGTCAAACACTTGTAAGGTTGTTTTGAAAGTTGAAGTGTTACATGAAGATCCGAAAAATCGGCACTAATATATTGTTGTCCATATGCGACGCTGAAATTCTCGGAAAAACGCTGCGCGAAGGGAAAATAGTTTTTCGTGTAACAGAAGAATTTTACAAGGGTGCAGAAGTGGAACTTGAAGAAGCAGTATCCATGATAGAAAACTCAAC
>CALJDG010000046.1 GCA_938023865.1 uncultured archaeon | reverse complement strand
TTCCAAGGCGTTTACGAGCGACAATTATTGCCATTGGCAAGCCTATGAGAACATTTAAGACCGTTACCGCCGCTCCAAGGGAGTATGAAAGGACGAGGCTTTGCCAATACTCCCCCCATGGATAAACTCCCAAGAGGGCGTTATGCAGAATGTCTGTTGATGCGGCTTTGAAGGCTGGAAGAGCCGCAAAAAGTGAGGGGATCAGAATGATAATGAAGAAGGTTAAGAGTGTGATGCCGTTTCTAGTCATGGCTGCCGAAGAGTAGCTTATTTTCCTTTCGACTGTTGGCCAGGCCTTTTTAAATGGAAGTTTCAGCTTACCTCCTAGGACGCGCACTGCTGCAAATATTAAACATGAAATAACTATGAGAATGAGGCTCACAAAAACCGTTGCACCCACATAGACATCTTTTGTGTTTTGAATAAAGATTGGACCGTTTTCAAAAGCTCCAGCAACCATCATTGTCGCACCGGTTTCCGAAAAATAGACCTTGCAAAAGCCAATATGAAAGCTGCAATCAAAGAAGGCTTTATTATGCCAAAAGTGACCGTTCTGGCTGTTGTGAAAGGCGGGGCACCCAAAGTTCTTGCTGCCTGTTCATACTCGATTTTATAGTCTAACAATGCGCCAACAATGACCCTTACAACAACTGGGTATGAAAACGTGAAATGAAGTAGTGCAACAAGAAACCAGCCGGGGGAAACAAGCGAGCCTCCGAAAAACGCTGAAATCCCCTCAGGCCTATACCAGAACAGTAAAAGCGAATAGCCAAGCACAGCCGTCGGCACAATAAATGGGACGTCTGCAAGCGTGTCCAGAACGTTTATCCATCTGGATTTGCTTCGAGCTATTAGCCAAGCCATTGGAATACCAGCAGCCACATCCAAAACAGAAACCAAAACAGCCATAACAAAGGAATTTTTCACAGCATCCATTGCACGATTCATAAGTTTGTTGTCGCCAAAAATCTCCTGCATTGAGCCCCACTTGATAATTATGCCCAAAATTGGAGGAACCAAAATCAAAGTGAAAAAGAGTATGATGGCGGCTATGTAGACTCCATATTTAACCATGGGCCTTGAGGAAAGTCTATCAAGTTTCTTCACGAATTTTTTAGGCAAACTTATCAGCCTAAATCCCGACTTAGCAAATCAACGCGCTTCTTTTCTCATTCGCGAAATTTGCTGATAAGCTTTCCGTAGAAAATGTGTCAGTTCGCCCGTCGAGTCATATCACAGCTTGTTTTAAGCTCTATTGACTCTCTAGCTCATCATCCAAATGTAATGGGAAGAACAACAAAATAAGCTTTGTCGAGTTCAATTGCTTGGGATTCGTATTATCCATTCACATGAGACATTTTTAGGTAATCTGATGGGTCTTTCATCTGGTGGACAGAAAATGCGTTCTACTTCAGCTAATGGATTTATAGTTTTAACAAATCCTAAACGGGACTCGTAGGGAAACCCTATATCCCTACATGGATATGGAGCTCCAAGCTTTTTCATGGTGTACTTTTGCCTCGTACAGTCGATGGTTCTCATTCTAACCTCATTAGCTGACAACTTTTTCAAAGTAATATTCTCAAAAAGCGCCCAGTGCGAGAGCTTAAGCGCCTTAATTACTGAACTCACATCTTTTCCCGTTACGATCGAACGTTCCACCAGTATCTTTGCTTCTCTAGCCCCGAATTCCTTAAAAAGCTCTGCGAATTCTCGGCCTTGAAATTTTTCAATACCCAACTTTTTAACGGCTATCCATTCGCTTTTGAACCACGAGGAACTATACACGAGCACCATGTTTTTTAACACTTCGAATAGTTCATGTTTTGAAAGCTTCTTGAACATGCTTTCCTCCAAATATGCTACCTCGCTTGGCTGATTAAATTTTTCACGAATAGGATAAAGCTTATGACGTTTGGCTGTGAACTAGAAGGTTAAAGGTGAAAGTGGTGGATGTTTTTGAAGCTATAAAGGGACGGCGTAGCATAAGGGCGTTTCAAAGTCGAGATATTCCATCTGAAATTGTTGAAAAGCTTATAGAAGCTGCTCGATGGGCACCTTCAGCTGGGAATATTCAGCCATGGGAATTTGTAATCGTTCGTAGTCCAGAAACTAAAAAGCGTTTAGCTGAAGCTGCATTAGGTCAATCCTTTATTGAGGAGGCTCCTGTAGTCATTGTTGTGTGTGCAGACGAGGAGCGTTCTGCAAGTGGCTATGGTTTACGTGGAAGAACTCTATACTGCATACAAGATACTGCTGCAGCCATACAAAACATCCATTTGGCAGCATACGCCATGGGTTTGAGTACGTGTTGGGTTGGAGCCTTTAGGGAGGATGAGGCGAGAAAAATCCTAAAAATTCCAGAAGGTGTTAGGCCCGTAGCTATAATACCAGTTGGCTATCCAGCTGAATCTCCCACGCCAAGAAGTAGACGACCATTAAAACAGATAATCCATTATGAAAGATTTTAGGAGAAGTGTAAAGCCTTGAAAATGCGAAGCTACTATTTGGGCGAGTTAACATGGGTTGACGTGGAAGAGTTCTTAAAGGTTCATAGAACTGTGATTGTGCCTGTTGGAAGCTGCGAGCAACACGGCCCTCACTTGCCACTAGACACGGACGCTTATGACGCCTTTTGGCTTTCCGTGAAGGCTGCTGAAAAAGCGGAATGCGCCCTTATCGCTCCACCCATATACTATGGCGTTTCATTGCATCACATGGACTTTCCGGGAACAATAACTCTGAATCCGCAAACCCTTGAGCAAATAGCCTATGAAATAGGCATATGCCTAACAAAGCACGGTTTCAAAAAGATACTTTTCGAGAATGGCCACGGCGGAAACACTCCAGCCTTGGAAGCTGCAGCCCAGAGGATTAAGGCTGAAACGGACGCTTTTGTAGCCATTGACACTGTCAGCCTTATACCAGACCTCATAGACCAGTCTATAGAAACTCCTTATGACGCGCATGCCGGAGAGTTTGAAACCTCCACAACGCTGGCCAACCGCGAAAACACGGTTATCAAAGAAAGAATCGCAAAGCCAAGGCTGATTCTTCCAAAATCAAAATACACAAAAATTGGGCTGAAAGAGGCTGGACCAAAAGTTTCATGGGCTTTCAGAACAAGGGAGATAAGCAACACTGGCGTAATAGGTGACCCTACAAAAGCCTCAAAGGAGAAAGGCGAAAAAGCTTGGCAATTGGCCATAGAGCGGCTGGCGGAACTTTTAAAAGAGTTGGACAGCATGTAAGCACAAACAACCATAGTGTGGTTTTATGAGCAACCTGGAAGAAGGTTTAAGATGGCTAGACCAGGCAGAAGCCGACTTTAAAACAGCCAAAGACTGCTTAGAAGATGGAAACTATTATGCGTGTGCCTTTTTCGCCCAGCAGTCAGCTGAAAAAGCGTTGAAAGGTTTACTGTACTCGAAGGGCTACAGAGCCCTTATAACACATTCTGTTACTGAGCTTGTGGAAGAAGCCTCAAAAATTGAAGGAAGCCTCAAAAAGTATGGCGATTATGGAAGAGAGCTTGACAGACACTATATTGGTTCAAGGTACCCCAACTTTTATCCCAAAGGTCCAGCATACAAATATTATACGGAGGAAATAGCCCTAAGATGCTTAAATTACGCAGAGTCGATATTGAAAGAAGTGAAGAAGTTTTTGAGAAAATAAGGGCTTATGTAAACGCGGTTGTCAAACGTTTAAATCCACAACTTGTTGTCCTTTTCGGCTCCTTTGCCACTGGCGACATAAACGAAGGTTCAGATGTCGACATACTTGTTGTTGCGGATTTTAAGGAAGGCTTTCTCGAGCGCATAGGAACACTAATGGAGCTGAACACTTTTGGCATACCCGTAGAGCCCTTGGGCTACACGCCAGAAGAGTTTGAAGATATGAAAAGGCGGAAAAACCCGTTCGTCCTAGAAGTTTTGGAGAAGGGCAAAATCCTTTACAAGTCGTAAGTAGGGCTTGTGTCAAACTTAATATATTTGGCTTGTTCCTATCACCGTGAGGGGCCATTTTTGCTCTACTCTGAGATTGCTGATGCCTACGAGAAGATTGAAGCCACAACCAAAAGGCTTGAAATGACGGACCTGCTAGTTGATCTCCTTAAAAGAACACCTAAAGAAATAATTGACAAAGTCGTCTACTTAACCCAGGGGAAAATTTATCCAGACTTTGTTAAGCTGGAAATTGGGGTGGCTGAAAGACTCGCTATTAAGGCCCTTGCCCACGCTTCTGGGCGTCGGGAAAGCGAAATTGAAGAAGACATGAAAAAAAGCGGAGATATCGGCGAAACATCCCAAAAGTTTATAGCTCAAAAAAGGCAGCTAACTTTTTTCCAAAAGCCATTAACCGTTCAAAAAGTTTATGAAACCCTTGACAAAATGGCCCATGCTTCTGGCTCAGGCGCGGTTGACACTAAAATCTCGCTTTTGGCTGGATTGTTGGCAGATGCCACACCAAAGGAGGCCAAATATATCATGCGGGCGGTCACTGGGAACCTTCGTTTGGGCATTGCCGACATGACTGTGCTTGATGCTTTAGCAATAGCTTATGGCGGCGGCAAGGAAACCCGCGAGCTCGTGGAACGTGCTTATAACATCTCATCAGACCTTGGAAGAGTAGCCAAAGTCCTTGCCGAAGAAGGAATTGAAGGAATCAAAAAGTTCAAGGTTGTTGTAGGCGAACCCATAAGGCCCATGCTGGCTGAAAGGCTTTCATCGCCTGAAGAGATTCTTGAAAAGTTGAGTGGAAAATGTATAGCCGAGTACAAGTATGATGGCGAACGCATTCAAGCCCACAAAAAAGGTGAAGAAATAACCCTATATTCAAGACGCCTTGAAGACATTTCTGACCAATATCCAGACGCCATTGAACTCTTAAGACGACACGTTTTAGCTAAAGAAGCTATTTTGGAGGCTGAATGCGTAGCTATAGACCCCGACACTGGCGAGATGAGGCCCTTCCAAGAGCTTATGCACCGCAGACGCAAATACGGCATAGAAAAAGCCATGGAAGAATATCCAGTCTCGCTTTTCATGTTCGATGCATTATATGTTGACGGGAAAGACCTAACCCTTGAGCCTTATCCTGTGAGGCGGAGGGTGCTTAAAAATGTGGTTAGGGAAGGCGAAAGGGTGAAGATCGCCAAAAGCGTAATCGCAGGCAACATCAAGGAACTTGAAAACTTCTTTCTAGAGGCTATAGAGGATGGATGCGAAGGCTTAATGTGCAAATCGGTAAATGAAGATTCTGTTTATCAAGCAGGAGCACGTGGCTGGCTTTGGATAAAGTACAAACGTGACTACAAAAGTGAAATGACAGACACTGTAGACCTTGTTGTAGTCGGCGCCTTCCATGGTAGAGGAAAACGTGCAGGAACTTATGGCGCACTTTTGTTAGCGGCATATAACTCAGAAAATGACATTTTCGAAACAGTGACAAAATGTGGGACAGGATTTACTGATGAGGACTTGGCGAAACTGCCAGAAATGATGAAAAAACATGTTATTTCGCATAGGCATCCAAGGGTGCATTCACTTATCGAGGCGGATGTATGGTTTGAACCAAAAGTCGTCATAGAAGTTTTAGGCGCGGAAATAACCCTAAGTCCCATTCACACATGCGCGGTGAACTCCATACGTCAAGGAAGCGGCCTTGCCATACGCTTCCCAAGATTCACAGGCAACTTCAGAATTGACAAGGCGGCGGAAGATGCAACGACTACAAGTGAAATAGTTGAAATGTACCAGAAACAATTGAAGAAGATCGCTGAAAGTTAGGTCCTCCGAAAAATTATTTTTAACATATTCTTTGCTTCTAAACATGCAAATTTTTCAGTTTTAAAGCCTAAATTTGAGTGGGGGATTTATTTTAACGTTTTATTTTAATGTGACCTTTAATTATGAATCGTGTTCACCTTCCATATGCATTGGCAAAATTTTGTTTTCCATGCCTTTCAACGTAAAGTTTAAATTGTATTTGTATTGCCATAGGCCCAAGGTTATTAAAAATGAAGATTTTAATCTTAGGAGGATATGGGGCTCAAGGCTCTGTAATCTGCTATGAGCTAGCCAAACATAAAAGGGTCTCAGAAATATTGATTGCTGGAAGAAATTTAGATCGTGCCAAGGCCCTTAAAGAGATGCTTAAAAGCGAAAAACTTTCGACTTGCCGCGTAGACCTTAATAACGTTGATGAGTTGCAAAAGGCAGTGAAAAGCTGCGATTTAGTGATAAATTCAGCATCTTACGTTTATGATTTAAGAGTAATGAAGGCGGCTTTATCTGCTGGAGCAAACTTTCAAGGTCTTTCGCTTGGCCCATGCATTGATGCCCCTGGAGCACCTACTGAAAAAGTTCTTGAATTGGTGCTTGAGATGGATAAAGATTTTAAAGATATAGGAAGAGTTGCTCTAATTGCAACTGGAGAGGATCCGGGGATAACTGACCTTGTGGCTGGTTACGCAGCCGATAAATTCGAGCGAGTTCTTGAAGTGCGAATGAAAGACTGCTCTCTTCAGAAAAGTGAAAGCCTAGTCTCAACGTGGGCTCCTGATCTTCTCTGGTACGACATGATACAGGAACCTTATGTCTATGAAGATGGGGTGTTAAAAAGGGTTCCTCCCTTTAGTGGTGAAGAAATATACGTATTTCCTGAACCGCTTGGACCGCAGCCATGCTACCACCATTATCATGAAGAACCCCCGATTATGGCACGTTTCATCAAAGGTTTGCGATACGCGGAGTTCAAAATGGGAGGGCCTTTCATGCCTTATGCAAAGGCGATATATGAACTCGGACTGGTAAAGGACGAGAAAATCAAAGTGGGTAACGTTGAAGTTAATCCCTTCGATGTATTCTGCACCTTATTACCTAGGCCTCCGTCGATGAGCGAAATTAAAGAGATGATTAGAAAGAGGAAACTCGTTGAAGACGTTTCTTGCATAGTAACGGATATAAGATGTAAGGATAGAGGGAAAAAAATTGATTTGTCGTATATTTCCATCATGACTCTTAAAGAGGCAAATAAGAGAATTCTTGGCACAACTGCTACATCTTACTTGGTCGGTGTGGGCGGAGAGGCTTTCACGGAAGTGCTGATTGAAGGATCTTTAAAGTCTAGAGGTGTTGTTCCTCCCGAAGCTCTCTTAAGAGAAGAGAAAGAGGCTGTTATTCGAAAACTAGCAGAGAAAGGTATAAAGATACTAGAAATCGTTAAAAGAGAACTTGTGTAGTTAAGTTATCTCCAATTTTTTCCTTTTTAATCTTGAATTATTGAGCGGGAGTTTAGAAGGTGATGTTTTCCCGTATATCTTCTTTAAGTACTTTTGCTACAATTAGTGTGTTTGTTCTCTCGATTTCAGGCATACTCATAATCGCTTCCAATTTTTTAAGGTAGTCCTCTCTATTTTTCGATCTCGCTAACACTATGAAGTCATTTTCACCAAATACGAAATAAACCCCCCAGACCCCTGGAATAGCGCAGATTTTTTTCCCAACTTTCTCGTGATAGCTTTGTTCATATTTTGCGCGAACGAGGGTTATCGTTAGAAAGTCTCTTCCAAGTTTTTCAAAGTTTATTTTCGCATGGTAGCCCTCTATTATTCCTTCCTCTTCAAGTCGCCTTATCCTGTAATGGATAGTTGACTTTGGTACTCCCAGCTTTTTTGCTATACGATCTAATGAGAGTCTACAATCGTTTTGTAGAACTTTGATAATTTCAACGTCTATTTTGTCAAGCATTAAATTTATTTTTTTCCCCACGGCTTTCCCTCGTTTATGCTTTGCAAGGCGATTGGTGTATCCACATAGATTTCTTATCTCTGTTTAAATGTTTTGCATTTATCGTTGGAAGAAGTCTTAATGTATAATTTTGAACATTGATTGTAATTTCTACCGAATTTTTGGATAAAATTTAAAAAGTGTCTAGATATATAAACAATTGGGCATGAAGGTGGAAAACGAGAAGGAGATTGTTGAGAAGGCTGAAAAGTTTTTGATAACAACTATGGTGGCAAAGATAGAGCCTATCGTGGTTTCAGAGGCGAGAGGTGCCACAATAAAGGATGTAGCAGGTAAGGAATACATAGATTGTTTTTCAGGGATATCGGTTGTTAATGCTGGCCACTGTCATCCAGAAGTTGTAAACGCTGCAATCGAACAGGCCAAGAAATTAGTTCATGTTTGTAGCTACGTTTATTATGTCCCAGCAACGATTGAATTAGCTGAAAAACTGGCCGAGATAACTCCGCCAAAGTTACAGAAAACGTTTTTCGGCAATAGCGGGGCTGAAGCTGTGGAATGCGCCATTAAACTTGCCAGGAAATTCACTAAGAAGTACGAGTTAATTGCGTTGATGTGCTCTTTTCATGGGCGCACACTTGGGACTCTAAGCGTTACTGGGCAAGCTGGTAGAAGAAAATACGATATGGGTCCATATCTTTCAGGGGTGTCCTTTGCGCCTCCACCATATTGTTACCGGTGTCCGTTTGAGAAGAGTTATCCGGACTGTGATTTATTATGTGCTAGATCAATTCGCAACGTTATCGATTATTGCACGAGTAAAGGAGTGGCAGCATTCATAGCAGAGCCTGTGATGGGCGAAGGCGGCATTATACCTCCACCATTAGAATACTTTAAACTAGTGAAGGAAATTTTAGACGAAAATGGAATACTGTTTATAGATGATGAAGTTCAAACGGGATTCGGTAGAACCGGAAAACTTTTTGGAATACAGCATTACGGCGTCGAGCCTGATCTAATGACTTTGGCGAAGGGTATCGCGGACGGCTTCCCGCTGGGCGCCTGCATAGCCAGAAAAGATATAGGCGACTCTTTCGAACCGGGGGATCACCTTTCAACCTTCGGCGGTAACCCCGTCTCTGCTGCTGCAGCGCTGGCAAACATTAACGTTATCTTGAGGGAAAAACTTTCAGAGCAGGCTGAAGAAAAAGGCGCATACATAATGAAGCGTCTTAACGAGATGAAGGATGAGCTACCAATTATTGGCGATGTACGAGGGAAGGGCTTAATGATAGGCATTGAACTCGTTAAGGATAAGGTGAAAAAAATTCCAGCGGTTGATGAAACGCGAAAGATAAGGGATCTCTGTAGAGAAAAAGGTTTGCTTATAGGGTCCGGAGGCGTAAAGGGATGCGTGGTGAGAATTCAACCTCCTTTGGTCATAACTAAAGAGCAAATTGATAGTGCATTGAATATTCTTGAAACCTCGATTAAAAAGGTAGGCTCTTAGGGAGAAAAGAAGGGAGACGAACAAATGGCAATACTTGAAGAGCCAATAAAAGAAGTTTTAACAATTAAAAATTACGTCGGCGGAGAGTGGATTGAGCCGAAAGGGGAAATAGCTGAAGTAATTAACCCTGCAACATGCAGGGTTATAGCGAAAGTTCCATTATCATCGGAAAGCGATGTGGATGAGGCTGTCAAATCAGCCAAAGAAGCGTTTCCTGAATGGAGAAGAACCCCTCCACTTACAAGAGCGAGATATCTATTTAAACTGAAGGAGCTTTTGGAAGAGCACTTTGAAGAATTAAGTCGAATTCAAACAATGGAGCACGGTAAGACAATTGACGAGTCCAGAGGGGAAACGAGGAGGGGGATAGAAAACGTTGAGGTTGCAACAGGCATACCTTCCCTCATGATGGGTTATAATCTCGAAGATATAGCTGTCGGCATAGACGAGTATGTTATAAGACAGCCTTTAGGAGTATTTGGGATAATAGCCCCTTTTAACTTTCCGTTCATGATCCCGTTATGGTTTGCGCCGTATGCAGTTGCTACCGGTAACTGTGTTGTCATTAAGCCCTCCAGCGAAGTTCCCATAAGCCAATATAAGCTTGCTGAATTAGTAGAAGAGGCAGGATTTCCACCTGGCGTATGGAATGTTGTGAATGGTGGAAGGGCTGTTGTTTCAGCCATGCTTAGCCATCCAGATATCGTTGGGATATGCTTTGTGGGGTCAACGCCTGTTGCAAGAGATGTCATATATAGGAGGTGTGGCGAAACTGGAAAAAGGGTTATAGCCCAAGCTGGAGCAAAAAACTTCCTTCTCGTTATGCCCGACGCTGATCTTGAGAGAACGATGGCGGCTTGTATGACTTCTTTTTATGGCAATACCGGTCAAAGATGTTTATCTGGAGCCAATCTCGTTATAGTTGGTGAAGGACTTAACGAAAACGAATACAGCGCGTTCTATAAAAAAGTTGTAAACGCTTTTGTTGAGTCTGCATCAAAAATTAGGGTTGGCTACGGGTTGGATGAATCTGTTCAAATGGGTCCATTACGCGACAAGAGCAAAAAAGAAAGGGTTGTGAATTTTATAGAAAAAGGAATAGAGGAAGGCGCGAAACTAACCCTTGATGGAAGAAACATAAGATTGGTGGGTGATTGGCCTAAGGATTGTTTCCTTAATCCAACAGTTTTTGAAGATGTCACTCCGGACATGACGATTGGCAGAGAAGAAATCTTCGGTCCTTTGGCCTGCATTATGCGTGCAAGGAGCTTTGATGAAGCAATTGAAATGATTGATGGCAACCCCTACGGCAACGCTGCATCTATATTCACTTCTAATGGAAAATGGGCTAGAGAATTCCAGTATAGGGTTCGCTGCGGAAACATAGGAATAAACATTGGAATTGTTGCGCCAATAGCGTTCTTCCCATTTAGCGGTATGAAAAATTCCTTTTTTGGCGTGCTGCATGGTCAAGGTCAAGAGGCAATTCGCTTCTTCACCGAAAGCAAAGTAGTTATCCAAAGGTGGTTCTAATGCTCTTAAACACAGCCTCTGCCGTAATAAGTTTCCTGACAAAACTAGAAGATGAAACGGCGAGATTTTATGAAGAACTAAGCCACAAATATCCTGAAGGAAAGGAAATTTTCCAATTCTTTTCAAGGGAGAATGGAAAAAACAAATCATTGATTCAAAGAGTTTATTATGGAGTTATAACCGACGCATTGGAAGCGTGTTTCTCTTTTAAAGAAGGTATGAATCCAGAAAATTATGTTGTCAAAACTGAGGTGGCTGAGAATGCGAGCCTTGTTAATGTGTTGAAGTGTGTAATGGAAATAGAAGAAACCGTCAGAAGAGCTTACATTGATGCTGCAGATCTATCAGAGGGCTTGATGGCTGATGTTCCTCAGGCGTTTAGAGCTGTGGCCAAGAGGCGAAGCGGCCGCATAATTAAATTGGCCGATATTTTGGCTGGGAGAAAAACATGGTAAATGATGAAGAAATAACCTCTGAATTAAGGAGCACTTCCATACGCGCTGGGAAACTTTATCCGGTGCTTCTCGATAAGTATGGAAACGTTATTGACGGAGCGCACAGGTTAGCTGCCGACAAAAACTGGCCTAAAATCAAGGTTCATCATATAGCGTCTGAAAAGGACAGACTTATTGCAAGGCTGATTAGCAATGTATGCCGAAGAAAAGTCCCTGCCAAGGAAAAAAAGGAAATTTTACAAAGACTTGGTGAAATATACCTTAATGAAGGCGTGAAACGTGGAACAGAAATTGCCTATAAAATTTCAGATGATACCGGTATGAGCTATAGATGGGTAATGAAATATTTGCCTGATAAATTTAAAGAAAGGCCAGGCATTGGCGGTCCGCGCTCTTTTGTCTCTGCAAAACTAGATGAAAGACTATGTTTAAGTAAAGTTGCACGTCGTGCAACTTTACGGTTGAATATATTAAGGGAGGAGCCCAAGGAAAAAGTGTTGAGAATGATTAGATATACTAACACAAATTTTGTTCAGATTTTATTGGATAGTAACTTTTTCTTGGAAATTGAAAAAGTGGCAGAAAACCTTGGAATAACATCAGACACATTCGTTAACAACTTGCTGATCTGGGCTGTTAAAAAATTGAAAGGAGCAGCTCTATTAAAAGCGGTTCATTAACTTTAAACAATGAAAATGACTTGTTTAGCAGCTCTAGCGCGTTATATGGATTTAAGACGGCCAAAATTCTTTTTCAAGGCGAAAAGCGCTTGGTTTTCTCTTGATTTTTATTCTTTCTGCTAATGCGTGGGCTATTATTGGTAGGGCAATTGTTGCGTCGCAATAGCATTGTGCGAAACTTCCTTCTGGTGTTTCCTTCCCCCAAGACACTGCCTCTTCAAATGTGCATCCTGAAAGTCCACCCCATTGGGGCGAGTCTGTTGTTATTTGGACAGCATATTTATGGGGATAGTAAGTTTCATCTGATATGTTGCGGCGATTTGGTGTTTTTTCTCTGTATGGAATCTGTCTTTCTGGATAGAGTAAGTCGGCGGTTACGGCGAAAAGTTGAATAAAATCTTTCGGGACTCCTCCGCCTATGTATATTACCCCGGTCTCTTTTACTTTTTCTGCAATTTTCATGAATTCTACATAATCCTTCACTGCGTCGATGGTTAGGTTGAAACCTCTGCTTTTAGCGATAAGTGCTGCATCTCCGTAGGGGCTGTCAATTATTGCTGGGCAGAAAATTGGCACCCTTTTTTCCGCGGCAACCGCAACGATGCTTCTAATCCCTTTTTTGCACAAGTACTTTCCGAAAAGGTACAGAAACTCTCTCGAAGAATATTTGTAACTTTCGTCGAGTGTCTGGATAAATTCTGCGATAAGCTCGGTCATCTTCAAGTAATCGTCTTCTCTTCCATAGACATCATAGTACCTGTTAAGTCCCATTTTGAATAATTCTCTATCATTTACAAGATGAAAACCTTGGTAATAGTTGAACCCCATCGCCTCTACAATGTCTTCAGAGATGTTTGCTCCTGTGGGAACTAAAACATCGATAAAGTTGTTTTCAATAAACCAGTTGATTATTCTCCACTGTCCAGCTGTTGAAAGGGATCCGGCGTATCCCATCATTATTGTTATGTCTTTGTCTTTGACCATTTTTTCTATAATTTCAGTAATTTCAGCTAATTTTCTGCCTTGAAATCCTGTTTGTGCCATTTTGTGAAGAAGTTCTGAAATTGAAGTTGGGGTTGTTACCTCAATTGCTTTGACCTTTTTTGATAAAATTTTGCTAAGCTCCATTTCAACCGTTAACAAATAATGTTTTCCTTATTTAAAAGTTTTAGAATTTCTTGCAGAGGGGGTCTGTTAAAGATGAAGGGTAAAATAAAAAAGAGAGTTATATTGCCTCTACCATTGGCATTTCTTTGTCAAGTCTTCTTACATGTTCTGCAATTTCTTTGAAGACTTCTAAATGCTTTTTGATATCTTCTTTTGTGTGCTGTACTGAAACTGTCCACTGTTCGTCGGGTCCTGGGGCCATGGGCACTACGCCTCTGTTTAGCATTATTATTAAGTAGAGCATCCATCTCGCCACTTCACTTGTTAGAAAACTTCTCCAGTCCTTAATTTTCTTGGCTTTTGTGAAATGCACGGTTCCACTTGTGCCGGCCCATTGAACTATCGCGGGAATTTTCGTATCGTTTATAATGTCTTGGTAGCCTTTTGCAAGCATTTCAGAAAGCCTAATAGCTTCAGCTATAGCGTCCTTTGTTAATATTCTTGTCAAGGTGACTATTCCTGCGGTTATGCAGAGTGGGTTGGAGTTAAAAGTTCCTGCGTGTGAAACCACGCCTGGCACAACACAGTTCATTATTTCTTTCTTTCCTGCCACAAGAGAGAGGGGATAACCTCCTGCTATGGCTTTTCCCATCGTCACAAGGTCCGGCTCAACTTTAAAGTATTCAGCTGCTCCGCCATAAAATTTTCCACACGTTTTTACCTCATCGAATATAAGTACAGAGTTATATTCGCTGGCGATATCTCTTAATCCTTTAAGGAACCCCGGATCGGGAAGGACGAATCCCATGTTCATGGGTATCGGCTCTAAGATTATTCCTGCAACTTCATTTCCATGAGTCTTCATTATTGTTTCAACAGCTTCTAAATCGTTAAATGGTGCTACAAGAGTGTTTTTGACGACTTCTTCCAAAATTCCTTGCGATGCGGGGACTTGATTTGGAAATCGGTGATGTCCTGCCTTAGCTTTTGAAGGTTTAACGCTGACTAAGAGGCTGTCTCCGAAACCGTGATAGCATCCCTCAAACTTTAATATTTTTTTCCTTCCCGTATACGCTCTCGCGAATCTAATGGCATAGCTTGTGGCTTCGCCGCCAGTAGATGAGAACTTAACCATGTCAACCCTGAAACGTTCGCATATTATCCTCGCCAGCTTATGTGAATCTTCAAACTCGAAGCCAAGAATTGTGCCATTTTCTATCCTTTCCTTCATAGCTTCAACCAGTATGGGATGAGAATGCCCTGCCACGAGAACACCGAAAGCTAAATTAAAGTCGATGTATTCATTTCCGTCAGCATCCCACAGCCTGGAGCCTTTGCCCCTAGTAAAATACAGTGGATAAGGCTCGAAGAACCTATAATTGCTGTGAACGCCAAACGGGGTTACTTTAACGCTTTCTTTGTAAATTTGTTCTGAACGCTTTGTTCTTTCCATGAATTTCTTCATCTCAGCGTCGTAAACTGAACTCATTCTCTTCCTCCTTAGAGGCAATTTCAAATACCTGAATATATAACTGTTATTCGCTGGTCATGTTTAAAGCTAGATGTTGGTATTTTTAACTTCTATTCTGTGCGGCAAATAACCTCGTAGAGGGGATATTTCCTCTTCAAAATTTTGCCTCTCTTCTCTTTAATTACTTTTAGGCCCTTATATTTATAAAAAAGTATCATCTTGTATTTATTTGGGTCTTCCTTATTTCTCTTCAACTCTTTAGCGAGTTTCTCCACAAGTTTTTCTATAACTTTTTCAATTCGCTCTCTTCCTTTGCTGAATTTGTCCATGTGGCTTTCTTCATATCTTATCACCCTTTTTCTTATTGTGTAATCAGTTGCCATCAGTGCTATCATTCCAGTAAGGGAAATGGTGGTGGTTAAAACAAAAGAAAGGGGATGCGTAAATATTGTGAATGGTGGAACTAAGAGTTTTTCAAAAGGTCGTAAGTGTGTTGCAAACGTTAAAATCATTAAGAATGAGGCTATCGGGACAAGCATCTTAAGAATAGCTACGATCCTCATCAAAGTCGGCAAACCTTTAATGTTTAATGGAGTGTAAGCTATCTTCTCTACATCGTGCCTAATTTCTTTCCACATTTCAGTAAATTCTTTACTTCCTGTTTTTTGGAATCCGGCTCTAATCACTTCAGGGTTTGGACGCCTGAAAGCCCTTACGCTGTCAAGAGTTATAATCAAATCGCATAAATTGTTTATTTCTTCCTTTTCGGTTTTGAAAAATTTTGGCATAGGCGGCTTCCGTTATTGGCTTTCTGATCGGAAGAAAATCCAGTCCTCCACATCGTTATACCATTTTTTCTTAGGTCCCACTTTGGCTCTAAGTTTCCAGTTTAAACTTTTTGGTTTCTGCTCTATGAAATTAGAGATCTTGTCTATTCGTTCGCAAATTATTTTTTTATCCATTTCGTTTAAGACAACACATCCATTTGTGAATTCCTTTATTTTTTGCAAATTTGTTGTTGTGGTGTAATAGAATCCCCAATCAGAGGTGAGTCCTGCTTGAGCCAAAGCTTCAAGGTTTATTGTGTCTTTGTCTGTAGTGCCTACGTCATGAGCTCGTAAAAGTACAATTGCATCTTTAATGTCTTTTTCGTTTATTTTAACTATCTGTAGTTTCTGAAGCAGCAGTTCGGATAGTGGTAAAGTTGGCGAGTCAGCCTCGAGTCTTTTGTTGAAGCTTATTGTGTGGTTCATTTCCAGCTTGTCAAAGAAAACTTCAACCATGGGAACTGTTCCTCCGAAGTACATGTGCCTCTTCATGCCGTAATGCATATGTAGTTTCTTATCAATGTCGTATCCTCTGCTTCTAAAGAATTCGAACACTTTACTTCGAAATTTGCCGTAGCTTGCAAAGTCTATATCTGTGAAAACTTTTTCCCCAAGTCTTGCCAATTTTTCCCATAATTGTTTGTATTCCTCGGAATGTAGGCATATTCCCATGCCGCCCATAATTCTAAGTATTATACCTTTATCGCCAGCTTCTCTGACGCATGATAGCGCCTCGTTTATGAAAGTTTCTGGTGGCGGATACTTTTCGATGGGAATTTCTGAAGGCAATTTGATTCTGCTTGACAAGTTTTTCCCTTATCCAGACGTGAATTGGAAGCTCTTAACTTTTTCTTTTTCCAGCGTTATAATTATTCCACGTAAAATTCCTTCTGAATATTCGCTTCCAGGGTTTACGCATAATGTTCTGCCAATCTTTTGAGCTCCTCGCGATTCATGAATGTGGCCGTGTAACCCTAAAAGCGGTTGGTGCTCTTTAATAGCGTTTAGAACTGCTACGCTGCCAACGTTGATTAACTCGCTGACGGAAGGAACTAAGTCTTTTGACAATTTATATGCTTGATCTAAATTTGTGCCGTACGGCGGCGCGTGGAAGTTGAAAATTGCTTTCTCCATGTCATCTATTTGTGACACGAGCTTTTCGATTTTTCTGGCCAATTCTTCTTCGTCGCATTCTCTCGGGGTGTCCCATGGGGTGAAGTTAGACCATGACAGCGTTACCATTTCATGATCATCTATTGTCACTTTTTTATTGTCGACATTAACTGCGCATTTAAAGTTGTTCAATATTTCATCCACTTCAAGGAGGTCGTCGTTGCCAGGTGCAATAAACATTTTTATTTCAGAGTCCTTCAATTTTTCCCCTATTATGTTATCCCATTCTTTGAGTCTCTCTGTTACTAAGCGTCTAAACAGTTCTTCCACTTTTCCGGCGCCTAAATGAATTTTTCTAACTTGGGCGTCTATTCTTCCGGTAATGGTTTTTCCTTCAGCCATTAATTCGGCTACCTCTTCTGGGGTTGCGATGAAACAGTAGTTGCCAGTTATTGCTATTCTCTTCTTAAGGGCTAAGAGTTCTTCTTCAGTTTTTGCCACTATTTCTTGTCCCAGAAAATTACATGTATAGTAGCCTTCGGGCTGTTTTACTATTGGATTAATCATTTTCCCGCTGAGGTCGCCGAGCATTATGCCGACGTCTACTTTATAGATTTTTAATGCGTTGAGAAACTTTCTGAGGCATATTTCTGACCCATGGATGTCTGTGGCGAAAAAGATTCTGATAGCACCCATCGCATCCGTTCACCTAACTTTACGGAATAGAAACATTATGCCTCTTTTATAGGTTTTCATAAAAATAAAAAAGGGTTGTAATTTGTGGATCGGCTATTCCGGAGGAAGCTCTTTGAATGCCAGCGTCACATCGATTCCCTCCTTAGCTCTCTTCCAGCGCCAGCCCCAATACCAAAGGATAGCCGCCGCTATCACTGCGATGAACACCATTGACCATTGAAAGTTTATTCCTCCTAAAGCTGGAGAGGTGTAGAAGGCCCATACCATTATTGTAGTGAGGGTTAAGCTCACAATTCCGGAAAGCACCGCGAGGCCTTTCCACCGGTGAGGTGAGGCGTCCCAAATATGCCTAACTTTTTTAACGAACGGAAAGAGCATGCATACTATTCCGATTATTCCCCATACAACGATGGCGTCCAATACCTCTATTGATATTCCTCCGAGCCACTCTGGGAAGAAGCAGTAATGCGTCAGAAACGCCTCAGCAAGTATGAAGAACAAAGTATACAATTTTACTGGCGAATTGAACCGTGGGCTAAGATCCAAGAACCATCGAGGTCCTATTTGGTCTAATGCTTGGGCAAATAGAACTCTGGTGAAGACGATGAAGGAGATTGGCAGATAAAGCCAGTTAAAGAATATGAATTGGGCGCCTATAAAAAACTTAAGCACAATATTGTCTGTGAGAATTGCTGCGAAGTTGGCCCAGTTTGCTGGAAAAGGCATAGCGTACCATTCTGGAGCTTCATTGTCCGCGTAGGCTACAGCGCCCATAAACTCGTATCCTAAATTATTTTGAAATAAGTATCCAGCCCATGCGCAGATTAGGCTGGGAACCAGGGCTGATAGTAACTGAGCCATCAGTATGTTACGTTCAGGCCTTTTGATTTCGCCTCCAATATAGCCAATATAAAAGCCATAGCTAACGGACCATGTCACGCTTGGCACTAATCCAAAAGTTGAAACCCAGTTCCATGTATTTGGTGCGAAACCCGCCTCAGAGGCGTACGCTATCATTTCCTGGTAGCTTGCAGAACCATATTCTGCGGCTACAGCGTCCCATTTGGCAATAAATACCTCCTGCGGTGTGAAAGTTATTAGAAGCAAACCTATGACTACTCCAGCCATTCCTAAAATGAAGCATATCTTCTGCGCCCATAGATAGGATTTAAGCCCAGCCAGTACAACGAGAAAGGCTATTACCATCGCGATTGTGGCTACAAGGAACATGCCAGCCGTTGTATCAAAGAACTCAATCATTTCGTATGGGATGCCTAGTGCTCCAGCAAGTATGGATACTCCGGGACTTGCGACTAGAGGTGCAAGCAGCCACATCCAAGCAAGTTGTGTGAAAACTCCTTGAACCCAGCTGGTTGCTGTTCCTAGTGCTGGATGAACTACCCGTGAATTGTATACGTAGTCTCCTCCACTTCTGGGCATCGATCCACCGAGGATTCCCCACGCCAAAGAGACACCGCAAACCGTTAGGAACATTGTTATTATTGAGGCAAGAACCATGTTTCCACCCGGAAACGTGTACAATCCCCAGCTATGCATCGTCCATAAGCCCCCTCCTATGCCTCCATTCATAAAGCCAAGGGCAAACGCATCGAAAAGCGAAGCTTCTTTAGCTAATCCGCTTGCTTTTCTTGCAAAAACCGCCATCCTTTTCCCCCTTTAATGAAACCCTTTTAGACCTGGAAAGTTTTTAAAATTTTTGCTTTAGGTCATCAAAAGAACTAATATTGCCTTTTCTACATGCAGCCTGTTTTCAGCTTGATCCCACACGATGGATTGAGGGCCGTCAATAACTTCGTTTGTTACTTCCATTCCTCGGCTTGCTGGAAGACAGTGCATGAAAACCGCGTTTTTTGCCGCTTTTCTCATTAATTCGCTATTGACCTGATAGGAAGTGAACGCTTTGATCCTTTCTTCAGCCTCTTGTTCTTGTCCGACCCACCACCAGAGATCTGTGTAGACGACGTTCGCCTCTCGTATTGCCTCATCTATGCTTTCGGTAAAAGTAGGGGCAACCCCTGTTTCTTTAACGTTTTTTTCTACTAATTCCATTGTCCGTTCCTTAGGCCAGTACTTCTTTGGACCGCAGAAAGTGAAATTCAATCCCAACTTTGAAGTTAAAATTAGCAGGGAATTTGCAACGTTGGTAGCATCGCCAAAAAATGAGATTTTAATCTTTTTTAGATCTTCAAAATGCTCCCACATGGTGTAAACATCGCTTAATGCTTGAACCGGATGAAGCCAGTCAGTTAATCCGTTGATGACGGGAACTGTTGCGTTTTCAGCCAGTTCAACGAGAGTTTCATGTTTAAACAACCTAGCCATTATGGCGTCGACATATCTGCTTAAGGTTTTAGCAGTGTCTCCAACAGTCTCCCGCGTGCCCAAATGGATCTCGCCAGGTCTGAGATAAAGCGCGTTTCCGCCAAGCTGGTTTATTGCAACTTCAAAGGAAACTCGAGTTCTTGTAGAAGGCTCCTCAAAAATCATCGCCAAATTTTTCCCCTTTAGGAGTTTGGGTCTTTCGCCGCGATAATATGAATTTTTTAAATTTTTTGCCGTTTCAAATATCAGCCAAATATCCCGGTGAGAAAGATCTTGACAGGTTAAAAGATCTCTTTTCGACAACCTTCCCATAGACTTCTCAACCTAAAACCTTCCTATTTTCTAGAAAGAGGCATGGTTAAACACCTTGGTCCTCCAGCACCGCCAATAAGTTCAGGCATCTTTAGGCTCACAATGTCTATGCCATGCCTTTCCAACTTTTTGCGTGTTGATATATTCATTTTTTCCTCTCCATCAATGAAAAGGATTTTTCCAGGGGCTAGGCATAACCAGTTTACCGCTAAGGTGTTTGCTTCTCTTTTAGGGACCTCTACTACTTCAAAGCCTTTTCTTTTAATTGTTCTTATGAATCTTTTCGGAACTGCCTTGGAATATACTGCGGCAACAGTCCTTGAAGCGATGTTGAACACTGTATCAAGATGCATAACTTCCGGGCTCAGACGCACTGGTACTATCCGGTCAACTATAAATCCCTCCATTACAGCTTTAACTTGCCTATAACCTGTTAAATTTGTTCGATAGCTAAGCCCAATCAATAATGTTTCTTCGTCGAGGTATATGACGTCGCCGCCTTCTACAATTCCACTTCCGTAAACCTTGAATATTATTGGAATATCTAACTCAATCAGTTTCCTCATCACAAAGTCTTCCTCGTAAGTTCTCGGCTTATCGGGATGTCCAACAATGGCTCCATAAGGCGTCATAAAACCGTGATCACGAACATAGCTTTGGTTTGGCGGAAAAATTACGTTGCTTTCTTTATCCGGGTCCTGCAAAAAAATTACGTTTGCTCCGGTCTCCTGTATTATCAGTCTCACCATTTCATCATATTCTAATAGAGCCTTGTGAAGATCATACTTTTTGTTAAAGAGCCATTTCCACGGGTTTTTCTCATCGACCAATTCCACTTCCGGTCCTGGTCTATGCACTAATACGCTTCCTAAAGGGTCAATTTCGTTGTTTAGTCCGTAATCTGGTATTAAGCGAGCTGAAAGTGAGCGTTTTTTCTTATTAAAGGCTTTAATTAATTCTAAAATTTCCTCTGGGCTCTTTCTTCGCAGCTGTTTAATTGATTTTCGGAATGTTTGTTCGACAATTTTCCTAAAAGTCGTGCCTCACAAAGGCTGTGGAGCTAGGCAACCCCCTCACCAACCGAATATCGGTTTTGGGTTCATAAATAGGTTGTGTAGCTATTTTCCATCAAATGCGCTCCGTTAACATGATTCTTCCACTGGATTTATCTACACATCTTGTGTTAATAAAAATCATTACTTTTGTTAATCCAAGTCTTATTAAGTTTCTTTTTCAAATTTTCTAATGCTTTAACTCCGTCTGTGGGTCCGTCTTTGCCTCTCGTGGATGAAAACTTAACCATTTCAACATTTAAGCGTTCGCGTATTATTTGGCCATATAAACTGCGCTTATCAGTCTTAACGTTATTTACATTTCCATCTTCTAAGCCTATAATATTGGTCTATCATTTTATTTAGTTCGGTTTTTTCGATTATTTGGCCTTTCACTGGTTCGTTCATAAACCTTTCCGGTAAGGAATCGTCTTTTCTGCTTAAGCCAGCTTTTAAGTTAAAAGATTTTATTATGTTATTAATTCTTTCAGCTAGCATGATGAATTTTTTCTTCGTTATTTTTAATCCCGTAATGATTGCGTATAATCTGATCAGTTCGCTCCACAGAATTGGTCCAATTGATGGGAGGCATACAAACCTACATAATACCATAGAATCCACTATGGTGTAAAAATCCTCAAGCTCTTTAACGATTTCTGCTTGTCCATCGTAGGACAATCTGTCAATTTTGCCCCTTCCAAATGGATGAGAGCCCGTTAAGTTTGGCCTATATGCCATGTGTCGAAGGTGGCACGCCCCTCTACACGAAACCGCGTAGGCTAATGCAACGCCTTTAAGGCCTCGCGGATCATATCCAGGCGGCTCTAAACCTTTAATATGAACAGCAAATTTTTCAGAGCCTTTCCCAATGATTTCTGATGCCTTTCTTACCCCTTCGGCCAAAATTTTGCCTAAACCATTTTTGTAGGCTATCTTCCCTAGAATGTCTATTACTGCTTCATGGTTTCCGAATGTTAGTTCAATCCCATCGGTGTCATTTTTGTTTATTATCCCTTTTTCGTAGCATTCCATAGCGAAAGCTATGGCGTTACCTGTTGTAATTGTGTCCAATCCTAGTCTATCACAGATCTCATTCGCCTTAACTATAGATTCTAAGTTACTGTTGCCACATAGGGAGCCAAGCGCGAAAAGTGTTTCATATTCGGGGCCATCAACCTCGGTTCCGGCGTATGGCCCTGTTTCTACTTTTGAAATTTTTCCGCAAGCGACTAAACATGAGTAACATGTTTTATTGCCTTTTATAAACTTCCTTTTTAAAGTTTCAGCATTAATTTCTTCAAATCCATCAAATTCAGCTTGTGTCCAGTTTCTTGTGGGTAATGTGCCTGTGGTTTGGGTTAACGCCATTATAGCTGGTGTTCCATATTCCCTAAGAGATTTTAGCCGCTCTTTTATTTGTTCGTTTAACTCTTTTCTAAAGTTTTCAAGTTCGTTAGGCATTGAGACCTCCACTTTTCCGGTGCCTGAGACTGCTATCGCCTTAAGCCCCTTCGAACCCATTACTGCGCCGGCGCCGCATCTTCCAAATTGTCTTCCTTTAGCGTGGCTTATACACGCGTATCTTACTAGATTTTCTCCGGCAGGCCCTATTGAGATTATTTGAAAATGTTGGCCGTTGTCCTTTTTTATTACATCTTCTGTTTGGAATGTGTCTCTGCCCCATAGATGTTTTGCGTCTCTTATTTCGACTGTTTCGTCCTCTATAATTATGTAAACTGGGGTTTTTGATCTTCCCTTGATTACTAATGCGTCATACCCTGCAAACTTTAGTTGCGGCGCAAAATGTCCGCCGCACTGTGATTCTCCCCATATGCCGGTTAAGGGCGATTTGAAGACTGCACAAAATTTTGCAGTTCCGGATAGCGTTAATCCATTCACCGGGCCAGTTGCAAAAATTAAAAGGTTTTTGGGGCTATACGGGTTAACCTTTGGTTCTAACTCTTCAGCTAAAATTTTAGCTCCAAAACCTTTCCCGCCAATGTAGCTTTTGCAGTTTTCTTCAGATATTTTTCTTATTTTCGCCTTTTTTCTTGTGAGATCTATGTACAACATTTTTTCAGTGTAGCCTTTCACTAAATCATTTCCCTCATTCTTGCTTTAAAATAATGTTTCATTGCCATATTATCTGTTATACGGAGATTTAGGGAAAAACGCGCTTTTACTTATCATCTTGTTAAGCCTAGCCTTTGTATGGTTTCCTTCTTTGGTATTCCGTTTTTGTCCCATCCGCGGAGTTCGTAGTATTCGTCTAAGGCTTTTTCAAATTCTTCTTCTGATACTTTAACCCTGTCCGTGGGGCCGCCTTTAAGGGGTTGTTTGAAGAATTTTGGTGGAAGCTTATCGTCTTTCCTTGTAAATCCCTCTCTTACATTAAAGAGTCTGCCTAAGTTCCATATGCGCTCTCCTGTCAGTTTTAGCTCTTCAGGCTTTACGGGTTTGCCCCATACCGGTGCGAGTAAAGCCGCCATCTCCTCATAATTTATGAGCCAGAAGTCGCATACTATCAGCGACCATTTGATGCTGTTTGTGTCTTCTAGTCTTTTCACGAGGGCTGGCTTTTCTTTGAATGTTCTGGGTTCCAGCTTTCCAAAGGCGTCTTCTGATACGGCCCATGCTCTAAGGTGGCATGCTCCTCTGTCGGCTGTGGAATATGAAAGAGCCATACCCCATGTGCCTCTAGGCTCGTAGCCTGGTATCTCCAGACCCTTAACATCGACAGCGTATTTTTCAGCATCTACTCCCAGTTTTTGGATAACTGCCCTCGTGCCACCTGAAAGTATTTTTCCAACTCCCTCGTTTCTTCCAATTTTCTCAGCTAATTTCAGCAGTGCTTCTTTGCTGCCGAAGTTAGCTTCTATTCCATCAAGCATGTTCTTTTTAACTATTCCAGACTCGTATAATTCCATTATCAAAGCTATGGTGTTTGCTGTTGAGATGGTGTCTATGCCAAGGTCTCCGCATATTCTGTTAAATTCAGTAACGGCTTCGAAGTCGCCGACGCAGCAGTTTGAACCCGCCGTCGCTAACGTTTCATATTCAGGAGACTTTAAAATTTTGTCGCCAACCTTGACCAATCGCTTGCAAGCGAGTGGGCATCCGTAGCATGCGCGCACTTCGGCCAGGTGAGCCTTGACAACGTCGGTGTTTATTTTATCATGATCTTCGAAAACTCCGCTTCCAAAATATCTTGTTAGTAGTATTCCTGCGGTGTTTGACATGTCCACTATTATTGGGGTTCCGTCGGTTTTTGCCCAAATGTTAGTTTCAGTTAAAACACTTTTTTCTGTAAGTTCCTTTGATATTCTTTTAAACTCTTCTTCGTCTGCTATTGGAAACTTTCCGTCGCCTTTAACGGCTATGGCCTTTAAATTTTTGGAGCCCATAACAGCCCCAGCTCCTCCACGTCCAGCATTCCATATGATGTCTGCGTTGATTGAAGCCATTTTAACCATGTTTTCGCCTGCTGGGCCGATGGCTAAAACGCTGGTTTTAGCGTCTCCCTCGTCCTTCTTGATTGTGGATATGGCGTCGTAGGCTCCCTTACCCCAGAGATGATCTGCTGGTTTAACGTTTATTTTTCCGTTATTGATTGAGATGTAAACTGGCTTTTTTGCTCTGCCCTCAACTATCACGGCGTCAAATCCAGAAAATTTTAATTGGGCTCCAAAAGTTCCGCCGAAATAGGAGTCTAAAATTGTGTTTGTGCGGGGAGATTTTGTTACAACGGTATATTTTCCTGTTGCAGGGGCTATTGTTCCCGATAAAGGACCTGTCATAAATATTAATTTATTTTGCGGGTTGAGAGGATCCAATTTTGGTTTAAGTTCTTCGTACAGATATTTGAAGCCTAAGCCTTTGCCTCCAATGTATTGTGCAGCCCATTCCCAATTGAGATTCTCTGTTTTCGTGTGTCCGTTGGTTAAATCTACTCTGGCAACTTTTCCAGAATATCCTCCCAAACGGCCCATAACTGAACCTCGTCGAGATGTTATCGAACTGAATTAATAAAACTTACTTAATTGGGAATGGTAACGTGTTTGTGGTTTTATGAGATTTTTATTTTTTAAGAATATTTTTTCTCAGTTTTAGAAAATTTTGTTATTTTATTTGTTAGCGTAAGACTTTTAAGATGATTTTTCGTGGGAGTTTATCGGTTAAAAAGCAATGTCTGCTGAAGTTGAGTTGGTGGATGTTCTGAAGGTTTTCGGCGAAGTTGTGGCTGTCGACAGTGTGTCCTTCGAAGTGTATAAGAATGAGTTTTTTTCGTTACTTGGCCCTAGCGGATGCGGCAAGACTACGACTTTGAGGATGATAGCTGGGCTTGAAGAACCAACTAAGGGCATTATTAAACTTCGGGGTAAGGTTGTAAACGATGTTCCTCCTTATAAGCGGCGCATTGGAATGGTTTTTCAGCATCTCGCGCTTTTCCCACACATGAATGTTTACGAGAACATTTGTTTTGGCTTGAAAATGCAGAAATTTCCTGAAAGCGAGTTCAAAAGTCGCGTTTACAAGATTTTAGAAGTTATGGATATGCCTCCTGAAGTTTTTGCGAATAGGAATGTGAAGCAGCTTAGCGGCGGGCAACAGCAGAGGGTTGCTATGGCTAGGGCCCTTGTGACTGAGCCTACAGTTTTGCTGCTTGATGAGCCTCTAGGGCCTCTAGACCTTAAAATTAGGCAACGGATGCAGATTGAGTTGAAAAGGATTCAGAGGACTGTTGGTACAACTTTCATTTATGTTACGCACGATCAAGGGGAGGCATTAACCATGTCTGATAGAATTGCTGTTATGAATAAGGGGAGGGTCGAACAGATTGGAGGGGCTAGAGAAATTTATGAACGGCCTAAGACTAAATTTGTGGCTGGGTTTATAGGGGAGACCAACTTTATTGAGGGGTTCTGCAATTCAGACGGATATTTTGACGTGAAAAATTCGCCATGCAAAATTATGGTTGATGCTCCAAGCGAGTTTGTTGGGAAACCTGCACTTTTGTCTGTGCGTCCTGAAAAAATTTTTGTGGCGAAAAAGCTGAAAAATATGGATAATATTTTTGATGGAACTATAGAGGATTGCATTTATGTGGGATCGTTTGTCACGCTGAGACTTCGGCTATCGGGCGATGTTGATTTGAAGGCCCAGGTGCAGGTTTCTGAAAGTTCGTTTGCTGACTTTAAAGTTGGCGATAAAGTTCAAGTTGGATGGCCTAGGGAGAATGCGACAATCGTCCCGCTGGAGTAGCTGAGTTATGGTTAGTCTTGGATCCGTTTTTGAGGAAATTAGGAAGAGAAAGAGGATTATTCCATTTTTGTTCTTGATATTGCCGCTTGGCTATTTGCTGGTTTTTTTCTTTGCACCCATGGGTATAAGTTTGCTTTATAGCGTTGGGGCTGTTGATAGATATTATCGCTTTATTTTTAATTTTACATTTGAGTATTATCTTCAGTCTCTTACCCCTACTGTCATGTGGATTCTGGGGCGTTCTTTGCTGATTGCGGGTTTGACGTCTGTATGTTGCTTTCTTTTGGGATATCCTGTGGCTTATACTATTGCGATAAAGACAAGGCGTTATAGGAATGTTTTAATGATGATGGTTATACTGCCCTACTGGGTTAGTTTTCTTTTGAGGATTTACGCGTTGATGAATATTCTACAGCTTTTGGACATATATGTTTTCGGAAGATTTGGGTTCTCGATTGTCGGTACGATTTGGGGTGTGATGTTAGGAATGATTTATGATTATATTCCATTTATGATATTGCCTTTATATGCGTCTGTGGAAAAGCTTGATGTCAGCCTTATCGAGGCTTCTAAAACCCTTGGTGCCGGCCCTTACAGGACGTTTTGGCATGTGACTCTTCCTCTCACAATGCCTGGTGTTGCAGCCGGTATAGTTTTAGTGTTTGTCCCTTGTGTTGGCGAGTTTTTGGTTCCGTATTTTTTGGGAGGTCCAAGCGAATATATGATTGGCAACGTGATTTGGGATCTGTTTTTGAAAGTTAGAAGTTGGTGGTTTGGCAGTGCGGTTTCAACTGTTATGTTGGCGATAACTTTGGCTGTTGTGTTAGTTTATATGCGATATGGTGGGGGTGAGATGGCCTTTTGAAATTCGGCGACGTTCTCCTTAAAGTGTTCACTTTTGCTATTTTCGCTCTGATATATGGGCCTATTATAGTTATGGTTCTTTTTTCATTTAACAGTTCGCGTTTTCTTGGATCTTGGACCGGTTTTACTATTGATTGGTACATTCAACTTTTGCAGTCGCCTGCGGTTTGGGAAGCATTTTACAATAGCGTTATAGTGGCGGCTCTTACGGCGGTATTTTCCGTGGTTTTTGGCATTCTTACCGCCTATGCTATGGTTAGGTATTCTTTTCAGGGAAAGGGAATTATTGATAGCCTTTTATATATCCCAATTATTATTCCCGAGATTGCCGAAGCCTTGACTTTGCTTCTTTTTTACTTGTGGATGGGTTTAGGGTTTAGCCTTGGGTTTACTACCGTTCTTTTGGGGCATATAGCGTACGATATTTCTTATTGCTACGTTGTTTTGAGGGCTAGGCTGATTGGTTTCGATAGATCGTTAGAGGAGGCGGCTAAGACTTTAGGGGCAAACGAGATTCAAACATTTTTTAGGATAACTTTGCCGCTTCTCATGCCAGGGGTTCTCGCCGCCAGTTTGTTAGCTTTCACACTTTCCTACGACGATTTCTATAAGACTGTTTTTACGACCGGTCCAGGATTTGAAACTTTACCTCTGAGAATTTGGGCTATGGCTAGGAAGGGAGGAGTCACCCCAGAGTTAAATGCTTTAACCACCATTGCTCTTGGGATTTCAATGAGTCTTGCCTTACTTTATCAGCGGTTTAGTAAAAAGTAGGAGAGGTTTAGGGAGCTAATTTAACTTCTATCCACAATTGTTCTAGAAGTTCTCTTTCCTCGTCTGTGTAGATTTTTGGCCCTATTTCAAATTTTGCTAACATCTCGTCTGTTGGGTATATAGCAGTGTCTGACGCAATCCATGAGGGTAGCAGTTCTTTAACGGTTATCTTATTTGGGCTTGCATAGTGAATGTACATGCTATTTATTGCCGATACAAGGGGATCTGACATAAAGTTTATCCAGGCGTGGGCGGCGATGGGGCTCTTAGCGCCATGGGGGATGACCATGCAGTCAATCCACAGTATTCCCCCCTCTTTTGGAAGTACGTAGACAAGGTTTGGATTCACTTCTTTGGAGATAAAAAGGTCTCCATTCCACACGTGGCATATCCAGTAGCCTGAAACCTCTGGGTTTTGCATGTATGGGATATAAAGGTCTGCGCCTGCGTAAGTTTTAAGGTATTTTTTCTGTCGGATTAGCAGTTCTTTTGCCTGATTAAGGTGATCGGGGTTTGTATCTGAGGCGTTGTATCCTAAATATTTTAAGGCGGCGGCGAAGCATTCCACCCAATCGTCTAGCATGGTTATTTTTCCTTTGTATTTTTCTAAGAAGCCTCCGGGGCTGAAGTCGAAAAGTTGTTCCCAGCCTGTTATGGTATCATTCACTAGAGATTTGTCGTATCCTATTCCCGTGGTTCCCCACATGTAGGGGACGCTGTAGTTGCATCCTGGGTCATAAAAGGCGTTTTTAAATCTGTCATGAATGTATTCTAGGTTAGGTATGAGGGTTTTGTTTAGTTTCTGGATGAGGTTGGCTCTTACAGCCATGGCAACGTGTGTATCTGCTATAACGACGACATCGTATCCACTCGCGTTTGTTGAAAGTTTGGTCCAAACTTCCTCGTCGCTTTCAAAGGTTTTGTAAATTACCCTTTTCACTCCGTAGGCTTTTTTGAAAAGTTCAATTATGTATGGGTGGATGTACCAGCTCCATGAGTAAACTCTGACCTCGCCCTCTACCGGAGGCATTCCAAGTTTTACTTGGAGTTCTTTGATTCTGGTTATTAACTCTGCTTCATAATCCCTGAATGTTATGGTGGTTAGGAAATTTCCAATGGCATAGCCGACGGCGACGCTTATCACCGCGACAACTCCTATAATGATATAAAATCGTTTAGCCATAGAATTCCCTCTCTCGAGTTGAGTCTTAACCTTTATAATGGCTATATAATCTTTTCTGATTTTGTTATATTTTTATTTAACTTCGGCAAATATGTCCTCTAGGCTTTGAACTCGGAAACTATACAAAGTCCTAGTCTTCTCCCGAATCTTTACGCCTCTTTCAGTTATTCCTTTTAGTATGGCATTTCTCTCTTTTCTGTTCAGACCTTCTGGTGCAACAACGCCCCTTGTTTTTATTTCTCCTTTTAGGAGCATTTCTGTGGCTACTGCGGCTGGTGTGCCTACGAGATAGGATAGGGCTGTTGCGCCTGGCATTATGGTGTTTGCTTCTTGTAAGTTCATGAGCACGTATGCATTGTATTCCACTTTTTGCCCTTCTTTTTCACCTTTTACTTCTACGGTTATGCATTCTTGCTCGTCGATTAGTGAACCTTCTTTTATTTTCTCTTCAACTTCGTCCATGGACAATGTTCTTGGGAGGAGGGATGTGAAAACTTTTCTGGGGGAGATTCTTCTTCCCTTTATGCTCACGTATCTGTCGCTTAGCAGTCCCAAGTTTATGATGTATCTCACTACTGTTAAGTCTGGGATGCCTAGCTTGAAGTCCACATATTTTACAGCTTTTATGTACTGTGGGAGGCTTACAACTTCTTCGTGGGCGTGCCATGTGACGGTTTGTGGTCCTATCGGCGGGGGGAACTTGTAAACCTCTTCTCCGCTGAAGGGTGGAACACGTTTGAAGAATCCGTGATCGTATATTATTGGCTCTTCTGCAAAGTCTGCCCACGCAGCTACAGGCGACCAGCTTGAAACCATTTCTTTGCTGTTTACGCTTCCCCAGTCCCTCATGCGTATTTCGTCGACGTCGTCCATTTCGTCTGCTGCTTTTGCTGCAAGAAGGTTTGTTATTCCAGGGTCTTCCCCCATGCCTATTATTGCTGTTAGTCCAGCGTCTTCCCATTTGCTATTAAACATCAATTGTTCCACTCCTGCGAGGTCGACGTAGCATGCCCCGGATGTTAGGGCTGCTTCCATAGAGTTTTCAATTATGCTCCATGAGTAGGATGCAGCGTTAACCACCACATCAACTTTTTTAGCTACTTTAAGCAGCCTTTTGAAGTTGGTTGCATTAACTTTGTAGGCTGTTACTTTGTCGCTTTGAAGCCTATTGGCGAGGCTTTTAGCCTTTCTGACGCTTACATCAGCAAGTCTCAGCTCATTTACGTGGGGACTTTTAACTAGGTGGGTGGCTATGACGGAGCCTTGGGCTCCACAACCGAGCACTAAAACCTTCAATTATTATATCCCCCATCCCCCAGAGGCTGTCAGAATTATTTATGCTTTGCTTTTTGGCAGTTGTACGTGTTATCCATCAAATTAACAGAAAAATTTAAATGGCGTAGATTCGCTTGGCTATATGGGGAAAGGAGTATGAATTATAAGTGGAAAGTCTCGGTGTCACTAATAATTATACTTTCAGCCGTAATGCTACTAAATAAGGGGCCAACTTCCAGCGGATCAAATTTGGCTTCTATTCAGGAATCCGCAACGCGAACAGTTAATTTCAAGATATATAGTTTCTTCGATGTTCCAATAGATGCTGATGTTTGGGCAAGGCGATACGACGTTTACGGTGCAGACTATCTGTTAAGCGGCACTTACCCAGTTGTATACTTGTGGGAGCCAGAACCGGGATGGATCTACTACTACACATCTGTCAGAGTCAACGTTGAAGGAAGAAATCTTCCCGAAGTAACAATAGATAACCCGGTATTTCTACCATACAATTTAACGGGTAATCTGGAGCCCGGCGTAGTGGGCGGCACAGCTCAAATAGTCAACTGGTATCTATTTTACATCAACTCAACAAGAGTAAGTCAGATTAAATTCCCACCTGGTCAGTGGGATGGGTATGTAACTGAGCTAACAGGCAAAATAATAATGGACAAAAACGCCACGAGAAAAATTCTCGGAATAACAGAAGCCCAATTCAACAACTTCGCTTCCTGGTGGACAGCCAATAAGGGGACGGTGAAGACAAAATGGAGTACTTGGCTCACCAATCTAGGCGGCGCTGGCGGAGATTTTGACATAAGACCCATGTACGACTATTCCTACACAGATTATCCAGCTAAGTTCACGTATTATTTAGAACTTGAATCTGCAACGGCGGAAAGTGTCACATTAAAGGTTGACATGATAACCTTCGGTATGGAATGCCTGCTGGCGAGAATGTTTAGGGCAACCTTCATGCCTGGCCTAGAGGGCTTCTACGACGACCTACATTTTAACGCTACCATACGTGCAGACTCAGCAGACGTAGACTTAGACACGGCTTGGACGTGGGCCATGTACATGTGGAGCTACAACGACACAGCCTTCGAACAGCCAACATGGATGCTTGAACCAATATATGGAGACTACCCAGACCTAGCAGAAAAATATGGAGTGACAAAGTCTCCAGCCTACCCATACCGCGACAAAACCTACTACATCGTAGCGCCGGGCAACGACTATTATGGACAATACGGACTTTACGACTATACGCCCAACTGCTTCAACCTTAAAGAAGGAGAAACCCTAACAATAGACTGGAGCAACACGCAAAGAGGCCCAGTCTGGGTTTTCAAACAAAACCCCTGGACGCCGCCGCAAAAACCAAACAACACATTAACAGTGGTTTCAGGCTGGCTAAAGTTTTCAGCCGAAACCTCAGAACCCTACGCCCAATGGATCCAAAACCATCCACAAATAAACTATAACCCAACAGCAAGAACCATAACCTTCACAGGCCCAATAAACTTCACACAACTCTCCCAACAATACATACCAGAAGAATGGAACCGCATAAACGGACTACTACCATGGGGAAGCCCACTAATAGAATTCAAAGTAGTATCAGACCACGACATAATGATGGAAGCTGCAGCCCCAGCGCCCCCCGGCAAGAGCGTAGTATGCCAAGGATCAACAATGAATATAAGCGTGACCCTTGTAAACCTCGGCCGATACGCAGAAACCTTCAATGTAAACGTATATGCAAATGAAACACAAATAGCCACTGCGTCATGCACACTAGAAAAAGACACCACAAAAACAATGACTATCACCTCGAACGCGTTTAATATCGCTAAAGGCGACTATATAATAAGAGTCCAAGCTGGACCCGTTACAGGCGAAAGCGATACGCTAGACAACATTATAACTGACGGCTTAATTAAAGTTGCCATAGAAGGGGACATTACCGCTGACGGCATTGTAGACATATTTGACTGTGTAAAAATAGCCATAGCCTTTGGGGCTGAACCTGGCGATCCAAACTGGGACCCGGATGCAGACATAACCAACAGCGGGCTAATCGACATATTCGACATAGTAATAGTAGCACTTAACTTCGGAGAAACAGACCCATGACATCCTCATCTTTTTTTATATAAACTTTATAGACAACCTTTGAGAAAATACACCAAACTCTTATTTCAAGACGAAATGCAAATTTACATGCGGAATTGTAGATTATTTTCCAAATCCTTAAATTCTTTGGTCATATAGACTTATATAAGGAACGGGGGAGAAAATTCTTAATGATACTACTTTTGTTTTTTATAGTGTTTTCTTCATTTTGTTATCTATCAACATGTATCAAAAAGTTAAATAAGATTGTTGAAAGTTAGGTTCTACGCCGAAATGTTCTTTAATTTAGGGAAAGAGAAGTGCCACCATTACAAGTGCTAAACATAAGTATGAAGGCGGATGTGGACGAAACAAACTTTTACAATGAGATAATTAATTTATGGAAACATTATTCTTCTTTAGTTAAGAAATTTCTCAACCATTCGGTGAATTTTGGTGAAAGTTCATTAGCAAGTTTTCTTGCTTCATGGAGAAGCCTTTCATAATTTAGTTCGGTGTATTCGTGGATGAGTATGTTTCTTAATTTAGCTAGGTTGCTGATGCTGACGGCCATCTGATTATCCATCAAGTTTGCTTCAGCAATCCTAAGCGGGTAGTCCGAGTAGTACTCAGCTAATCCAAGCCTCTTTGCCGAAACTATGTGGCGGCATATGTCTAGCATAGCCTCTATTGTCCTATGCATGACTCTTTCAAATGCGTAGGCTCTTTCTAAGTCTGTCAAAAGCCATGAAGCATTCTTGTCTATGTATTTTTCTTTCATCATGGTTATGTTTCGCAGTAGTTCATCAAGCCTTTTTAGTAACAGTTTTTTGTCGATTTGTGGGTCTTCTTTCAACCATAAATTGCAGAAATATTCATGATCCATGTTATAAACAGGATAGTTTTCTATGACATCTTTCATAAGCGCACTTTCCACATCATTTTTGTCTACTAGTTTTATACCTTGAGTTAAAACCCTATATTTTAAAGGTAGGCCAGCCCTATCAATGTTTACAACGTCTACTTTATCCTCCGGAACCTTAAGGATCCTCGCGACCTCCCCTACTAAGATAGACAGTGTATCGAAATCTTTTTTAGACCTCAATTTTAAGGCCAAGTCAACATCGTGACCGCTAAAATCGCTTTCCACCATTGAGCCGAATAAATATGCTAGAATAACCTCATCATGTTTGCCGAGGAGTTGACGCAGGGACTCGATGCTTTCCTTTTTGTAGATTTTAGGTTTGCCGGTCAATTTTCCGCGTCTCCTAACCGCCTACGTGCAGAATTTTTGTTCTTAAAATAATTAATGTTTTCTCAGACTTTAAATAATTGCGAGCTTCGCTTAAGCTTCCTTCTTAAGCTTTAATTTTGCGATTCAAGATTACAAGATTACATCTACTCTGAAAAGCTATCGCCCATTTGGCGCTAAACGAAATGTGAGGAGGATGCGGGCTAAAGAAGTCATTAAAAGATTAAGAAATAAAGAGCCTGCAATAAGAGTTGCTAACATACTTTTAAACTCATTTCAACATAACATTAGAACTTGAAAAGGAAGATAGAATTGTTAGAAGCATGCTTAGACTTATAATATCTTTGAGCATGATATGGTGACGTCAGATAAATTGCCCATGCCTTCCTTGAAGACTCTATTTTGTCTTTCATCACTTATTACCCAATCTAAGTCTTCAACAAGAAGCGACGTTGGTTTAAACCAGTTGTAGAAATTCTTGGCGCAAAAATAACCCTAAGCCCATCCCCAAATACGCAATAAAAGCCATACGTGATGGAACACTAGCCATAGCTTTTTAGGGGTTAACGGCACTCATAGGCTTTAAGCTCATCTTCTATAGTCCAAGTATGCGCACTCTAAAAACTTTTATTAGAGTTTTGTTTTGTTAAATGAATTGTTTAAAGATTGGAAGTTGTGACAATTTAAGGTTGGAATGATGTCTATTAATAGAGATGTTATTGAGTTTAGAATTCGAGAGATTAATGACGCCCTTCAAATGCTTGGAGATTTTAAGGCTTTCATTAAACATGTGAGATGCTTTTTAGAGGGCGAAGCATGAGCAATTTTTTTGATAAGTCTAAGTTTCGGTTTGATTATATTAAATTGTCTAATGAAGAAAGGAACTTGCTTCTCGATAGATTGGTGAGTAGACTTAAAATGGATTCAGAAATTATATTTGCCCATGTCTATGGAAGCTTTATTAAAAGGGAATTTTCAGAGACTTAGATGTGGCCGTTTGGCTTAAAAATCCTTCTAAGGCCTTCAGTTACGTTGTGAACTTTTCAGCGAGGCTGGAAATTGAGTTAGGTGTTCCTGTTGATGT
>CALJDG010000045.1 GCA_938023865.1 uncultured archaeon | reverse complement strand
TGACCTGATGGTCTATGCTGTTGCTGGCTTCAAAGATGCCTGAGGCAGGAATCCCTGCCCCATCACTTCTGTTGTCTCCCCCCTTCGGATGAAAGTTATTTCACCTATTTAATTTTGAACGATTTCATCCTTGCTGTCAATAGGCAACTCTTCTTCAGTGTCATGTGCACTTAGGTCATCAGGGTCAAAGAGGCGAAGGTAAACGGTTTTTGTCGTGTTGGGTTCGTCCCAAACTTGGACGATAACTTTTGCTTTTCTGTAATCGTCTCTGTTATCGGTGGGAGGTATCTGGTTTGGTGGGACAGGCAAGTCAGGGAAAATTCGGAAGCCGATGGCAGTGCCTTTTATTCCGTTGCCTGGGTTTCGTTCAAAGTTTTGTCCTTTCTTCATTGGAGCCCAAGCGATAAGTAACTTGGGCGTTTTCCAATATACATTCATCTCCAATGCTGGTTTGACTTGATGGTCTTTGTGCAAGTGGGCGTGGTTATCTTTAAGATGATCAAAGCAGTTTCTTGAGAACGCCAAAAAGTTTTTATTATATTATCTAGGCATTAATATGATAGTTATTACTAAAAGTCTTAATAATGTTATTTGGAACATAATCACCTTTTAAACTTAATAATGAAAATATCTGCTCCTCCCTTGTTTGAATCAAATAGACTCCCCTTCGTATTTCCGACAAAATAAATGTTTCCTTGCTTATCTAACCCAATAGCTTTACCTGCATCATTTTGTGTTGTTCCTATCATCTCACTCCAGATTAACTCACCATTACTATTATACTTTACAATGAAAATGTCTATACCTCCTATATTGTTACCAAATAAATTACCACCGCTACTTCCCACAATATAAATATTTTCCTCTGTATCTACTATAATATCTTTTGCAAAATCTGCTTTCTCCGTTCTAAGCTCCTTTAACCACAATTGATTGCCATTACTATCATATTTTTTAATAAAAGCATCAAGAAATTCTATTGTCTCTTCATGCACTGTTTTTGCAGTACTCATTGCTCCAATAATGTAAATATTTTTATTTTTCCCATATATAACACTTGTATAATCTCCACCTTCAGCCCCAAATTGCTTGCCCCATACCAAATTTCCATCAGATGTTAATTTGGCTACAAAAGCATCTGTAGAATTATATTCTTTAAACCATTCTGTTGTTTCACCTACTATGTAAATATCACCATTCTCATCAACCCAAACATCATATCCCATATCATCAAATTTAGTTTCACTTCCATATAACCTTTCCCACAATTTGTTTCCTTCAAGATCATATTTAATGACAAATAGTTTAGAATAAGTAAATTCTTCAAAGACCTCAGCCTCATAATCACCATACTCACCTAACTCATAATATCCAACCACATAGATTACACTATTTTTTTCGTCAACATCTATACCTTCAGCCCAATCGTCAGCCGGTGTGCCAAACTGTTTCCCCCATATCACCTCACCTTGAGGCGAAACTTTCATGACAAAAGCGTCGCAATTCCACTTACGGACTAATTGTCCAAACAAATTGCCCTCAGTAACTCCAACGACATAGATGTTTCCCTCAGGATCTACAGCAATGTCTCTCGGAACGTCTTCCTCTGGTGTTCCCAATTGCTTCCCCCAAATCAAATTGCCATCACTGCTAAACTTGGCGATAAAAATATCACATTCCCCAAAGTTAGTTCCAAAAAGATTCCCGTCTGTCCACCCAACTACATAGATATTGCCTTGGCTATCTATGACCATCTCCATGAGACTTTCGTCTTTGTCTGTCCCAAATTGTTTGCTCCAGATAATTCCAGTCACTTGAGTCCCTACCTTCCATTTGTAGATGGTTGACAATGAGGCGACAATCACTAAGATGACAAACCCTAACGACATTGCCATTCGTTGCATCGTTTTCACCCTCCTTTTTATTTATCCCAGCAAGTTACTTCTACTCCGACAAAATTCACGATTTTGCGCCCATCTGATTTATATGCTCCACTGTCTCTCTTAACTATATTACCTTTTATCCTTTCTAAGATAAGCAAATTGAGTGCTTCCCCCTCCATCTAACATAAATGCATTTTGGATTTTAATGTTAAGATTTTTACCAAGAGAATGATTTTGGACTAATTTCGGTAATTCTTTCACAAAGAAATTCACAACATCATCCCATGTTGCACTATTAGTGATAACAAGAAAGAAGTGGCAAGGTTTAGTTGAGAATGCCACGGCAGTGCGGGGCGACGGAGAGCCAGGAGCCATAGGCTCCCACCTACTCTCTTTCGGCCCCTTTGGTTGCCCTTTATTAATCAAGACTCCTATATTGCTAAGCCCGTAAGGATACTTCTTCTCAATGCCTGGCGAAACTTCATAACCTTCTCGTTTGCCTCTTCGGCATTTCTCCATCCATGTTACCCCATACGCGGTCCCTTTCTCATCCATGCCAAAGCACCAACGCCGCTTGTCACAAAGCCGTTCTCTTTTCCATTGACCCGCTATACCAATGCCGACTTCTCCAATCATTATCGGTTTTTCTGGTCCGCTGTAAATTCGTTTGTTAAAGAAGTTTCCATTAACTGCTGCTCTTATTTGACAATTTTCTGCTTTTTCTACCCATTTCACTGCACCTTCTAATTCATATGATTCTTTAGTAAATTTGCTAACAATTTTGGTTTTCTCATCCATGCAACATATCAGTTACTATTACCTTTTAAATAAACAATCGGTAAATTTTTGAACTGCATATTCATCTCCGACGCTGGTTTGACTTAATGGTCTTTGTGCAATTCCTCTTATTGCTCTTGTCTCCAACGATCTATGTCTATAACAAAAATACCTTCAAACCATGATGAAACAAATAATTTAGTGCCTATTACAGCTACTTCTAAGCATTCTGATTTTTGACTTAAACCTAAAACACGATTAATCCTTTTTTGCACTAAATCTATCGAAATAACACCTCCCTTAGCTTTCACTCCTGGATGATTATACACATTTATAGTAGTATCATGTGCAAATATCACTGGTCCATAGATTTCCTGTTTATCCTCTGAAAACGCAAAAGGTGCTCTGAAACTTGCATTGTAATCACTAAAAGCTTTATTATTAATTTGTTTTGTCCATTCTTCTACTCTATCTTCTGTTGTATCAATAACAACAAGACCACCTCCAATGTAACTACAAAATAAATACTTTTCATCATTGCTAAAACCTATAAAGTGAAGAACAATATAATCTGCAACAAAAAATTCTTTGAGCCATTCTAATTTCTCTGTATCTAAAACTCTTATTTGTCCATCAGGTGCTTCTACATATAATTTCTTCCCTGATGGGTGCAATATCATGTGAAGAAAGCCAGGATATTCAATAAATTTCTTAACCTTTCTCGTAATCATATCAACAACATATATTCCTTCAAAACCATTTTCACAAAGTTCATTAACATCAGCAGGTAATTTAGAAGGCTTAGTTGCATAGGCAATGCTTCTTTTTTGATCTATTTCCCACATAAAGAACCCCTGATCAACTAACCACGCGTCAGGAGTCTGGTAATGCTTAGCAATTACTGCTTGTAGGTCAATCATTTGGTCAACAACTATTGATTCTACTACTTGTTCGTTAACGGGATCTATTTGGTAAATCGTGAAAGGGGGTTTTTCAACCTCAATAGGATATGCGAAGAGCTTTCCATAGAGGGTAAAGACACCCCACCCTTGAACATCTTGGGGTAATCCGCTCACAATGCGAATAAACTGAGAAGGTTGGGGTGATGTCAGCATTGACTTTGTTCTACCCCTCCATATCACCCACCCTATAACAAGCATTGTTACTGTCGCTACAAAGAGAGTCCAATGCTGCCTCATACGAAGCGCACCTCCTTACCAAGATTTACTTATTACAATTTGTGAATTGTCAAGGTAAATTCCTCTCCCAAATTTCCACTTCACGTTGACCATCCAATAATTGGTAACATTGTAGACAATACCTGGTCTCACGCAATTTATGTTAGCCAACAACCATGCTTCTAAAACGCGATCTGGTACATTTGTTGGAGGACCAGATGCAGAGAGATATTTTACAAACCACTGAACTGCTTGCTTCGATATACCGCTTCTATCTGAAGGGGCAGAAAAGCGGTGTAAACCCCAATAGGTTTTAATGTATGCATAACCAGCCAATCCTTTTAACAAGCCCTTCTTTAGAGTCTCTTTCCCCCAAGCGAAGCCGTTAGTGTTATCTGGATGTAAGACAGAACATCCAGCAATGATGAAATAATCCAAATCCTCTTTCCAGTTAGAGCTAGGAGCTACATCAGCGACCGTAAATCTACTTGTCGCTCTTGCTTTTCCCCAACATTCCAAACTACCATCTTTTGAGTGCCCATGCCCACTGTAATACAAAATATCTGCTTGGTTCTTCGTTGGTAACCACTCCCGCCCACACTTCACTGTAATATGAGGTGGCCGTGGAATTACCTCTACTGTGACCTTCTCCACCCCTGCTGCCTGAACAAACCGCAATAAAGTTGGTAGCGTTGGCTCAATGTCTCTCCACTCCCCTACATCATACCTCGCCCTACCTCTCAATTCGTGAGTGGTTAAACTACTCTCCAAAGTTGACGAATCGTCATAGTTGGATTTAGTCTTATCCCTCGCATGGTCGTAAGTTGCCAACTCATCAACCTTATCATTACTTTGCCGCAAGCGAAGATATTTGTCGTCCTCATGTAACTGGTCATCAAGTAATGTTTCCTGTCCATAGAGCTTCCGAAAATGGTATTGATTGGGACGGTAAGGACAAGCACCTGAATAGGATAACCATGCTCTAATGCCTTCCCGATCACTTTGCATTGCTCTTAGCCAAACTGTTATTTTTGCATCAGGTGGCGGTGGAGTATTGGCTTCTACATGAGCCATCAAATAAAGTTGATTTCCAGAAGGTTGCTGTCTGAGGATAGCAAATTCATGGTTTAAAGGGTTAGTTGCTGCATGCTCTCCAGTTCGTCCAGGAATATCCCTTGCCCAGTCCCAGCGTAGTTTGGCGTTATATGGGACTCCGTTAAATTCCTTCTGGCATACATAATCGCTGAGGTAAAAGCCAATCTCTTTGACTACCCCTTTCCAGATAAAGTGCACGGCATTCACCTCCAACGCCGGTTTGACTTGATGGTCTTTGTGCAAGTTTGCGTGGTTGTCCCAGACATGCGGGACAAAAATATCCTATACCACTTCCGTTATTAGTGTTATTTAGCAAAGACATCAAGCAATTTCCTTCCTTCTTCAACCTTTTTCTTCAATCCAGGAATACGATCCGAATACAAGAAGTTTTTCAATCTTTTAAGAAAAATCCTAGCATTTTGAAGATCTTTATGTTCATACAAATAATACTCATATAAGTTCCATAATATTTTGTCCAGAAATGGAAATTCAGGATACTCTTGTGCCAATCGCTCCATTAAATCTGCTTCCTGGGATGACTTAACCCTTCCCATTAACCCTCCAGCGAGAGCAAACATGGCGTAAGGACGATAAATACTATTAGGATAATCATCCATCAATCTCCTTAAGGTGATGCTTACATCTTCTTTTTCTTCTTCCGACAAATAGGCTCCGACAAACATTCTTGCTTGCTTTTCCCCTACCCAAAGTTTCATAGGTTCTCGCTCATTAGCAGGGAGCTCAAGGATTTCTATCTGAATCGGTTTGGAAGCAAACACCTTAAAATCCAACTTAGGTTGAGCCTGAGTTGCTCCGATAAAGACCCTAACTTGATAAATACCTGGTTCAGCGAAGACTAACCCTTCATCAAAGGGTTTATCTTTTCTGCCTGTTTCCCGAAAGTAATAAAAAATGATTTTTTCTTCAATGCGTTGGAAACCAGGACGGTAAGGAAAGCCCTTCCATATCTCGGGTGGAGCAGGGATGGGAAAAGGTCCACAAACTGCACCGTATTGATATGGATCAACCTCAGAACCTTTGAAAACTTTCATACCACTCCCTTGCTTCTTCACCTCTAATATCCAACTTCTCCATTCAAGAGCACCCCAAAAGGTTGACTCACCAACCTTTTGAATACCAACGAACAAGCGGAGGGGTTCAGCAAGATAAAGGCGTTCTTTGACAGGCAGTAAAGTAATTTGGAACTCAGGCAATTGTGCCTCCTGCACCGCTATAAATTCTCCCAGAGCAAAGGCAATGAGTATCGCTTCCATGGTTGCCAGCATCTTTACGAGCCAGTTCTTTTTCATTTTGTTTGCCTCCTTTCGCTCTTATTCTGGGGGCGGCCAAGGAAATGGGGGTGGGTAGCCAGTGCTCGGATATTGAATAGACTGAATGCAATGTAGATTACGGGATGTAAAGACACCTTGATAACCCCATCCCATAATGCCCTTATAGTTTTCCCACTTCCAATCAGAGCCTATTTCAAATACTAAATCTCTCTTAACTGGTGGCCCTTGACCATTCAACCCCTCAACAACAATAGTGATGAGATTTCCACTGGTGTGATTTAAAATCCGCCATTTTTAGTTCGTTTTATTACCTTGAGAATTAAGAAGGACCAACAAACCAGGCACATATCTTTTGCATCAAATCACACCCCATACCTTAAAAGTGACTGTGAAGGTGCTGTCAGAGTTAGGTTGAACAGCAATTACCTAACCTTTATCACCGTATTCATGATGCCTGAGGCAGGAATCCCTGCCCCATCACTTCGGTTGTCTCCTCCCCTTCGGATGAAAGTTATCCCATCCATTTGATTTTGACGGATTTCATCGTTGCTGTCAATAGGCAACTCTTCTTCAGTGTCAGGTGCACTGGGGTCATCAGGGTCAAAGAGGCGAAGGTAAACTGTTTTTGTCGTGTTGGGTTCGTTCCAAACTTGGACTATAACTTTTGCTTTTTGGTAAGCATCACGGTCATCGTTTGAGGGCAATTGATTAGGATGGACAGGTAAGTCAGGGGAGAGAGGCTTTCCAATGGCTGATTGTGGTTTACCGTTTCCGGGATTGATGCCGAACTGTTGTCCTTGTCTCATTGGAGTCTAAGAGAGGAGTAAGGTTGGTGTTTTCCAATACGCATTCATCTCCAATGCCGGTTTGACTTGATGGTCTTTGTGCAAGTGAACATGGTCATCAAAGGCGAAAGTCAATGACTCATAAATTTCAAAGAAAAAACACTCCTACGCAAATCTATCTTCTTCTTCACACTTTCCCAATAGAGTCTAAAGTTTTCAGCCCATGTTTTTCTAGGGTCTGGGAAATCTACAGGCGGAGCGAAAAGACGAAACAGCATCTCTTTCGCCGCAAACATCACCTCTTCCGCTGCCTGGTCTTTAGGGTTTGTTTTGAGGTTCTTCTCAGCCTCGTCCAGAATCCCTATCAGAACCTCAATTGCTTGCTCGTCAGGAATACAGGCTATTGCCCTGACAGCTGTCGCACGAATGTTTTTATCCTCCCGCTGGTCTCTCGCTATTTTCTCAAGAACTGGAATAACTGCCACATGCCCTATTTCATTCCCTAAAGCACGAATTGCTTCCCTTCGGGATACTGACCAACCCTTAAGTGAGATGGCATCTATTATCCACTTCACCATTTTCTCGGCTTCCTCAGAAGTTAAAGGGCGGCGGGCAGGTTTCACCAGTTCGTCAATAGGAGGCAGTTCAGAAGGCACTTTCTTCGCTTTTTGTCCTTCTTCTACCCAGCCAGTAGCTATTAGACACATGACCAAACCTATGGGTATCCACTTTCCCATTAATTGCCCTGCCATGATTATTCCCTCCTTTATGGTTTGTGCTTTGAGCGAATTTCATTAATGTCTTTGGGACGAAACCTCAAGGGAGTCAACGGCATCAATGTCTCTTGGCGATCTTTTGGTGGATCCAATTCTCGGTCAGGTGCCCACATGATGTTTGTCGGAACGCCGTCTTTCATCTCCTTGTTATGCTCCAAATCAGAATGATGACCAATTTCATGAACTACCAGAGCCTTGAGCACTGCTTGTTGCTCTCCTTCCGACCATTGCCACTGTGCCGCTAAGTCTCTCAAATGCTCAAAGCAAATAGCTGAGTACTCAGGGCTTGGAAAACCCGGCGGTTTGTCCTCAATTGTGAACCCTGGAGAGCACAGCTCATCATTAGGGTCATTATCAAAATTAGCTTCTGGACTCTCGTAAATCCCCAATACATATACTGTCCACCAATCATTTTCCTCTGGCACCGATTGGCGATAGCGCTGCACAAATTGGTAAAAATTCCGTATATTTACTGAGCTATCATCGCTTGTGCGGAAGTTATGATGCCATGGAATATGGCTTTGATGATATGTTGTTGGAAGCAATAAAACTTCAATATATGCCTCCCTAAAAGCTTCTCCTAAGCCACCTATGTCAGGGTCAGGCACCTCACCCCTAAATTCATCATCGGAAGAACGATCTGGTGGAAAGGTGTAAAAAATGCAATAAGGGTCACCGACTTGAGCAACCGTCGTTAAGTCATTACCCGCTCCAACATAAACGCGAACCGTTGTCGTGTCAACAATCCTAAACGCCTGTGTTTGCCTTGTGTTAGGGTTCAGATCCCAAGGCTCGTTGTAACTGTTAAATTGGTCTTCTTCCCAAGACTTTGTTATATCTTGAAGGCTATTGGCTGTCAACCCGGTAGAATTTCCGGTCACAAAATCAGCAGCCATAGAATCCACCTCCACCCATAGCCTTCGCCATACCGTTAACAACTCTGTTGCCCTTGCGATAGGAATTATGTCAGGCTCATTCCCTTCGGGCACTCTCTTGTTATCGCTCGTCCATACCCTTAATGCCTGCTCTTGTGTCCCCTCCTTGATGTGCAAACCATTTCTCACCCCTTCATCAAACGCCCCTGCAACCTTGAAATTATTGCCAGGTTGACGAGACAAAATCACTATCACTTCTCTCACCCCATATCCTTTCTCATTCAGGTTCACAATGACCTGATGGTCTATGCTGTTGCTGGCTTCAAAGATGCCTGAGGCAGGAATCCCTGCCCCATCACTTCTGTTGTCTCCCCCCTTCGGATGAAAGTTATTTCACCTATTTAATTTTGAACGATTTCATCCTTGCTGTCAAT
>CALJDG010000044.1 GCA_938023865.1 uncultured archaeon | reverse complement strand
ACGCCCTCTTGGGAGTTTATCCATGGGGGGAGTATTGGCAAAGCCTCGTCCTTTCATACTCCCTTGGAGCGGCGGTAACGGTCTTAAATGTTCTCATAGGCTTGCCAATGGCAATAATTGTCGCTCGTAAACGCCTTGGAAAAACATCGTCGACCTTAAACGCGCTTGTCGACATCCCGATAATCGTGCCATCAGTAGCCTTAGGCGTTTCCCTCCGATTTTTCTGGAAGGAAACTTTAGCATTTATACCAGACATTTTGCTTCTCGTTTTCGCCCATTTAGCCATCACTTACCCGTATTTTGTGAGATCTATGTCAGCAGCTGTCGAGCGGATAAGCATAGAGCTTGAAGAAGCGTCGAGAACTTTGGGGGCTAAGCCCTTCTGCGTTTTCAGAACGATTATATTTCCGTTAACCAAGTATTCTATGTTTTCTGGCGCCATAATGGTTTTTACAAGAAGTGTGAGCGAGACTGGCGCCACTATGGCGGTTACAAACCTTAAAACGGCGCCTGTAGTTCTTGTGGATTGGGTTAAGGGGAAAATTGCTGCAACACCGTTGGAGATCGGTTTGGGTTGCGGTTTCTTAATATTAATTTCCTTCATAATCTTATTAGCCTTAAGGCTTATTGTTGGGGGTAAGGGAAGGTATTAGCATGCCAGATGTGCGCCTAGTTAACGTCACAAAAAGGTTTGGAAAAATAGTGGCCGTTGACAACGTCAGCCTCCACATAAAGGATAAGGAGTATTTCTCGATTCTTGGACCGAGTGGCTGTGGAAAAACGACTCTGCTTAGGCTTATTGCTGGGCTAATAGAGCCCGATGAGGGTGAAATATACATTAGCGATAGACTTGTGAATGATGTTCCGCCGGAAGACCGCGATGTAGGCTTTGTTTTCCAGACGTTTGCGCTTTTCCCTCACATGAATGCTTGGGAAAACGTGACTTATGGTCCAAGGGTTAAGGGTTTTGACATGCAGAAGGCCGAAAGAATAGGACATGAAGTTTTGGAGATGGTTAGGCTTCACGAGCGCTTAGACGCTTTTCCAAGTGAGTTGAGCGGCGGGATGATGCAGAGAATAGCCGTTGCAAGGGCTCTTGCCGCTGGTGCAAAACTTCTACTTTTAGACGAGCCCTTGGGACATTTGGACGCTAAAGTTAGAAACGAGCTTAGGTACGAGATCCGGCGCATGACAAAGGATTTGGAGTTAACTGCCATACATGTAACACATGACCAGTCGGAGGCTATGGCGATATCTGATAGAATAGCTGTTATGAAGAAGGGAAAAGTCCTACAGGTAGGAACGCCTAAAGAGCTTTACATGAATCCTCAAAGCATTTTTGTAGCGAACTTTATTGGAGGCTCAAATTTTCTGGAAGGCTTTATACTGGAAAACAGAGGGCGGATGGCTGTCATTGAGCTCCGCGGAGGTTTAAAGGTTCAGACGGTCAACAAAGGTATAGGTAAGGGAGAAAGAGTGGTGTTGGCCGTCAGACCGGAAACCTTCACCATCACGAGGGAGAAAAGGGTAAACGAAAATGCCATGTTAGGTGTTATTGAAAGGTTGGCCTTTGAAGGGACAAACATAAGGTATGAGGTTAGGCTTCAAAATCAGGATTTAGTGGTTGTTGTTACACCATCGATGGCTTGTGAATGGTTTAATATAGGGGAGAAGGTTACCTTAAGTTTCCAGCCGGAAAACGCCCACTTGTTCGCTTATCCGGAGCTGGGTCTAAGGGAGGAGTTGGCTGTTGAGTGAACTAATAAAATGGTTTGAAAAGCGGAGGGAGACAAAGGCCCTAACAATTATACAGCAGCACCTCGCCATAACCACAAGCATAGTTGAGGATTTAGAAAAAGCTGTTAAGGCGGCAGTGAACGGCGACTTAAGAGAGCTGCAAAACTGTGTGGAAAGAATTGTCAGCGGGGAAAAGGAAGCTGACAGTCTACGCAGAAAAGTGATGGATGAAGTGTCGAAAGGTGAGTTACCGCCAACAGCCAGAGAAGACATAATGCACCTTGTTAAGAGGGTGGATATGGTTGCAGACTGGAGCAGAGAGTCAACTAGAGTTTTAATGGCTACGCCTATGGAGCATGTGCCAGCTTCCATCAAGAAACAGTTTGTGGAAATGGCTAAAGGGGTGAAGGAATGCGCCATAATGCTTCAAAAATGCATAAACAAGATATTAACAAAGTCGGAAGAAGCCCTTCAGGCGGCAGACGCTGTGGAAAGGGAAGAGGAAAAGGTTGACGACTTGCACGAAACGGCAAGAACTTTACTTGGGAAAGAGGACCTTCAAAGGGCTGGGATCGCCGTCTTGGCGGGTCAGCTTTTCGAAGTCTTAGAGATGATCGCAGACGCATGTGAGGATGCATGCGACCAAGTTAGAGTTATAATGGTTAGAAAGTAGGCTGGATGAAGGTGGAAACGAGATGGTTGAAATAAAAGTTGACATATCCGAACTTAAGGCTGAAGGCGGAGACATTGTAAAGGAGCTTGCACAACTGTTGAAGGAAAAAACAAACGCCGAGGTGAAAACCCTAACAAACGAAATAATTGTGAAAGGAGAAGAGAAAAACCTTTCAAAACAGTATTTGAGGGTACTTTTGAAAAAGTTTCTACACAAAAACGAACTCAAAGACTATTATAGGGTTATAAGAGGGGAAGAAGGCACCTTAAAGGTTAAGGGGCGAAAGCTGCCAGAAGAGTAGCCTACTTCGCTTTGAAGCGTTCACGCTTTTTCTTTGCGAGGATCTCCTCAGCAGCGAAAGCACAGTGTCTAGCCACGTAAACGTCTTTATACGCGTCTAAAACCTCGCCACTTATCAAAAGCCTTTTAGCATCATCCAACAAACTGCGAACCTCAGCCAAAACGTTGTGGATATCATCCTTTTTTATGTCTGGGTTTGGCTTCCATTTGGATTTGTCAACATTTTTTTCTTGAAAAGTCAGGGAAAACATGAAAAGGGCGTATTCCAGTTCGGCAGCCACATGCCAAAAATGTTCTGCAAAGGAGTTTTCATCTCCGCTGCTTAATGCTGAAATCGATTTTCCCAAATAGTTGGCTGCGGATTCCAAAGCCTTCAATATTTTATCGTTAGACGCCATAGGATTTCAGCTCGCTTTCTGGACAGTATATTATGTAGCTTTTTATCTGTTTCGTAGAAGCTTTCAGCTTTCCCCTCTATAAACGAAGACTATTCCAGCTAATATTAATGCGGTTCCTAGGATAAAGATTGGAATGGGCAATTCGCCGAATAGCACTATGCCTAAGACTGTTGCCCCCAGCGGTTCAAGTAAAGCCATAGTTGCAGTTTCAAAAGATTTCAGGTTTGACAAAGAAGAAAAAGCCAAAGTGCGGGCCACTGCCGTTGGCAAAACGCCCAACCCAATCAGTGGAAGAAGGCTTTCCATAGTTGTTGGCGACCCTAAAGTTTTGTTTATAAAAGGCAATCCTAAGACGCCCACAGTCATCGCCGCTAGAAAATATATGGGAACCATTGTGGAGATTATGTCCATTTGACTCCTTATCTTCCTACCGTAAGTAAGGAACAAGGCTTCAAGCACAGCTGCTAATGTGGCTTCTAAATCTCCCTTTAGTCTGGTAGAAAAGCCATTCAACGAGGCACCAGTCATTTGAGTTTCAGCGTGGGCAATAATGCCAACGCCGATAATGGCTAATGTTATGCCTAAAACAGCAAGGCTTGAAGGCTTAACTTTATAGAGGAAACTTGAGAAAAACAAGGAGAAAATTGGAGTTGTGTTGACCAGAACTGTCGCATTTAAGATAGTCGTATCCTTCACAGCTGATATGAAAAATATGAAGTGTAAGCCTAGAAAGAAACTGAGGATGAAAAGATTTCTCATATTCTTTTTGACAAGGTTAAAGTTGAAAACTCTTTTAATCCCAAAAAGCATCACAGCCAGCACAATGCCAGCGATGATTAAGCGCCAGAAGGTTATGGAAAAAACATCAAAATTTTGAAGATATCTTATAAAGATGGCTGAAGTTCCAAAAAGGGTGCCAGCAGTTACGCCCTCAATAATGGCTAGTTTTCTTGTTTTAAAATGCATGATATATGCTCTTCTTCAAATCACATTTATACATTTTCGCCTCCCGAAAAGGAAATAATAAATGAAGCTTCAGTAAACGAATTGTCATACTCCAGGCTGAAGAAGGGTTTGACAATGGAGCTTGTCCGCTACTTTGACGGAGAAAAGATAAGTTACGGTGTTTTATCCAGCGATGAGAAAAGGATGATTTGTTTGCCAAGCCTTGCCAAAACCATGCATAAACGACTTCCAAATAGAATGGAAGCTTTCGTGACAAGTGGAGAAAGAGCCATTAAAACCGTAGAAAAGCTCCTTAAAGAAGCCTCAAAATGTGCCATTGCGAAAAACTCGGTGCTAGTTAGTAGAATAAAGCACGGGTTGACGGAGAACTTCGCCAAGACTCAACAACAAGAAACATGGTTTTCAACGTTTACGAGATAGTTCACCACCTAAGCAGAGTCATGACCTTGGAGCCATGCCACATAATCGCCACTGGAACGCCCGCTGGTGTTGGCTTCGTCGTAAAGCCGGAACCAAAATTTCTGAAACTCGAAAGCACTGTGAGAATAGAGATTGATGAGTAGGTGTTTTAGAAAATATAGTTGTTGAAGAAGGCTAGTTCCGGTTATTTTTCGACTGATATTTTGCTTTCTCCAGCCTCCTTCTCCACGCGTATAACGTGTTCGGCTTTTTCAGCGAAAGCCTCGCTATGGGTTACGGCTATTATTTGTTCAACGGCTTTAAACCTTGAGATCGCCTCTGCCAGACGGTCTATGGAGCCATCCTCTCTTCCAAGGCTTTCTGTAGGCTCGTCAAGAAGTAGGAGGCTTAAACCGTGACCAGTGCGGGACTGCATTATTAGCTGACCAAGTCCGAGGCGATATGCAAAAGCTATTAAGGTTCGTTCCCCACCAGAAAGGTTTGAAACCTCCCTTTCGACACCCGTCTCACTTATCACATACGGTGTATAAGTTTCGTCTATTGTAATGTTTATTGGTGCCCCTTCCTCGCCAACAAGGCTGTCTAGGATTTGCTGAACAAAATTCTTCAAGACTTTTACGAATTCGCCCCGTAATTTTGGTTGAATGCTTCTGTAAGCGTCACGCATGCTGCCTATAACTCCCAAAATCTTGTCAAGTTTCTCTATCTCCTCAATCTTTTTTTGAGCTTGATCTATACGCTCCTTAATTTCGTCGAGGCGCCGCATCATGTCCATTTTTCGGTTCTCCTTGGTTCGCAATTCAGATTCAAGCACGTAATATTGCTGAAAAGCTTGCTCTCTGAGTTTTCTGGCAGTTTCAAGCTGGGAGACGTCAAATCTATTTATTTCCGCCCGTATGCCTTCAAGTTGAATACGCAGCGTGCTCTCAATTTTTTGCTTCTCTTCAAATTCCCTTGAAAGCTCTGCTAAAGCCTTAGATTCCTCGTTTATACGGGTTTTCAAGTCTTCGATTCTAGGTAGCAAGGCTTGGAGGTTGGATATGGCGGAGTTGGCTTTCTCCCTTATATTTTGCAGTTCCTCAATGTCGCTTTGAAGTTGTTTTATGGTCTTTTGTCTCTCAACATTTTCTTTTTGTATACGCTCCACTAGGCTGATCTTATAATCGGCGTTTAACGGTTGGAGACAAAGGGGACAAAGGTTTCCGGCTGAAAGGGATGTTAGCCTCCGCTGGTCCGCTTGAAGATTTCTTAGATTAGCCTCTTGTTCGGCTTTTAGGCTTGCGATTTGCTCGTCAAAGGCTGAAAGGTGTTGCCTCAAAGTTTCAATAGGCTGGTCAATTGGAACCCCAACTTCTTGGAGCGTTTCCATGTAGGCGTTTGCCTGCGCTTCCATGACGTTGAGGCGCTGCTTAAAATTCTCAATTATTGCTTTTTTCCCTTCAAATTTCGCAGCCAGCGAAGCCAGAGAATCTTCAAGGCTTGTTAGGCTGGCTTGCATTTGGGCTTCCCTGCGTTTGAGGTTCTCTACGGATGTTCTTAGCTCCTCAAGTTTTTTGAGTTTTAGGTCTGCCTCTTCCAAAGCCTTTTTGGCTTCGCTCAGTTCTCTCGCATTTTCTTGAATGTCAACCTCTAGCTGGGCGAAGTCTCTGGCTAGGCCGTTGTAATCCTCATTAAGCTTTTTAATTCCAACGATGTCCGGGTCCTTTTCGTATGCTCTTTTTTCGCCCTCGTATTCTTTCTGGTAACCAGCCATATTGCTCCATGCAGTTTCGTATTCTGACAAGCCGAAGAGTTCGTCTAGGCGTTTTTGTCTTTCTCTCGGTGGGACGTCCAAAAGTTCTTTTAGGTGTTCTTGTCGAACCCAGACAATTTCGCGGAAAAGCTCCTTTTCCATACCAGTCATAGACTTCAACTGTTCTCCAACGGCGTCGCTTTTAACGCTTGCAATTACGGTTTCGCCTTCAAAGAGTTTAAGCTCGTCAAAGTCTTGGCCTATGCCCTTCCCACGCCTCTTTAAACCCCTCGATATTTTGTAGCTCTTGCCGTTATGCGTGAACTGAACAACAACTTTCCCTGTTTCCGCGCCCTCCCGTAAAAGGTAATCGTAGCTCCTTCCCAAAGGATCTCCGAAGAGGGCGAAGTCTATTGCATAAAGTATGCTGGATTTTCCACAACCTAAACCGCCAACTAAACAGTTGAATCCCCTGGCAAATGGAATGGTTGACTTTACGTGGGAGCGGATGTTTTCCAATTGGACAACTTCAATTTTCATTTGAAAAGCTCCTCCAAAATCTGTCTAACCTTCTCGTCCTGCTTTTTGGCTAAAGGCTCAATCAAGTTGACTGCTGCCTTGGCAATCTTTTCAGCTTCATCGCGACTATAGCGTTCAGAGAAGATTTGGAAGAAGTATTCGAAGCTTTTCGTTTTCAAATCTTTCATTTCACTTTCGAATATGGAGCGAACAACAGCTTCTGGAACCTCGCTTTCCCGGAGCAAAACAATTGGGTGGACAAGTAAAGCCTTTTCAGCGGCGCCTCTAATTTGAGCAACATCGACTTCTGCACGGCTTACCTCAACAGGTAAGATGCCACGCAAAACTGGGATAAGCACAGCTCCTTCCTCGTCGGCGCCCTTCACAAGCTGAACTGCAAGTTCAGTAATTTTCGATGCTGTGACACCTGTGAAATCTTGCTCCAAAACAACAAACTTGCGGGGAGACTCCAATCTTATTAGCTGTGGGTTAGCCTCCCCCTTCTCGTTGACTTCCACATAGTAAAAGCCCTTCTCATCACGTGCCTCATCATAATTTATTGTCTCTGTACTTCCGGGATAAACGAGCAATCCAGTTTTGAATTTTCCCATGTATGGTTTGTGAACATGCCCAGCGGCGTAATAATTGAAGCCTTCTGGTATAAGCTCAACAGAGGCTTCAGCCTCTATATAGGGAGGGTTAACCTCAGGAATGTCCAGCGCCATGTGGAAAACGAAAATGTTGAAAAGCGAAGAATCTGGTATTGGCTTGTTTTGCCCCATGAAAGCTGGAAGCATCTCCTCGGTTTTACGCCTTGTCCGATAATTGGGCACTCCATAAACGTAGCAGCACCCAGGCTTACACCAACACGCCCCCTCATGCCTCGGAAGATAATAGATAAGGCCAGCACTGTCCAAAGGGTTAAGAATCGTGCTTGTAACAACATTTGGAGCTGAGTCATGGGAACCATCAACAACAAGTACAGGTATGTCGGCCTCCCGCAGCCGGCTAAAGTTTTTTATGGCATTTTCCAACGTGACGTTGGATGGTCTTGCATTGTGGAAGAGATCTCCGGCGATTATGAGAAATGATGGTTTTAGCTCAAGGGTTTTGTCAACAAGCTCTTTAAAAGCCTTGTCAAAGTCTTCTCGTCTCACCTCTAAACCATACTGCGAATAGCCCAAATGCAAGTCTGCAGCGTGGACGAAACTGAAAGCCTTCACGCTTTCCCCACCCTTCAAATTAACTGGACGCGTACTCCTATTAACGTTTAACCTATCGCCTATAGAAACATATAAAGAACAAAAAGCAATTTTAAGCGGTTAAAAAGGCGCCTCAAAATGAAGTGCCAAAAATGTGGAACAGAGACCTTTCTGCCATTCAGGTGTCCATACTGTGGAGGATACTTTTGTACAGAGCACCGCCTACCAGAAAAACATGAATGCCCAAAAATAGAATCGGCGCGAGCGCCAGTAAAGGAAGAACAACTGCAAACATCCCAAGCATGGAAGCCAATCGAGTATACAATTACATACATTCCAATAGAAACTGAAAGAAAAATGCACTTCAGCGCTAAAGAAATCACACATTTAGCTGTGGCAGCACTGGTTGTTTTTGGTATAGGACTATCCTTAGGAATTTCACCAAGCATAATTCAAAATATTGGAGGTGTTCCAATGCTGTTCGTCTTTGGGGCTCTAGTAATGGCCTCCTTTCTAATCCACGAATTAGCCCACAAATTCACAGCCCAAAAAAGCGGTTTATGGGCAGAATTCAGAATAATACTTTTCGGCTTAATATTAACAGCCATATCCATCGTTTCCCCACTCTTTAAGATTATATCACCAGGAGCAGTGGTCATATCAGGATTAACTAGCAAAAGGAAAATCGGAAAAATCTCCATAGCAGGTCCATTGACAAACATATTA
>CALJDG010000043.1 GCA_938023865.1 uncultured archaeon | reverse complement strand
AACTGAACCGACCGCTACTAAAATTATCATGTGATATAAGGAACCGAGGAAAACTGGTATGTTTGCAATGTCCGTTGGCATTATCTGAAAAGGCACTCGTGCCCCTAAGCATATGATTGTTAAAGAAACCCATATTATGTAAAGAAGGTTAGCTACATCCTCTTTTTCCATAAACTTCATCTTCCTCCACGACTTTTATATGGGATAATGAACAAAGTAAATGATTTGCTGTTTCTCGGCTGTCACGATGCTACTTTTCTGTTTCGCCTTTTTCTTTTAGCCACCTCTCGTATTGTTCGAGGGTTTCGTTTATTTGGTCGTTTATGAAGTCTTCAGCGTTGTAGTAGGGTGTGTTCATTTGTTTTACTGCCATGTTTAGTTTTTCGTATTTTTGTTTTGGTATTTCTATGTATTCGTATTCTTCTGATTCCCATTTTAGGAAGAAGCGTATGGCTTGGCGTATGAACTCTTCTTTTCTTGTGTAGCCTTTATGTTTGTTTTTTGTTATGAAGTCTTCAACTTCGCGGAGAAGCTCCGGCGGCTTGGGCTTCTACACAACCGTTAATGAGGAATACGAGAAGGCTGATGAAGCCAAGCAAGTTGTTGACAAGTTTAACGAGGACGTTAATTTGGATGGGCTTTTGAATGATATGGCTAAAACGCTTATTGCTTGTGGAAACGATTTCTGGTTAAAAATCACGCCTGAACGCCTAACAGAACTGCATAGGCTACCGATAGACGCCATAGAAAAATCGAGAGAAGCTACATTCGAACAGATTTGAAAATTCCCTATAGGATTCAAGGCTACAAGCTGAAGCATTCTTATGGCAGTGAATCTTTCAAGCCCGAAGCCGTTATTCATTGGCAAATAAACCGTGTTGGGCAATCCGCCTATGGTATAGGCATACTACAAGTTTTGCTTCACACTTTGACTGTTAACTTTGATAAGCGCCCCAACTACGCTTGGATGAAAGGTAAACTGGAAAAGGTGATGCCTAAAATTTTTGAGAAGTATGCTGGACCTGATGTTTTGGCTCACCTGCCAAATGCAAGCGAAGAAACGATACGCAAGTTTGAGAAAGCCATAAAAGAAAGACCAGAAGAAGGCTTATGGCTTTTCTACACGGGAAAGCAAGAGGCAAACGTTTTCCCAGTCACAATAGACCCGCGCAGCCGCTTTGAATACTATATAGACCACATCATAAATCAGTTTTATCCCGGATGCGAAACACCCTTACCACGACTCTTCAGCACACCAGGCTTCACAGAAGCCTCAGCAAACGCAGCCTTAGACCTACAAGACATGCTCATCAAACCCATACAACGCTACATAAAACGACAGGTAGAAAGAAACATTTTCGACTTATTTTAGCCCAAGCCCGGATACGACCCTGCTAAAGCTCAGGTTCGCCTAATCTAGGGCGGCCCAGAAGTGCCAGAAGTTGTTGTGGCTGACATGCTCAAGGCTGCAGAGCTTGGGCTTATACGCCCAGAAGAGTTCCGTAAAAACGTAGCCAAATTCGGGTGGGAGTTATGGGAACAAGAACAAACCGAAACTCAAGCTTAGCCACATCATCCTGAAAGGCTAAGAGAAGGTGAAAAAGGCAAAAATGAATGGAATAAATGTTGGCTTAGGAGTTGCCGCAGCCAAAATCGATGCCTTCCTTGGATACTCAGCCCAAGACAAGCCCTTCAACTGGAAGAAGTTTCTACGATCAATAGCGGTCGGCGCATTCTCAGCATTAGGCTTAGACATGGCCGGCTTAACCCTCGACGTCTACACAGCCTTGGTAGGACCTACAGCTATCACAGTCTGGCTGCAAAAACTCATCGACACCGCAAAGCCATAACTTTTCTCATTTTCAATAACTAATTTTTATGGTTCTAAGCTAAGACCCGCTTTTTTACTTCAGCTTTTTCTGCCATCTCTTGTGCCAGCTTTGTTTCGTATTCCCTAAGCATTTTCGCTAACGGGTGTTCAACGTTAATCCTGTAAAGCTTGGCCTTTCCTATTTTTCTGGAAACCTTAACTATGCCAAACTCTTCCAATTCTGGAAAATACTTGTAAAATGTTTGTTTACTCATTCCTAAGGCCTCTATAACTTCCTTTTTAGTGAAATCAAACAAAGGATTATCCAAAAAGAAATCAACTATCCTAAGCTTCGGCGAATCTCCCAACGTCTTGATAAGAAGTGATTCATACGCTTTTTCTGTATAAAGCTTTTCACCCATCTTCTTAACCTCAACGTATCTTGTAAATTTACCATAAATTTTTACGGTAAAGTATTTATATGTTTTCTTTTCAAAGGTATTAAAAGTGAACTTAATGAGCACAGGACTTTCTGATGAGGAAATTAAGGCCGACATAATGAACAGGTTGCTTAGAAGGAATTGTTGGAGCGCCAAATACTTGCCTATAGATACACTTGTTAACTGGTTAGCGAGGAAGATTAAACCAGACGGCAAAAGAGTGAGAAAGCTCATAAAGCAGCTTGTTAACGATGGAATCCTTATCATTCACAAGAAGGGAGAAACAGTTTCATTAAATTCAGCTAAAAGCGAGGAAATAACCAAGTATATTAAACGTTTTCTGAAGTTTTAATAATTGTTTTTTCGTTGTTTTCTGAGAATTACGATTTTTTCATGACTGTTTTTAAGCAAAATTGCTTTTATTTGCCTATTTTCCTTTTTAGTTAGATTTATTGCCAAATACCAAGGAGCACTTTCATTGGCAAGCGTGACCGTTGATGATGTTCGAGATGTGATTAACGTTAGCTCATCGGATATTCCCGACTCTAAAATTGTTAAGATGATTAAGCGGGCTGAGGTTGCGCTTGAGCTTGAACTTGGGAAGGAGATAGACTCTGAAAACTGCGCAGAAGCTGAAAAAGAGTTCATCACCGTTCTTGCAGCTATTTATGCTATTTGCTATTTGACAGGTGGTTCTGCTGTTGGCCTAAGCTTCAGCGTAGGCGACCAAAACGTTCCCGTGTTGGATAAGGCTCCACCCTTAAATGTGCTTCAGTCTGAACTTGAGCGAATCTTGAGCAGCTTGAAAGGCTGCTATGTCGGAAGAGTGTAGCCTTTTTGGGCGAGGTCCCAGAAGCCTATTATCAATTCGTAATGGATTATGCACCTTATGTTTATGTTATTCCTCCAGATACTCCAGAACATGCTGTAATCAGCAACAGTGATTGCTTTTCTTCTATAATTTTACGAATAAATTGCCAACAAGATTTCATTTTGCCTATCCCCTCCTGAAGACTGTTTTTGCGAGTTTCTCGCATTCACCAATTTCTTGATTACCGTTGAGCCATCTTCCAAGGAGGAAAAATGGATAATCAACTTTTGCAGGATCTTCAGGGAAAAGCTCTTTGGCAAAATTTGTAGCTTTTACCACGTGTTTCCATTGAGGGTAATTTAGCTCTTCCTCGCTAAGAACCCCGAGTTTCGATAAAACGTAACCCACGTTTCTATCAAGAGGTATATAAAGATCACGAGGCGATAGATGATCCCACAATCTTAAATCAGGTTTAGGTCTAACCATCCACCTTAAATACATGCATACACGTTTTCTGGCGGAATTTAGCCTTCCCAGGTCACATTTACCCGCAATCAAGTCAATCAATTCCTTTACATTTCTATATTTTCTCCCCCATCTATACAAATCGCCGCCCACTTCTTTGACAAAACAATTTACTTTACGGATGTAATAAGGAATTTTGTAACACTCTATTCCCAAATTATACTTCCTTTTCGCATAATTAAACCAGCATTCTATCTCCCCCAACATCTATTTCCGTGAATAATCTCTCATTGACCAGGTTATACATAAAGCATAAAATTCTCCTCGCATTCTCTGTTCCGACAATTCGAGTTATATCAATAGATGCAGCTATTAGAAGGTAGTGGGCAACCGTGCTTTTTTCCGACTCCTCTTGGCTGAATGGATTAACCGGTAACGAGGGTAACTCTTTGCTTTGAGTGAATTGAATATCCACTTCAGTGCCCAGGCACTCTACAAGCTTTTGGAGAATTTTTCTTTGGGCATCATCTATCATGTTTTTAGTCCTCTTTATTGAATTTAGCTGAACTTTACTTTTATTTTATACTTGCACGCATATTTTTGATTAAACTAAATGAAAGATATTGGGGTCCGTCATATGACTATTCTAATCATAAACAATTACCGTGACGAAAAAAGTTTATACAAAATTGAAGAAATAAAAAAGGCATTACTTGATTTAGGGATAAGCAAAGTTAAAGTTTGGAGTTATTATGAAGTTAGTCAGTAGCTACCCCAAGATATCCAAGCTATAATACTCTCCGGTTCTGAGAGTCATTTAAATGAACCTAAAACCCGTGAAATATACCGTTCGGAAATCGAGTTTGTAAAAAAGTCAACATCCCAGTTCTTGGAATATGCTTTGGACACCAACTAATTGGAGTAGCTTTCGGTTCCAATGTTTACTCTCTTTTAACCACAATAGAGGGTTTCGTTTCCGTGAAAATACTTCAACCAGATGCCATATTCTTTTCATGGAAAGAGGGAGATACTGTGAATTTAAGACAGCACCATACAGATTGCTTATCAGAACTTCCTAAAGACTTCATTTGTCTTGCGGAATCGGATTCCTGTAAAATAGAGGCGATGATGCATAAAACAAAGCCTATCTATGGAATTCAAGCGCACATTGAAAGATGCGATAAAGAACACCGAGAGGGTTTACAAGTTCTTAAAAACTTCATGTTTGAACAAATTATAGAAAAGAAGTCTTTGTCCGAAATCAAACAAGCCATAGTCAACTCCTTAAAAGACATAGAATACGATATCGTAAAAGACGATTGGCAAACGGTAGAAACAAAACTCAAAGAGGAAAAAAGTATCTTGACGCATATCTGGTAAAGAAAATAGTCAACGCATTAAAGCCATAGACCATTACAGAAAATTTTTTACTGCCATTAAAAAATCCGAAACCACAAAATATAAATGTAAAGGAGGCGGGAAAAGAAAATGCCTAAACCTGGAATGATGGGCATATGCCTAAAAACAGAAGTCGCTGAACTGCTAAGAGCCAAAGCAAAAGAAGCCAAAATGGGAATAAACGACTATTTAAAGGCTGTTTTAATAAAAACGCCTCTTAATGGTCCTTTCGAGCCGGAGACGCGGGTTCAAATTCCGCCCGGAGCACTCCAAAAATGCTTGCTTTGACGGAAATAGGCTTGTTTAGGCTCTCTCCTTTAGGCAATTATGTATACGGATACTTTAGACAAGTTGAAGAGCTATGTAAGCTTAGTGCCTTGTTACACACTTTTTCATCCCTTAAGGAAAATTTTATGGCTCCGTTTTTGGTCATGCAAAAATTTATTACTACGGTTCAATCATCTCTA
>CALJDG010000042.1 GCA_938023865.1 uncultured archaeon | reverse complement strand
TCCTAGAACTGGTATGTTAACAAGTTCTCGTGCAGCCTCTAACCCCGGATCCATAAAACAGTCAATTACGACTGCGGCGTAGCCTTCCTCTTCAGCTTTTTTAACTCGTTGCAGAATGTATGGCACATTAAGTGCATCGTCGAAAAACCCTTCTATTGAGGCTGTTCCCTTCTCAAGACATACGGATTCCAGCGTAATGTTTCCCCCAGTCCATCGACTTACTTCTTCCGCGAGTTTCTTCCGATCTTTCATACCTTCCTCGAGACTATCACTATACAATATTGGAAGAATATCTAGAATTTTCTTCATAGGCGAAACCTCCAAAATTTTGCCATTTTAAGCAGAAATGAAAAAGGGAGAGGTTATGTTGGTATACTAGCCTTCAGTTGCTCCCATTTGGTGACGTAGTAGTCGTTTTTGTCTGGTAGGTCCGGTGAGAGGTAATACCTTGTTATAGCCAATTTATCTTGAACGGAGCCTAGGTCTCGGAGGTTGCCTTTTGAATGAGGCGAACCCGTTCTTGGCGGGGTGCCCTCCCAGAAGTGTTTGAAGTATACGTCTGGAAGGAATAAAGCGTGTTGCAAACGCTCTGATAAGGTAGCGAATTCTGGATGGCCTGGCCATATTTCAGTCATTGTTTGGTTGATTGGCAGATATGTGCGGGTACCAAGGAAGAACCAACCGAACATTTCATCACCCATGCTTTGTCTATAATCGTCCCAGCCCCATGCTGGTGTCGGATAGCCTTGTTTTGTGTAAAGCATCTGCATCCACACTTCTAGACACCAATTGCTAAGGCGACATAGATCCTCAAACATTTCATCGCTAACATATTTTGATATGTAAAATGAGTTGTACCAGAAGAACGGCCCATTGACGAGCCTTGCGTAATAGGCTGGAACCCCAGCTTTTCTAGTGTCAAAGCATACTGGTTGCCAAGTGCTCGCCAAGTAAACTTCCTTTGTTGTGAATAAACTTACAATGTCACCGTATTTGAACCAGAAGGTTTTGATATGACCGCGTTGAACAACGGGTAATAAGTAGTTGAAGATTTGATCTACTTCAGACTCGGTCATATTTGTAAAGTTCTCGGATTCCGTCGGGTCAAACTGTCCCGTAGCGTTTAATTCGTTAGCTGTTTCTGTGAAGGTTGTAAAGCCCTCGTCTTGGAAAGCTGTCCTTCCATGCCACTCCGGATTCCATAGCTCAGAATACGTAATAGTAGTCTTCGTTCCACCCTCCTCTTCGTAGGGGACAAATTCCGGCAAGTATGTAACTGAATCAAAATTCCACATCTGCGGAACGGCAATTAGGCTTTCTCCAGGCACATGCCATAACAATTGACTGAACCTTCCCGCCATTTTAGGCGGGAAATATTTTCCCGGATCGTTAAATAAATCTACCACCTTATCTGAGCGCCACCTTGGTATCTTATCTATGGGTATTGGTCTTAAGATATTAGCGTTGACGACTGGTCGATACCTTCCGCCGCCACCCCAGTCCCAACCATAAGGATCAGCGATTTGTCTTTGGCATATAATGTAGAAATCCTCATACGTGCATTCTATTTCTTGTTCGGTGAGTTCCCTCCACTTTGCAGCCGCGTCCGGAGGGAACCAAAATGGGTGCCCCAGATATCTGATCTTAGGCTTTCCTGGCTTCAGCGTAGATAAGTACCAGTAGGCTCCTCCAGCTACTGCCGCTGCGCCAATAACGCCCCCCACAGCATATTTCAAGTATTTTCTTCTCGAGATTTTTTGTTCAGACATTTAGTTCACCTTCGCCTTTTAAATCGTTTCATTTTAAACATCATAACTGGTTTTGGTATTTAAATTTAATTGTTCAAAAATTCTCTATTGGCAAAGTATTAAATTACGTTGTTGAAGTTTTAAAGTTAAAAATAGGTGGAAATTATTTTGATTATTTAGCCCTTCTTGAAAGCACTTCAGCCATTATCAACAGTCCGATAATAGATATTACGGTCATTATTGTTCCAGCTGCAAACCATTTGGTAGTTAATGGGTATACCGTAAGTTGAGTGTATATAAATGTTGAAACTACACCTGTACCACGTGCAACCCATAAGTTGCGGATAAGCTCTCCCCATGAAAGGAGGAACCCCATTATTCCAGCTGACAAGACCTCCCATTTAATTAATGGCAAGGTTATGTTCAAGAAAACCCTTAACGGGCCCACCCGTAGAGCAGCTGCGGTTTGTTCATATAGCATCAGTTCCGGATCGAATCGTGCCATCATTAGAATGAAACCGAAAGACGATGCGTAAACCGTGTTGATGGCTATCATATTCCACTCCGCTATTGGAATACTCAGCATGCTGAACATTAAAATTGTTCCTAAACCTACGAGCGCCCCTGGGGTAATGAAACCTAATAGGAACAAGTAAAATAGAATGTCTCTGCCCACTAACCTATAGCGCATTGTTAGCGCAGTCACAGTTACAATAATACAAGTCAATACTGCTGTTATCCCACTGATTCTAATCGAGTTTGAAACAGCGTTCCAAAATTGCCAGTCATGAATTATTGGAAAATAGGAAGGATTCATTTGCCAAAGCTCACGAGCACCAATGTACCACCTTAAAGAGAACTCTTTAATTGGAAATATAATTTTGGGCGAGTTGTTGAATGACAGTATTACTAGGAATATCGTTGGAAGATAGATCACAATAAGTATTATTAGTAAATAGATTTTTGCGATTATGTCTGATTTATTCATAGCACATCACTCATACACAAGCTTCTTTATATCAACTATCTTGAACAATATGTACAACATTATGATGCAAATGGAAAGCAAGATGATTCCTGCTGCTGACGCTTGAGGCCAAAGGAATTGACCGGCATAGGTTGAAATTGAAAGTCCCAAAGTTTGCATGCCGCCGGCCCACAAGGAAGGGGTCACGTAGTCGCTAATAGTATTAACGAATACAAATGTAAATCCACATATCACTCCAGGTAATGCCGCTTTAAAGATTATGTCGTATAGTACTCTATATGGAGGGGCTTTGAGAACTCTAGCTGCACTGATCATCTCTGGATCCAACCTGCCCAAGGCAAGGTTTATTGGAAATATCATAAACAACAGATTCGTTTGCACCCATATTATAAATAGAGCTGCTGGTGTAAACAGGATTTTTAACGGTTGAGATATTAGTCCCGACGAGAGCAGCAAAGAATTTATGACTCCACTTTCACCCAGAATTGAAAGCCAAGCCACCGATCGAATAGTCCAATCTATTAGAAACGGTGCCAAAAGAAACATTATTGTATAGTTTTTGACCCTTTGACTCTTAATTTTAAAGGTGTAACAGTAGGCAAATGGAAAGCCTATAACAAGGCAGATAAGTGCTGTCCCTATGCTTGTGTAGAGGGTATTAATGAGCATTGTTAAAAACTGAGGAGAAGTCAAATATGACACATAATTGCTTACTGTGAACTCCATTTTGTATCCTGGCCAAACCGGCTTAAAAAAACTCATTGCAGTCATTATGCCAAGAGGGACGAGAAGGAAAAAAATGTAGGTGATTAACCCTGGCAATATAAGGAGATATCTCATGTGGCGAACCATGTTTGGGCCCCCTACTTCCCGTAGATAACTTCTTCTATGTTTAGTCCCTCAATTACGCTGGGCTTCTCTAAGAGTACGCTGTTTTCCAGATTCCAGCATAAGGTGTATTCCTTTTCAAGTTTCAAGTTTACCGCTTCTTCCGGTGGTACCGAGACCTTAAGTTCGGCTTTGCCATCAACATTGAAAATGCACTCAACGTATTTGCCAAAGTAATAATTCCGAACAAACTTGCCCTTAACGTAGTTTACGTTTTTCACAGACTTGTTAACCATAATATATTGTGGTCTAATGCCATAGGCTAACTTCGTTCCTGGTTTTATATGCCCCTCACCCGAAGATGCGGCTTTGAACTCACCAATCTCCGTCTTAACAACGTACATGTCTCCGTCTTTAGAGGCTACCTCTCCGGGAATTAAATTGATGTCCCCAACGAATCTGGCAGCGAAAACCGTTTTTGGCCTGCAATAAACCTCCTCTGGTGTACCAAACTGCTCTATTACTCCAGTATTCATAACCATCATATGATCAGCTAGTGTCAACGCATGGTCCTGCACGTGCGTCGTCAAAACGAAAGTATTTCCAGTTTTCTTATGTATAACTTTAAAATCTTCCATCAGCTTTCGCTGGAGTTGATAGTCAACATGGCTTATAGGCTCGTCCAAAAGCAACACTTTAGGCTCAACAACGAGAGCTCTTGCAAGGGCCACTCTTTGCTTTTGTCCACCACTCAGCTCTAATGGACTTCGATTTTCGAACCCGCTCATACCCACAAGGGCGAGAGCTTCTGAAACCTTACGTTTAATGTACTCTTTGTCTTTTCCCATCATCCTTAAACCGAAGGCTATGTTGTCAAAGACAGACATGTGAGGGAAGAGAGCATATGATTCAAACATCAAAGAGAGGTCCCGCTTATGGGGAGGTACTCCCTTCATGTTCTTTCCAGCAATGTAAACTTCACCAGCGTCATACTCAAGCACACCAGCCAAAATTTTCATCAGTGTACTCTTTCCACAACCGCTTGGACCGATTATAACGAAGAAATCGCCCTCATCTACTTCAAATGAAACTTTGTTTAGTGCAAGAACTTGTTTGCCATACCATTTGACGAGATCCCGAACTTGAATGACTTTTCCCAAACTAATGTCCTCTTTCTTCACTTAACGGGAGTTTTCTAATTCTGAAATATCGGCAAACCTATAAACTTTACTATAAGGAAGAAAATATCTTTCTATCAAACTTTTAGAGTTTAAAGCCGACAAAAAAGGTAGGAGTATTGAAGGCGCAAGAAATATTCTTGAATTCACTTCAGTAGTTTCTCAATTGGTATGTATTCTCCTGTGTAGCCGAGTTCTGCTAAAACCGGACGGAATACGGCTAACCCTTCTGGTTTTCTCCATCGCTCATCTGCTTTTATGCCTATAACTGCCACCTCTAAGCCCTCTTTAATATCTGCGTTA
>CALJDG010000041.1 GCA_938023865.1 uncultured archaeon | reverse complement strand
CTATTACACCGCAACAATGAACCTAAACAAGATTAAAAGCCTACTTGCCAATTACAGCAAACTTGTAGAAGACGACAAAAAACTCATCGAGGATAGAATAGATAGCCTAATAAAAATAATCGAAGAAGAACCAAAATCACTCGGATGGAAAATGCGGGCAAAAATTGGCACAAAAAAGCAATGGTACAGAAAAGTTGAAGAAATACAACACTGAAACTTTTAACATTTAAAAAGGGGAAAGAAAAAAGGGAAATCTCTGTTTATTCTGGTGGCAATTCGCCGTAAATGCTTGATGGAGGAATACCTTTCTTCAAGTTTCTATTCGCGTAAATGGCGAAATGAAGCATTCCGATGAGGTAGGTGATGGCTATCATAAGGCCGCTGCCAATTATTGCCGCTGAAGTGCAGAGTATATACAGCATGAATGCAGCTGAAATTGCGCCTGTGATGGCTATAAGTGGTACTCCGCCAAGGGTCCATCTAAAACCTCTCTCCCAGATGTGCGGCTTTGAAAATGCCACTTCCGCCTCTGACCAGTGCTGGAACAACCTTGCAAACGTGTAAACCCAACCGATTCCAAAGATGACCGATATCAATGCACCGTAGTATACGCATAGAACGGCAACTATAACAGAGATTACAAGCCACCATAGCGAGCCTACATATGGGCTCGCCCATCTTGGATGCACTTTGGCGAATATTTCAGGGGCCATTCTGTCCATAGCCATGGCGAACATGGGTCTTGAGGTGAACAAGCAGTTAAGCACCATATCTGCAAAGTTGCCCCATTGAGGGGCGAAGCCAACAATGGCAGCGAATGTTGGGTTATCGGAAGCAAGGATTGCTGAGTAAGTGCTCACGCTAACTGGCAAGCTTTTATTGATCGTGAAATCGCCAGAGTAGCCCCGTTCAACTACGAAGTTATATCTTAAAGCGAACTCTCCATAGGTGTTTGTGTACGCCAGAGATGTCGAAACGTTAACTATAAGCACTATTACCGCGGCGCCAATCATGCTCAATGGTATGCTCTTTGATGGCTCTTGGACCTCACCAGTGACAGGCATCAAACAGTATGGCCAAGTGTTTGACACCGGAATTAGTAACGCTCCACCTATTGCACCCCAGCTAAACTGGAAATTGGCTGGGTTAAATCCGTGCGTGTTTGAGACGTTTATAACTTCCTGGTACGCTCCGGTGCCGAAGGCTTGATCCCATTTAGCCTGCAACTGAGCTGGTCCTGTTGCTATCAATGGAATAAGCACAGTTATCCAGCCGAACATTGCCAGAATACCCCAGAAGGCAATCCATTTTCCAATGATTCCTGGACCAAGTCCATCAATTAGTGTGCCTATTATCTGCTGCAGTATTGTAAAGGCTAACGCGTACATGGGCTGAACCAAAGTTGAACCGGCGCTTGAAAGCCCTTCTATTCCGGTTATTGAGCCTAAAACTTGTAGGAGAGCGCCTAGAGACAAAGTCCCCACATATGCGTTAGCTCCTCTAAAAATCGGGTTTGTTATGTAGCTCCTTGTGGCTTCCATTATTCCAAGCATTGGCGAAACGGCTCTTGATACTGGTATGTAGATTGATCCTGATCTTGGCATTGCAACATATATCAAAGACATGCTAAAGTCTTCAAAAATCACTATCAAGTTTGCCACAAAGTATAGCAGTGGAAGGCTTATTCCCGGATACCAATTTGGAAGCACGGCCATCAAGTAGAAGTGCCATGGCAACGTGCATGATGTGGCGACACCGAAGAATATTGACTGCCAAGGCGTAATTGCTCTCCTCAGACCAGAAGCCTTCCTAACAAAGAGCAGAGGTTTTTCCTTCTCCATCCTCTCACCATTTTAGAAACACTAACGTTTTGTGCTGGTTGAGTATAAATATTTTTTCAAGTACCTTCTAGAAGTACAACATAATACTTCCTGAACAGGGATGGTTTCTTGATGATTTTTATTCCGTCATAATCGATGTTAAAAAGTCCAAGTTCACGGTCCTTCTTTTTTTTAACTTTTAAATCACCAGTTTTTATGGCCTCGGAAATACTATTAATTATTTTTTGGGCTGCATCTTTCAATGTTGGGTCAGCTTTAAGAACCAGGTCCTTTTTTCTAGCGAAGAATTTTTCAAGCTCTAAAGATATTTTCCTTGAGATTAGCGGAGGACCAGCAAGCATAATAACTATTCCAATTGCCAACGGTATAAACGCATAACTGAGGATTTCTGGAACAAGTTTGGCCCATTCGTAGTGGAAGAGGAAAGCTACCATACTTAATGTTACTAACAATGTGGTTATGGCTGATATGACCAATCCTGCTTGAATTAATATTTGTTGAAGGGCTGCAAGATTAAGCAAACGCCTCTGCGAACCTGCTTCCCTTGCAAACTTTAACATAACTTCTCGAATTTTCTTCCAGTCTTTAGAAAATTTGACACCCATTTTTCCCTCTTTTACCTCTTTATCTGCCCACGCAAAATCTTCAATGTTGAGTCTACGGTAACCGTCAAGCAGCATTAAAATTTTCTTCGCCGCCTTTAAATCCTCTATCCTATAGAAAGACTTCTCTGTTTTTTTGCGTATGTTAGACATCATGAACCCTAATTTAAGCCTAAGTAATTAAAAAACAAATCTATTTTTAGCCTTCTACTCTCCAACATTTTATCTCTTCAGCAGTTAAATCAACAACATAACCGCGGAGCACTCCCGCTTGATAATCTGATCCCGGATTCACAACCACGGTTTTTCCTATTTTCTGATCTGCGGCAGCCTCATGTATATGTCCATGCAGTCCCAATTTTGGCTCATGCCTTTCTATAAATGCCCGCACACTTTTACTGCCCACATGTACCATCTCAGGTGAACCATCAAGCCTTGTGACAACGTTTAACTTTTTGTCAAGTTTAGGAGCTAAGTCTAACTGTGTATTGTAGGGTGGAGCGTGGAAATTGCATATCAAATATTTTCTTTCATTGGCATTGACTCTGCTGAACTCCCTTTCTAACATTAACATAATATCGTGTTCTTGCGCTTCTCTTGGTGTTTCCCAAGGAGTTGGATTTACATATTCGCAGCTTATCGTGGGGTGTTTGTCATCTATATAGACAACCTTGTTAAGAGGATAAATTATCCTATCTTCATGCGCCTTTATCACGGTGTCTATTTCCATAACGTCGTCGTTTCCGGGCATAACAACTACCTTCACATTTTTTGGGATTTTTTCCTCCACCATTTTTAACCATTGTTCTAGTCGTTCCATCATCAACTTTGTGAATAGGCTTTCAACTTTTTTGGGGTTGTTCTGTAAATCAGCTATTTCCTCTCTTGTCGTTTCAAATGTGTAGTACCCCTGGTTTTCCAGCACACCTAGTCTTTCCTTGAGTTTGTCCGCAGAGTAGAAACGCTCCTCCTTTCCAAAGGGATTAATGAACCATTCGTTTTCTTTAACTTTTACAACCGGCACTATAGCCTTGCCAGTCAAATCTCCACAAAGCAGAACGACATCAGCCTTATATGTGGTGGCTGCGTTCAGGTATTTCTTCCAAACGAGATTACTTCCATGCGCATCAACACTGTGGAATATTCTGGTCAATTATATCTTCCTCTTTTGTGTTGAGTCAACAAGAATATTAGAAATATCACTTAAACCTTTTGATTTTTGTCGTCAGAAAAATATATTTTCGCGTTTTCTATCGTAGGCGAGTGGTAATTGTTATGGAGCTGCGAAGTATTATTTAGAAAATTCTTGAGATACTATCAACTTCGCTGTCCGATGCTTTTGATGGCTTAGGAATTCGGGCTTCCTGGGCCACTCTATAAAACCGCGTACATGTGATGTGAAAGTTATTGGTCCGGTTGTTATCGTGAAGGATAGAGGGTTACTCCAATTAAGGCTTTGGAAGCCATTGAAAACGTCCCTAAAGGTGCGGTGTTTGTTAGGTCTAAAGAGGATGTAGGTGGGGATGAAGCTTCCAATATTGCTCTTTTCGGCGGGGTATTGGCTTATGTCTCTAAGGTCAAGGGATTAAGTGCGCTGTTTTTGATAGAGGATTTAGCCGGATGTAAAAAGCTTATAGTTCCAGTCTTTCAGAAGCGTTATGCCAACAAACTCTGTTGGAAGAACAGAGGTTATGGATGTAGATGTTTCAATAATATAGTGTGCTTGTAAAACCTAGCGACATCATTTTGGAGATCAAGACGGTGTCATTGTAATTCCAAAAGAAAGACTTGAAGAGTTGTGGAACGCACCTTGAAAATTGAGGAAACCAAAGAGAATAACGACGGAACTTATAAAAAGCGCATCAATTCTAAACGTCATAGAAAAGTATTCAAGGCTGTGAGAGCGAACAAATAGGCAAATTTGAAAGGTACTTGAAAGTTTGTAGATCTTCGATTCTTCTGGTTCGGTTTTTCTTTCAAATCCTTTTGAGGCCTAAGCGCTTTTTTGATATGCCCTGCGAGCAAAGATGAAAAGAGTTATATAAGGAGATAAAATTTATCTGGAAAGTCGGAATATATACTGTTATTTCATTTGTTGGAATAAGGTTTATTAATGGTTTGTTCGTGTTTGAATTGAAGTAAATGTGATAGGACTTGGCCGAAAAAAGTGTTTCTGTGAGCTAAGGGCAGGTTTTCGTTTTGTATAGGGATTTAGATGGAACCACGTATGAGGTTGATTTGCCATTAACTTCTTGTGTTAATGCTGTGACGTTAAGGGAAGGTTTAGGCTTACCTTCATACATTGATTTGAGTCATTTTCCAATGAAGAGCGCCATGATTGGGGTTTGGGCGGCTGTGAACGCGCCGAAACTTCACGAGCTTTATCCAAACGCCTTCGAAAAAGTGGTGAACAAAAACCCTATCCCTGCCTTGTTGTTTGGCGGCGCACCCGTGAAGATTCATTGTCCGAGCGCTAATGCTGGCGGTTCCCTTGAAAGGCCGATTAAGGACACGGATTTTATAGTTCCGAAAAAGCAAGGGATTGACTTTTACAAGCTTCTTTTAAAAATGGATAGGGCTTTCGGCACTCAGTACAAGTCTTTTGCAACGGCTAATGACAGGCGGTTTAATGCATGGAGGCGTGGTGAAAGGTATAGACTTACAACAATTAACGACGTGACTGCTGAGGGGCTTCCAAAAATAACTGTTCTGGACATTTTCTGCGATGTCATAGACTTGAGGCATAAAGTTGACGTTAGAGACTCCTTTCTAAGGTTTAAGGAAAACCTCTATACAATCGGCTTGGAGAACCTAATAATTTCAAAGGCTCAGTTCATTTTTGACATGCCAAAAGAGTTCGCTGAAGAGTTGAAAAAATGTGGATGCGATTATAGGATTCTCCCATATCCGTATTACGCAAGGGATAAGATTATTGTCGGAATGGAGGAGAAAGACCTTAAGGATGTGTGCGCCATATTTTTAGACCATGAAATTGGGGTTGGAAATGAAAGGATAGACCCGCAGAAAATGAAGCGAATTTTGGATAAGGATGAAAAGCTTGCCTTAACCGTCACATTGAACCTTAAAAACATTGTTGAGAAGTCTGATGTTCTTCGAAAATGGATGTCGAGGAGCGAGGTTTTAACGGTGACCTGTCGGGTACAGGAGCTTCTTAAAGAGTTGCCTGTTGTGGACAAAAAGTGGGATAAGCCTTGGTGGAATACTGCGGTGGAGACGCCGGTCATCGAGTAATCTGGCTAATGTTTGGCTTCGATAAGCTTTTCGCGGATTTTTTCGCATTTTTTGGTGGCCTCTTCGACAGCCTTCATTAGGGCTTGACGTATTTGGCTTCCTTCAAGTTCAAAAATAGCTTCGATGGTCGTTCCGCCGGGCGTTGTCACCATATCCTTTATTTTTGCTGGATGTTCTTTGGTTTCAAGGATTAATTTTCCAGTGCCTAAAACTGCCTGGGCAGAGCTGTATAAGGCTAGTTCTCTTGGTAAGCCCACCTTTAATCCCGCATACATTAAGGCTTCAATAATAATTGAAATGTAGCCGGGAGCGCTTCCACTTAGGGCTGTTATGGCGTCCATATACCTTTCCTCAACTTCCTCTGACACGCCCATCACGTCTAAGAGCCTCTTAACTTTCCTCTTTTCCTCGTCATTTAGGCTGTTGTCGCAGCAATATGCTGTGAAGGATTGTTGCACTAGGGCGGCGATGTTGGGCATGGTTCTAACGAACTTGGCTTTTGGAACTCGATCCTTGTAAAATTTTAGGGGGATGGTTGCAGCTGTGGAAATTACAATTTTGCCTTCGATTTCTTCGCTTATCTCTTTTAGTACTTTCTCCACATCGTTTGGCTTGACGCAGAGAAAGATGATATCTGCTTTTCTTGCAGCTTCTTTGTTGTTTGTGGAGACGGAAGCCCCTAAACTTTCAAATTCTTTTAGTTTTTCTGCATCACGTCTTGTAGCGATAACACAGCCCTGGTACCCCTCTTTTACCAGGCTCTTAACTATTGCTCCGCCAATCATACCGGCTCCTATAACGGCTATCTTTTCCAAAGCTGCTCCTCCTCTGCTCTTAATAGCTGATGATTAGGAGTGTTTATGCTGATAAATAACGGTTCTTCCCTAAAGGAAATTACTCGGCTTCTACACCTCTCTTTACTAACCTTTTAATAATTGAGTAAGTTTCTTTCCTCGATAATCCGGTTCTTGAAAGCGGCAAGTCAATGTTTCCGTTTTTTGAATAGAGCCTTAAACATGTTTCACGTTTAGGTGTTACGTAGATGGCTACATCTGAAAAGTCAGCCCACTTCCCTTCCTTAACGGTTTTGCCCTCCCAAAGCTGGAAGCCCTTGCCATCCATGGAGAGCACTGTGTGGTATCGGGTTCTGTAGAGGCGGTGGCCGACAAGAAGCGAGACTACAATTGCTATTAACAGGGATAGTGGATTAACAATGTTTTGTATGCCTGAAATTGTTAAGAATACAAGGAACAACACAACTAGGAAGAATGTTATTGTGAAGCTTTTCAAATAGTTTGGTAAATCAAAAGCTTCAAACCTAGCCTCTGTTAGCTTTAGCTGTTTTGCCAAACCTTTTCCAAGAACATTTTCAGAGGTCACCCTTTCCTTTGAAGCTAAACTGTAAGCGACTATGCCGACATTTTTGTCTGCTGTATTGGCAATAGCCTCCTTTGTGGCTTTTTGAAAGGCCTCCTTTTGGACAAGTCCCAGAAAAATCCAGTCTTCAGAACCAAACTTTCCTTTGCAAGCCAAAACCAGTTTTCTAACGAGTTTTGGGTCAAAATTTTGCTCTGTATAAATTAGTAGGTGAATTTTGTATCTTGGCGTAACCAAAGCTGAAAAAATCTTCGATAGGAAGAAGCCCTTCTCTTGTAAGCTTCCATACGCATACAGTGGGAAGGTTACATCGCCAATCGTGTAATCTTTGCGAATTTCGCTAAAGTTGGCAAGCCACCTTAGGTTTCCCTTTACTAGTTGTTCTTCTACCATGTCAATGGCAAAATTCAATTCATACACGTTTAAAACACCATTCTATACGCGTTAAAATAAAAAGGGAGGATATTTAAGACTATTCTGGTGGTATGCTAAGGTATAGCGTACGCATGTCGACGCCTCTTGTAGTATTCTTATACATGTAATAAACATACAGCAGTATGCCTACAATTATGCAACCGAAGAATCCGCAGGCACTTATTATATCTGCGGTTTT
>CALJDG010000040.1 GCA_938023865.1 uncultured archaeon | reverse complement strand
CAATTCACAGAACAGTTTAAGCGCTCATTCGTCATAGCGAAAAAGAACATCAAAATCTACTATTCAAAAGGGCCTGTCATAATTTTTGGGCTGGTTTTTCCATTGTTTTTGGCTTTAGCCTACGTCATAGGGCGAAACATACCCTTAAAAGAGGTTTTACCCGGACTAATTGGCATGACAACATTTTTCACAGCTACGTCTGTGGGCCCTTCCATTGTGCCTTGGGAAACCCGTTCAAAAACTCTTGAACGGTTATTATGTTGTCCCGTTGCTTTATGGACGATTGTGATTGGAGACGCACTTTCCGCCTTCATTTTTGGGCTTATTATATCAGTGGTTCCGTTAGTATTGACACTGGCGCTGGCCATTGAGCCATTAAATTTTATAATATTGCTTTTCGGCTTAATCCTTGCAAATTTGTGTTTCGCTGCCTTAAGCGTTCTCCTTTCAGCTTATCCGCCTACGGACATACCGGCCACCTCCATGATGCTGTCGTCCCTAGTCAAGTTTCCATTAGTCTTCATAAGCGGAGTCTTTATACCAGTAGAGCAGCTGCCCCAATGGGGTATGGCTATAGCTTCCATTTCCCCGCTGACATACTTCACAGACTTGACAAGGCAGCTGTTTCTAAATAAGGGCTTTTATCCGCTAGCAGTGGACTTTTTGGTAGTCATGGCTTTTGCAGTGGCATTTATGTTTGCGGCGGTGAAGATGCATGGGAAAACCCTTGCAAAACGGTTAAGTTAGTTACCATTGTTTAAGGGTTGTTGATGAAGAGATAAAACGGGAAGTTGGCGGTTTTTCCGGTTGAAAAATACAAAAGCTTGCTTCAAATGGTTTACCATCATATGAGAAAAGGTTTTACAAGCAAGTGGCAATCCATGCCCATGTCAAATCTAAACTCGTAAATGTAAAGGGATAACCAACCGCGTCGTTGCCCAATGAAGCAACGGTGATCCTGATTCCAGAAGATGGTTGCTAAACGGACTGGAAAAACCCTTCCAAAATCAAAATTAGAATAGAAAGAGAAATGGATTATCCTATAGCTTCTTGTAAACTATGTCTTTTTCTCTTACGCGTTGCGCCACTTTTAGGCCTATGCTTTGTCCAGCTTCGGCTCTTTGCACATTTTTATGCTCGATTTGCATGGACTCAACAACTTGTTCGAAGTCTGTTGTGGGTCCCTTGATGGCTATGCGGTCTCCAACAGCTAATGGCGCTTTAAGCTCAATTACAGCCACACTAATCTTTGTGAAATAATGGGTTACGCGTCCAACTTCAACAAGGTTTTCCTCAACCAAACACCCCATCTCCAAGAGAATAGAATATCAACATAACCAATAAATAATTTACCTATTTTATGGCTTCGTCTAGCCGTTTAGCCTTAAAGCTGCCCGGATATAGGCATGGGTTTGGTGGACCTCGATTTTCCTTCCATCATGATGTCCCGTGTTAAGCAAGTAGAATAAAATGCCATAATCGAAAAGTTTTCGGAAAAAATGTTCTTGCCTATTCTTGTCCATCTCCAACTGGTATGGGTCATAGAACGGTTCAGAGCCGTACTGCCCCCACTTCTCCGGTGGACCAGAACCAGGCGCTATTTGAAACTTCCCCTCCTTTAGAATTTCTATTGCCTCTTCGCATTCTATTCTTCTGATTATCGGTGAACTTTCATCCCTTGTCAACAGAAGCACATACTTTAATACGGCCTTATCGGCAACTCCCTCCTCTCCCTTAAAAACTTCAAGTACGTCACCTTTTTCGTCTGCAACCAGCATGGTGAATCGTTCTCTAGGGAACATAACTCTCGAGTTTCCATAAGACCAGTAGCACTTGTCAAAGCCTTCATCGAAAACGCATTTTTTTCTACCTTCATAAACAAGCCTATAACACGGTCCCACCTTCTTGACGTCGTCGCTTTTTTGTCGGCAATCCTCCTTCCTAAGAACAACGTTTTCCAGCGGCAAGCCGTCAAAAGCCCTGATGAAAGTTGGGTGTCTCTCCGCTATCTCGGTTCTCATGTAAAGTTGCTTTTCAGGCTGCTCCACAATAACCTCTTTCTTATCCTCATCGAAGCTTGCGAAGAGATAATCGTCACCAATGACCTTGCTGGTTCTAACATTATACAAAAGCTCATGAAACTGAGTTGTCTTTCCAGTCCCTGTTGGAGCAATTATGGCCACGCAATAGGCTTTGTCTTCCCTCTCAAAACCCACCGCTGCTGCATGCAAAGGAAATTTGCCCCTCTCCTTTAGGATTACACTAGCCAAGCCCAACGCTCCATTTGATTTTGCAGCACCATAATACTCAGAATTAACTATAAGCACCCTCCGCTTTTCAAGATCATAAAACAAGCGGGGCTCATAACCCTCAACATCGTTAATGACGTAAACTGTTCCATCCGGTTTTGAATCGCATAGATGCCAGTTTAACTGCCACCAGCGGCTAACATGTCTAGAGTTGGTGCGCAGCTCTATTTTTGCACCGCAGACATTCCCCACGTGAACGAAGGGCAATTTTGTGTTCCGGCTGAGAATCTCGTCTATTTCACCATTATCTCTTGATTTTGGCGGCCTTCTATCCGGATAAGTAGAATAATTATCTACGTTTCTTGGCTGCATTTGAGATTCCCTAACGCATTAGGGAGAGGCATATATAAATTTTCAGCTAGGTTAACGGTAAAGAAGGCAAAAAATAATCAATTTTCTTTCATTTTAATGCAAAAATTACAAAAATATTCCTAATCTGATAATGAACCTTTAAGATGGGTTGAGGAGGCATCATGAATTTTGACATGCACAACTTTGCCTAGCAAGTTTTCGGCGCTTTTCACCGCTATTGGTTTGTAGGCGAAGTTTCTACCCATCCACGAGCCCAAAACTTTTCCATACTCATCAACCAGAACTTCGCCTTTCCAGCCAACCCATTCTCGATTCCTCTCCAAAGCAATTTTCATAGCTAAACTGCTTAGCAGGGTGCTTCTCCGCTTTATCTCTGGAAATGGGACAGCATCTCGCATGACTGCGGCTGGTGTTCTTGGTCTGGCAAAAAACTTTGATATATTAACTATGTCAGGCTTAATATCTTCCATTAACTGCATGGTTTTTTCAAAAGCTTTCTCATCTTCGCCTGGAAAGCCGCAAATAAAGTCTGTCGCTATCGTCATTCTTGGAAAGGCTTCTCTAAAAGCGTCCACGATCCCTTTGAAATCAGCCACCGTGTAAAAGCGGCGCATCTTCTCCAGAACACGGTCGTCCCCGCTTTGGACTGGCAAGTGGACAAATTTGAACACCTTCTCGTTTTTATAGGCTCCAATTAGGTTTTCTAGAATGCCCATCGCCATATTTGGAGTCATCATCCCAACCCGCACTTTGAAGTCTCCATTGACAGCGCATACCTCCTCGATGAGCTCAGCTAAGTTTGTGCCTATATCCCTTCCATAGCAAGCAGTGTCTTGTGAGGTGAGCCAAAACTCCCGAACACCGTCAGCCAAGTCGGCTTTAACCCGTTCCACAATTTCTTTTATACTATAGCTTCTTAGGCGTCCGCGTGCAAAGACAACGCAACAGTAGGCGCATGAACCCAAACAGCCATAATTTATGGGGATTATGCTTACAACGTGGTTTACGCGAATCCTTGGAAGGTTTAGGCTTGGTTTAGCCATATCGGCATTTTCCAAAGCAACAACTTTCTCGCCCCTCAAAACCTCATTAACTATATCGATTATTTTCTCGCCTAAAGCTGGACCAGCAACACCGTCAAAACACACCTCACGGTACAACCTATCAAAATTGATTAGAGGAAGACATCCAACAACAAGAAGTTTCTTCCCCTTAGGCACTCTCTTCAACATGTCAATCATGCGATTTTCTGTTGGACCCTTAACAGCACAAGTGTTGTAAACGACTATGTCAGCATTAACCACCTTATCAACAAGTTTAAACCCAGCCTTCGCTAGGCAACCAGCCATAACTTCGCCATCAGCCAAATTTGTTGAACAACCGAAGCTTCTGAGGAACACTCTTACGGCTTCCATGGCAATACGTAAAATACTTTAACAAGGAATAAAAACCTAGAGTTCGCCTAGATACGAATTTACAAGTTTCTGAAACAGGCGTAGCATAAGTTTTATAAGAATAAGACTGAGCATATTTAGATCATATTTAAAACGTATTATAGAAAAGTATATCCCTCAAACTGCTCGTTTTCCCTTGCTCACCAGAGGGGGATTAGAATGAAGTTAATCACACTGTATCTTCCCGAACCGTATATTGAGGCATTAGACCAGCTCGTGAGTGAGAGGTTTTATCCGAACAGGGCTGAGGCAATCCGCGTGGCCATCCGTGACTTGATTAACAATGAGGTTTGGCGTAGAAAGAGGGTTGGTTAAATGCCGTCAGCTAGCCAGCAGGAGACCTTCAAGTATTCGTGGCAGAACGCTTTTCCAGAGGAGATTCGCTCGCCAAGCTTCTGCCGAATGCTTGTTCTTGGCGTGGGCGGGGCTGGAAACAATACTGTTACAAGGCTCATGGGTATGGGCATTGCTGGAGCTGAATGCATAGCAATAAACACCGACGCCCTTCACCTAAACATTTCAAAGGCTCACAGAAAAATCCTGATAGGAGAAAAGCTCACGAAAGGCTTAGGAGCTGGCGGAGACCCGCAGCTTGGAAGAGTCGCCATCGAAGAATCAAGGGAGCGAATTGAAGAATTGCTTAATGGAGCTGATATAGTCTTCATAACGGCCGGTTTGGGAGGTGGAACTGGAACAGGTGCGGCGCCAGTTATAGCTGAAGTAGCCAAGAAAAAGGGTGCCTTAACAGTTGGGGTTGTAACAACCCCTTTTCGAATCGAGAAGGGACGTATAGAATATGCAGCTCAGGCCCTAACTGAGATGCGGAGACATTGCGACACGGTTGTTGTAATAGATAATAATAAGCTGATTCATCTGGCCCCAAACATGCCGATAAATGAAGCCTTCAAGACTGCAGACCAGGTCTTGGCAAACATGATTAAAGGCATTGTAGAAACCATTTCAGCTCCAAGTCTAATCAATTTGGACTTTGCAGATTTCAAAACTATTGTTAAGCGAGGCGGCTTGGCCGTCATAGGCGTTGGCGAATCAGACGCGCCGAACCGTGCAGAGGAGGCTGTTAGAAATGCCCTAAGAAATCCGCTTCTAGATGTGGACTATGCTGGCGCGAAAGGCGCCCTAATCCATGTTTCAGGAGACGCCCAAATGACGATTGAAGAGGCAAACCGCGTCGGAGAAATAGTCACGGAAATGATGGATGACAATGCACTCGTCATTTGGGGGGCAAGGGTTAACCCCCAAATGGACGGAAAACTAAAAGTAACTCTAGTGCTGACTGGAGTGAATTCGCCGTACATCCCAAGCGGACTTGGAGCAATAACACCGCAACTCTTTAACCTAGAGCCATACTCCGAACCCGAAAAACCCCTAGGCATAAAACTGAATTTATACCAAATGGAACAACACTACTCATAAGACCTTCAACATCCCAATTTTATACAAAACAACTTTCTGTTAAGAGACATTCAAAGAAGACGGTCTATTGCTAAATATACATTTTTAACGCGTACACTTTATCTCAGCATTTTGTCCGTTATGCTAATTATGGATAGAACCTTTGGGCTGCTTAGCGTGTAGTATGCCCATACTCCATGTTTTTCTGCTTTCAGAATGCCAGCTTTCCTCAATAATCCTATATGATATGAGGTTGATGACTGGCTTTCGCCAATAGCGGCTTGAATCTCGCAGGCGCAGAGCTCTCCCTTTATAGCCAGGAGCTTTACGATCTTAAGTCTTAGAGGGTGGCTTAAAGCATGAAAAACCCTTGCTTCAAGTGTTAAAGCCTTCTTATTAATAGATTCGGCTTTATCCCGCAACTCGTTAATCCACTCTTCCACTGGGCATTCAGCGACGCTGCATTCCCCTAAGAGGCATCTGCCAAGCCGGCACGTCAAGGTATCCTTTTGCTTCATTGTTTTTCTGACGCGTTCAAACAAAACCGCCGAAACCTCACTCATTGCAGTGCCTTCTAAGGCTTTCTAACCTTTTGCTACTATAATGTCTTCAATCATGAGGATCATGTCTGCTGTTTGCGTGCGCACAACGGTTATTAGTTGTGAGGAGGTCGACCCAAACCGGATCCACAAACACCTCCGTGAAACAGGAAGGCAGCAGGAAGGCAACCGACGTCAGTTTCCCAATGCTCTTTTTCTTTTAGGCTTAGATCACTCTCCATCATTGTTAATTGTCCTCCTTAAGGGAATAATTCTATCAACTTTTCTTGTCCGCACTTAACGCATTTCAATTTTACATGCGTGTCCCCTTGTGTCGTGCCTAAAGGCTTCCATTCATGGTCACATTCTTTCTTATCGGCGGTTTTTTGTTCCTCATTTTTCATTTTCCTTCACCTCCCCATTCTTTGTTCTTGAAACTATCAAATCTGAAATGGACATGGTTGTGCCTCCAGCGTTTAACGAAACTAATATAAGGTTATATTAAAATTTTTTGATATAAAACTTAATGTCCAATAGAGAATAAGAAGTTATACTGGAAAAGTGAAGAGGAGTAAGGACTTGAGCATGAGCGAGACTCACACAACTATTGGACGCTTCGAGAAGTATATGACTATATGGGTTCTCATATCAATGCTTGCTGGTTTCCTACTTGGAAAATTTTTTCCAGAACTAAGTGTATGGGTTGAAAATCTTCAGGTTGGAGATGTCTCTATTCCCATGGGCATCGCCCTTTTTCTCATAATGTATCCTACCATGGCGA
>CALJDG010000039.1 GCA_938023865.1 uncultured archaeon | reverse complement strand
TGCTCCCTCACAGATGCTAAGGCCCTGAATATACTATCCCATACGCCCTCATCCTGCCATCGCTTAAGCCTCCTCCAAGCAGTCTTATATGAGCCATAGCATATAGGCATATCCATCCATCAGCATCCAGTAGTCAAGACGTACAGAATGCCGTTTATTATCCTCCCATCATCAGCCCCAGAGCCTACCAACCCTAGCCTTAGGGGGCAGCAAAGGCCTAATGAACTCCCACTCACCATCAGAAAGCTCAAGAAACTCCATACCAAAACATAATCAAGAAAGACTTAAATAGTTTTGAGATGAGTTCATTCTAAAAGTTGTTTGACGCAAATCCCTCAGTTGCCTTCATTAATAAGTTTTCTTATTCCCTCCTCAAGTGACACCTTTGCTTTGAACCCTAGGATTTTCTCAGCCTTAGTTGTGTCTGCCAGCGTATAATATACGTAGTTTTTAATTGGATTAGGCTTGTATACCGGCTCAATATTTTTCCCCAAGTGCTTATTGATCAATCCCACCACATCGTTGAAAGTGCGCGCTACCCCGGTTCCAACATTGAAGATTTCGCATTCAAATTCCTTTTCCATCGCCAGCGTAAAAGCCTCGATGACGTCTGAGACGTAAATGAAGTCCCTTGTCTGGTTTCCATCCCCAAATATAACTGGGGGTTGATCCTTCCGCATCAACCATAAAAACTGTGAGACTATATTTGCATATTCACCCTTAAAACGTTCCCTCGGGCCGTAAACGCTGAAAAGTCTTAAGCTGACAGACTTCACGCCGTAAAGAACATTGTATAGTTTTGCCAGACGCTCAACCGCGTATCTGCATTCAGTATAATAGTCCGTCACCATCACAGGCATATCCTCCCTATATGGCACAGGGTTCCCATTATAAATGCTGCTAGTGCTCGCATAGACAACCTTGCAATCATTCAATTTAGCATATTCAAAGATGGCGATAGCATCATTAACTGTTTTACCCACTAGAGAGGGGTCCCGCTTATACATCGGTGAGGAGGAGGGCATACCTAAATGGAAAACGGCGTCAGCATTAGGAATCAGGCTTCCAATCTTCTCGTAAGGATCGCTAAAAAACTTTACGCTTAAACCTTCAATATTCTTGAGGCTGCCACTACTCAAATTGTCAAAGACAACAACATCATGACCATCATGAATCAAACGCTCAACAAGATTACTTCCTATAAAGCCGCATCCGCCGGTCACAATAAACTTCACATCTTTAACCTCCATCTTTCTTTTCTAATCTAGGCTGAAGAATAATTATATGTTTCGCGAATAAAAATTTAGTAAATATTCTATTCAGCGCCCAGTAAGCGCTTCCTTTGAACCATTTTGTTTCAACCTAACATTTTTAAGTCTTTCATTTCATTAAATATTTACTATTTGATGCTGTGGTGTAGAAGCGGAATGCCACGCGCCAATAGCGGTGAGAGATCTGTTAGACGCAAGGGCTTAAAGGTGCTGCTTTACATAGTGATTTTATCTATCGTCTTAGCAACATTAAATTTTCTTTTCGGATGGACCTCTAAAGAATTCATTCCTATATTTCTGCAGCCCTATAGCGACATCATACTGCTCGTTAACCCCTACTTGCCGTATGTTCAAGTGGCGCTTGTAACTGTGCTAGGCGCCTTCATCATTAACTCCTTCAGCAACGCTGCATACGCATACATACTAAGATTAGCTGATCAGTCAGCTGCGGCCACAGTGAAAACCGTTGTGAGGATAGTGGGCATAGCGATTCTACTTTCAGTAATTACTTCAATGCTTAGCGCAAATCCATCCGCAGCTATAACTATGGGCTCATTCAGCGGGCTCATCGTGGGTTTCGCAACCCAAACTGTCCTATCGCATTTTGTAGCTGGCATATTCATCCTAATAGTCCGACCAGTAAAATTCGGCGACATCATCACTATAGCTGGTCAGGTCGGCGTCGTTAAAGAGATGAGGACTATGCACCTAGTTCTCGAAACTCAGGATGGAGCAACTGAGATACTTATACCGAATGGGATGGTCTTCAGCCAAGTAATTTTAAGAAAGAAAATAACTGTTACACCGAAGCCGGTTGCAATAGAAATTTCAACAGACAGCATACCCAGAAGGGTGAACCCAGGTTCAAAAATAGCCTTTACGGGAAGGTTAACTGAGAAAAATAATGGGAAACCAGTTGTTGGAGCACTAATAAAGGTTATTGATGAGAGTGGACGAATTTTGTCCTTCGACACTACAAAAAATGACGGCAAGTTCATGGCGACGTGGACCGTGGGCAAAACGAATCCTGAAAGCAACATCATCAAAGCTTATGTGAAATTTGACGGCGACAATGAACATCAGAAAGCTGAAAGCGAAACAATCATTATGGAACTATCTGAGGAAAAAGAATAGAAAAAGAATAGGGAGGAAATGAAAGCTTAAATTTGAAGTTAACTTTGAACTCATCTCAAAACTATTTAAGTCTTTCTTGATTATGTTTTGGTATGGAGTTTCTTGAGCTTTCTGATGGTGAGTGGGAGTTTATTAGGTCTTTGCTTCCTCCTAAGGCAGGGTTGGTAGGCCTAGGGCTGATGATAGGCGTGTATTGGATGGTGTTCTCTATGTGCTTGTTACTGGCTGTAGGTGGATGGATATGCCTGTTAGGTATGGGCATTACTCGACGGCTTTTAGGAGGCTTAAGAGGTGGCAGGAGCTCGGTGCGTGGACGCGAATACTTAAATCCTTGATGGTTAAGGGCTATTCAACGGGCAGATTAAGCTTGGATAGGGTTGCTGTCGACAGCGCAAC
>CALJDG010000038.1 GCA_938023865.1 uncultured archaeon | reverse complement strand
GGAAAGCGGTGAAAATCCTTGGAAAATGTGGACTTAAAGGTTAATCTATCTGGCTTATATCTAAAAAACCCCACCATGTTGGCTTCTGGAATTTTGGGGTACTCGGCTCAAACCCTTGAAAGCATTGTTGAAGGCGGGGCTGCTGCAGTGGTAACGAAATCCGTTGGGCTGAAAGCTAGAAAAGGCTATGCAAATCCAACAGTTGTCCAAACTAGTTGCGGCTTAATAAACGCTGTGGGGCTTCCCAACCCGGGGATAGAAGAATTCACAAGAGACATTCGAGAGGCAAAAGCCGTTCTGAAAGTGCCCTTAATAGTGAGCGTCTATGGATTCTCAGCAGAAGAATATGCCATAGTCGCAGAGAAAGCAGTGGAAGCCGGCGCCGACGCTGTTGAGCTAAACGTTTCATGTCCCCACGTTAAGGAAACTGGAGCCGAAATTGGGCAGAAGCCAGAAGTTTTAGCCGAAGTTGTTAGGAAAGTTAAAAGCGCTGTTGAAAAGCCGGTTTTTGTCAAGCTTTCGCCAAACGTCACAGACATCGGGGAAATCGCCGAAGAAGCGGTTAAGGCCGGTGCAGACGCCATAACAGCCATAAACACCGTAAAAGCCATGACGATAGACATTGAAACCACAAAGCCAGTTCTAAGCAACCGGAAGGGCGGATTATCAGGACCAGCTATAAAGCCCATAGCTGTTAGATGCGTCTATGAAATCTACGAGAGGATGGTTAAAGCGCCAATAATAGGATGTGGTGGAATAACCAGTTGGCAGGACGCCGTGGAGTTCATGCTGGCTGGAGCCACAACCATCCAAATTGGTACAGCCATAGCCACCAAAGGACCAAACGTTTTCAAGGCTGTCACAAGGGGGCTGAAGGCTTACTTGAAAAGGAAAGGCTTTAGGAGCGTGACTGAAATTGTCGGCTTGGCTCACAAAAGCTAACAAGCTAAGAACCACACGCCTCCTAAGCATAAAAACAGAAAGCCCAACAGTGAAAACCTTCACTTTTAAGGATAGGCTGTGCGCAAAAGCCAAGCCTGGACAGTTTCTCATGCTTTGGATTCCAGGCGTGGACGAAATCCCACTAAGCATCTTCCACGCAAACGAAAGGGAAGGCTTAGTCTCCGTAGCTGTCAAAAAGGTTGGAGAGGCGACACAAGCACTACACGACAAGAAGACAGGCGACCTAATAGGCATACGTGGACCCTTTGGAAACAATTTCACATTAAACACCGGCAGAACCCTAATGGTTGGAGGCGGAATAGGCATAGCACCACTGTTATTTCTAGTCAAAAAAGTGGCGCCTTCTAAAAAAGCAAAGATTGTAGTGGCTGTGGGCGCAAAGACAAGAAGCGAGCTTCTATTCTTAAAGAAATTAAATGAGCTCTGCGGTGAGGCAAATGTCTTCGCGGCAACAGAAGATGGAAGCTACGGCGTGAAGGATGTGGCTTCAAACCTTGCCGAAAAAGTTTTGGCTGAAGAAAAATTTGACATGGTTTACGCTTGCGGTCCAGAACAGATGATTCGAAAAGTCTTTGACCAATGTGAAAAACGTGGAGTTTTCACGGAGGCAAGCCTAGAACGCCTAATGCGCTGCGCCATAGGCATATGTGGAAGCTGCATTATCGGCAAATATCGCGTTTGCAGAGACGGACCAGTGTTCAATGCGGAACAGCTTAGAACTGTTAAAGATGAGTTTGGGCTTTGGAAACGCGATTTCGATGGGAAAAGGATACGAGTATAAAGTAGCAGAAGGCTCAAGATGCCAATAACGCCTCTCCACGCAACAGCCTTGTTTTTCCTCCACTTTAAGGATAGAAGGCGCATAGACCCTTTGGCGTTGGCAATTTCAACAACCTTCATAGACCTTGAACCCCTATACTACATTCTCTTAGGCGAAACCCTAGACCATAGAGCTTGGCACGGCTTTACATTGGCGCTAACCGTGTATCCTATCCTAGTGACTATTGGAGTTTACATGACGGAACAACTTTTTGAAGGCAAGTTGTGGACTGTTTACAAGTGGGCAAGGCTTAACCCTGTTAAGGCGAGATATCCGCCGCTAAACATTTACCTGCTAAGTCTTCTCAGCGGGTTCAGCCACATATTCCTAGATGCGTTTACTCACCGCGAAATGCTCTGGGTCCTGTTTCCGTTTGCGAACGGAAATCCCTTCTACAATTGGCAAGCCGTCATAATCATAGAAGCCACAGTAATCATGTTGTCGATTTATTCGCTGTGGTGTTGGATGAAAAGTATAGAGGGGGCTACTCGTATTGGCTTCTTGCAAAACCAAAATAGATGGATGAGTATCCAATTTAGGCTTCTGTCAAGTCCTAAATTTGATTGTTGAAGATGCGTAATTCAAAAAGGTTATATTTGGCTTGGGCTATTTTGTTGTGTTTGCGGGTGCGCTGTGATGAAAGGTGACCGCCAAATTCCAAGCTAGTTCTGAAAAAACGTTGAGCATGGACTACCGCCCGCTTGAAATTGAAAGAGAAATCCGCGAATTCTGGGAGAAAAACCGCATAAGAGAAAAGCTCATGGAATACCGCGAGAAAAACAATGTGGGCCTCTCCGGATGGGTTGAGGGACCACCCACGCTGAACGGCATACCCCACGTTGGGCATGCCAGAGGACGTGTAATGAAGGATTTGCGCTTCAGATGGAAAACCATGCAAGGCTATTTCATGCCCTTCTGGGCGGGTTGGGACTGCCAAGGCTTACCAGTGGAGCTTGAAGTTGAAAAATTGTTAGGCGTCAAAAACAAACGTGAACTCTTGGAGCGTGTAGGCGAGGAACGCTTTATAGAGGAGTGTAAGAAAACGATTATGCGGTATCATAAGGAGTGGGTTGAAGCTGATCGAAAACTCGGCATTTTCATAGACCAGGAAAAAGCCTACTGGACATACTTGGACAACTACATAGAACGCGAGTGGCAGTACCTAAAACGCGCATGGGAGCAAGGCTTGCTTGAGGAAGGCTATTATGTGGTGGCTTATTGTCCAGGTTGCCAAACAAGCCTAAGCAGCGCCGAGGTTGGCTATGAAGGCTCATACGTTGAAGTTGAAGACCCATCACTATACTTCAAGTTTAAAGTAGCGGAAAGCCTAAACGAGTACTTCCTAGTATGGACGACTATGCCCTTCACAGTAGTGACAGACCTAATGCTGGCAGTCCACCCAGAAGCCGAATACGCAAAAGTCCATGTAGGTGACGAAAAGTGGATAATGGTGAGGCAGCGCGTCGAACCAGTAATGCAGGAGCTAAGCATAACAGAATACGCAATAGCCGAAACTGTTTTGGGCGAGAGCCTTGAAGGCGTGAAGTACGATTACCCATTTAAGGATTTGATTCCAAAGCAGGCGGAGTTGGATGAGCATCCCCTCGTGCACAGGGTTGTATGCGAAGACTTTGTAGACATCAACACCGCCACTGGTGTTGTGCACCTTTCGCCTGGAAACGGTGAAGAAGACTTTTTAGCGGCACAAAAACGTGGAGTCCCCGTTTTTGCTCCTTTTGACGACGAGGTTAAGTTTACCGAGGAGGCTGGAGTTTTCAGCGGGGTTTTTGCAAGAGATGCAGACGCCATTGTTGTTGAAGAACTTCGCAAAAGAGGCTTACTTGTTGAAGTTAAAAAGGTAAAACATGAGTACCCAACTTGTTGGCGCTCTCACCACAAGCTTGTTTGGCTTGCAAGAAGGGAATACTTCCTAAGAACGGACAAAATAAACGACAAAGTTTTAGAGGCAGCGGAGAAGGTCGAATACTTCTTCGAAGCTCCGAAGAACCGCTTCTTATCCTTCTTGAAGGAGGGCAAACCATGGTGCATCTCAAGAGAACGCGTCTGGGGCGCGCCACTACCAATTTGGGTTTGCGAAAAATGCGAAACAAAAACCTTAGTGGCAAGCAAAAAAGAGCTGATTGAGAAAGCCATGGAAAAGCCTCCGCCAGATTTAGAGCTTCACAAGCCATGGATAGACCGCATAAAAATAAAGTGCGAAAAATGCGGTAGCACAATGCATCGAGAACCCTACGTTCTCGACACTTGGCACAACAGCGGAGCCTCACCCTACGCAAGATTCACAGACGAGGAGTTCAGTAAATATGTGCCGGTAGAATTTCTAACAGAGGGAATAGATCAAACGAGGGGCTGGGCAAACTCGCTTCTACTGGGACATGTAATATTGACGGGAAGGGCTGAAGCCCCCTACAGAGCTTTCCTCTTCCAAGGCTTAACTCAGGACGCTAAGGGCAGGAAAATGAGCAAAAGCCTTGGAAACATAATCGAAGTGAACAAACTCTTGGAAAAGGCCTCAGCTGACGTCTGCCGATTCTACCTTCTGAGAAAGTGCTCACCGATAGAGTTCATGAACTTCGATTTAAACGAGATGAACCGCCGACCATATCAAGTGTTGGCAACCCTATACCACCTAAACAGATTCTTTATACAAAACGCTGAATACGACAATTTTAACCCACAAGTGCACACGCTCGAATGGGCAAAAACCAACAGTCTACTCAAGAAGCCAGACCTTTGGCTCTTGTCAAAACTTCAAAACACAATAGAAGATTATACCGTTAAGCTAGAAAAATGTGAATATAACCTTGCACTGGCAGAACTTGAAGAACTCGTTGTTGAAACAGTAAGCCGCCTCTACGTACCAATGATTAGAAAAGAGTTATGGACAGACGACCCTGAGACCCTAAACCGAAGATTAGCCATCTACGCAACCTTATGGCACGTCCTAAAAGCGATTATAACCCTTTTCAATCCCATCACACCATTCTTAAGCGAAGCCCTATACCAAAGAATCTACAGACACCTAGACCCCACACTACCCGAATCGGTGAATTTTGAAGACTGGCCAAAACCAAAAAAAGAATTACACAACAAAGCCCTAGAAGAAGAACTTGAAACACTAATAAAATGTGTTTCACTGGTTTATTCCGTACGGCAGTCAGCAAAAATAAAGCGACGATGGCCCCTCCGCAAGGTCGTCGTTGTAGCAACGGAAAAAACATGCGAGGCCATAAAAAGCCTAAACGAGGTATTCCTCGAACTTGCAAACGTTAAGGAAGCCGAATACCAACAAGAAACACCAGAATACATTAGGGCCGAAGCCGGAAAATGGGCTTCAGCCATAGAAAAAGACATGAGCATATATCTTGACATACATCGCGATGAGAAACTTCTAGGCGAAGGACTAATGCGGGACATGGCTAGAAGAGTTCAATCACTAAGAAAAGAGCTAGGTTACGTGCCCACTGACATATTAAACGCCGTTTACATAGCCGATCTTGACGAAGAAAGCATAAAACTGTTACAACCATATCTGAGGGAAATGGCTGAACTAGTCCGCGCCAAAAAAGTCCAATTGCACACAAGCCGAGAAGTCGAGGCAGAATGGCACAAGTATTCATTAGACGAAAAAGAAATTTACATCGCGATATCCTAACATTACGCGGCGTGAAATGGAAAAGAAGAAAATATTAAAAGGTCAGTTTAAGATTCAGAGAGAGCTACCTACGCTCAAAATTCAATCCTCTCAACTTTTCAAAGGCCTACGAAATAAAATGCGAACTGATACCAAAAATCGCCATGGGATTTGGCGCTGGAATAGGCCGAGCCGGCTCATTATGTTAGGCCCTGACCGTATTCTGGCGAGACCTAACCAAAAATGCAATTTAACAGCAATCGAAGGAAGACAAAATTCAAGGAGCGATAGGTAAAAGAGAATAGATGCGCAAAATATGTAGAAGGGCTCCATGAGAATACAACAGGACATAACTGTATAGCCGGTGAAATAACATGAATAAGAAAGAAAAAATAAGAATCACGTTTGAATTCGGAGTATCTGTTACATGCGAAATAAGTTTTGACGAAAACCCCAAAACAGCCGAGGCTTTAATAAGGGCTTTACCTTTCGAATCAAGAGCTGAATTTTGGGGAAAAGAAATCTACTTTGCAGTCCCCTTTCAAGTCGATCCAGAAAAAGCGAAAGCCATAGTCGATTATGGTGATGTAGCCTATTGGCCCGAAGGACCAGCCCTATGCTTATTCTTCGGACCAACCCTTTCAAGTCCATCATCAAATATAATAAAACCCTACAGCCCAGTAAACGTTATAGGAAAAATTCTGGAAAACCCAAAAATCCTAGAAAAAGTCGATGAAGGCGAAAAACTAAGAGTTGAAAAAATTTAACCACCTTTCATCAGTAAAAACACGAAAGTGCGCTTAAGATCGAAAGCCCTAAATCTATAAACTTCTCATCTCACCCAGAAAAAGATGGGCCGGTAGTTCAGTCGGTATGAACGCCCGACTTGCACTCGGGAGGTCGCGGGTTCAAATCCCGCCCGGTCCACTTTTCTCGAGTGGCGACCTACGAATCCGAAACCTTCCTTGTTTTTCTGCTTGTTTGAGGGTTTTGAGTTTCTCTTTGACGCTTTGTGGCAAATTCTTCAGAAAACCCAAAGAACCATTAGCCTATGAAGAATAGGCATCCTGGAATGAACCCCCCTCAAATTTCAACATAGCAGTCCGGGGGTTAGGTTTAGACATCGGTTTAAATTCTCGGAGTTTAGACTTCACGGGTACATAATGATTCAGACTTTCCTTGTCTCCCTTTAGCTGTTCTATCGCAGGGAATATGCCTAAAATCTTATCTCTTTTCAGTTCTCAGTTCTAATTGAGTACAGATGCCCTACATCAAAATTGACTCCACAAGATTATACTATGAAGTTGTTAGCAATGGGCACCCCATACTATTGTTACCGCCTCTTCTTCGAGATCACGCGTTTATAAGAAAAGTAAGGCGCAATGCGCAAGGAACGCATCCTTTGGACTTAGGATGCGTCAATATAGGAATGCTTCTTTTCTTATAAAGTTTGTGAATGTTCAGTTTCCATTAGTTTGTTGGCTCATTTCTGTTTGGGTGAATTGACCACAGTCTTATCCAAATGCCAGCTATTGTTCTCTGCTTGAGAGGGTTAGGATGTAATCTGCTGTGTCTGCGCATATGTCTGCGGCTTGTTCTATAAATTCTATCAAATCATCGAATATTATGATGGAGCCAAGGTTCATCTGCTTCCCATGTTTGACGAGCAGTTTTTTCATGTTTATATATTCTTTGTCTATTTCATTTTCGATTTCTTCAACTTTCGTTGAATGCTTTATGGCTTCGGCTGGAGCTGACGAAATTTTTTCTACGCTTAGGCGTAAGGCAGAAGCGCACTCGACCAGGGTTGAAGTCATTTGAAGTGTATTTTGTATTAGTTCTTCCGGTATTTGCGTATCTTGAAGTATTTCTAGGCATCTCGCTGCGTCTTTAATGTGGTCCGCAAGTGTATCTAGTCTTTTTACTAGGTGCAGTATGTCTTCGCGGTAGTCCGCTGTTAGGGCCGTATGTTTGGACATTTCTTTGAAAACCTCTCTTCTTAGCTTGTCAACCTCTTTTTCCGTTTGAAATAGGTGGTGTATGCGTTGAGCAACTCCTTTCTTTATTCCCTGTGCCAAGCTTTGGACTGCTTGGTGGAGAAGATTTACTGTGTCAAGGGCCTTCGTTATTTGTTGTTGGGCGAGTCCTAGGGCTTTGGTTTTTCTGCGCTTTTCAAACCAGGCGTAGCTTCCTTTCTCCACCAATTTTCACCTCCATAAAAGTTTAACAATTTTAACATCATGATCTTCACCTCAGAATCGCCTTTTCTCCTGTTGCAATGTAGATTATTGATTCGCAGATGTAGGTTGAATGGTCAGCTATTCTTTCAAGGTATCTGACTATCAAAACGCTGGAAACTGCGCATCTTGTTGTGGTGTCTCTTCCAATTAGTTTGTCGAGGAAATCGAAATACATTCTGTCTATTTCTTCTTCCGTTTGGGTTACTTTTTCAGCAAGTTGCGGGTTGTGGCTCCTAAGGGAGTCTATGCATAATCTGATCATGCTTAATGCCTTCTCACCCATATCCTTAACGTGCGAAATTATCCATGCCTCGCAGTTTCTTATTCCGCCCAGTTTTTGATTTGTGTAGGACATGTCGAGGGCGTATCTTCCGAAACGGGCGACGTCGTAGGCGATTTTCATGTAAGACTTG
>CALJDG010000037.1 GCA_938023865.1 uncultured archaeon | reverse complement strand
GACCCGATGTGGAGGCTTTATGACGTTGTAAAGAAGAAGGTTGAAAAGCCGGTTTTCATTTTAAGGGTGCCGCATAACACGGAAGGTGAAAACTCATTAAATTTCTTTAAGATGGAACTTTTAAGGTTTCGAGATTTCTTGATGAACAATTTCGGCGTTAAAATTGATGAGCAGAATTTATCAGAGGCTATAAAAATTTGCAATGAAAACCGAAACTTACTCAAAGAAGTTTATCTGCTAAATGATGATGGAAAATATTGCAGTAAGGCCTCAGACCGTTTTTGCCTTGTCCTTGCAAGTATGTGGATGCCTAAGAAGGAAATTAACTCGCAGATTAAAGCCTCGGAACTTAAAAGCGATGTTGCCAAAGAAAGTAAAGTACGGCTTCATGTAAATGGGACATCCATCTACGAACTTAACTTAATAAAGATGATTGAGGATGCTGGATGTTTTATCGCCTCCGACGATTTATGCACTGGTTCAAGGTACTTCTGGGATAATGTCGAGGAATCCGAAGATCCAATTCTTGCATTAGCACGCAGATACCTCCAAAAATCTCCATGCCCATCACATGGGCCGCTTCAAAAAAGGCTGGAATATGTAGACTTTATGGTTGAAAAGTTTAAGGTGCATGGAGTGCTAACCGTTGCCCAGAGGTCCTGTGATCCAATGTTGTATGACGTTGTTCATATAAGAGACATGCTTACGAAGAAGAATGTTCCAGCAATACTTTTAGATTATGAAAATTTGGATCAAGAGGCTGGTAGAATAAAAACAAGGGTTGAAGCCTTTATAGAATCCCTTAGTGGTTAAAATGAGCGTGGAAAAAAGTAGAAGCCGCATTCTTCAAACAACAAGGAAGATAGGCGAACTTATCCTTGAATATTTTGCAAAAGCTTCAGAAGCGAAAGCTCAAGGTAAACCAGTTGCTTGGATAACTGTTTTCACACCGGTGGAGCTGCTGCGCGCTTTAGACATTTACCCAGTTGCCCCTGAACATTTCAGCGCAATGTGTAGCGCCCGTAACTTTATACTGGAATATCTTGAAGAAGCAGAGAAGAAAGGATATTCTCAAAACTTATGCTCTTATAGTAGATGTGGATTAGGTTACGCTCTCAGCGGAATGAGCGGGCTTATGCCACCTCCAGACATTTTAATAACGTTCAGAAATTCGTGTGACGTTTATGTTAAATGGTGGCAAAGCCTTCAGATGCATCTTGGCATTCCACTGTTTGTCGGCGAAGCTCCTTACGTTTTAACCAATGAGGATCTTGATGGCTACGTTTTGGATTACGTTGTTAAACAATTAATGGAGCTTATAAAATTAGCTGAGGAGAGGTTTAAAATAAAGTTCGACGAGGAAAAACTAGTAGAGGCAGTGAGGCTTTCCGATAAGGCAAGTGAATTGTGGATTAAGACATTAAACCTTAGAAAACATAAACCATGTCCGCTTGGCGGCAGAGACTCCGCATCCGATATTTTCCCTCTTGTGGTAATGCAAGGCACGCAAGAAGCAGTCCAATTTTATGAGGAACTTCTCGGAGAGGTTGAAGAAAAAGTTAGAAAGGACGAGGGCGTCATCCAAGATGAAAAGTATAGGTTGCTTTTTGATGGCATTTGGCTTTGGTACGCCTTCGACCTAATAAGGTATTTTGAAGATAAAGGAGCTGTCTTTGTTTATGAACCCTACAGCGAGGCTTGGGCTTACAGGCTTGACTCCGCAAAACCGCTAGAGAGCATAGCAAAAAAGATATTGGCTATGGGCTTAAACATCGACATAGACCTAAGAATTGAGAGGTTCCTAAAAAGTATCGAAGAGTTTGATATAAATGGGGCGGTTCTTTTTTCCAATAGAAGCTGCAAGTCGTGGTCAGCACCGCAGCTAGTAACAGCAGAGGCTATAGGCAACAGATTTAATGTACCTTATCTTATATTTGAGGCCGATATGGCTGACCCGCGACAATATGCAGAGGCCCAAATTAAAAATAGGATTGATGCTTTCTTGGAGATTCTAAGGGAAAGGTAATGTATGCGGGGATCGACGCTGGAGCCTCGGCAACAAAAGCTGTAATAGTTAACGAGAACGAAGAGATAGTTTCGTATGCTATAGTTCCGTCTGGAATTAATTTCAAAGCTTCATCTGAAGAAGCCTTAGAAAAAGCTCTTAAAAAGGGCGGCCTCATCAAGCAGCGAGTGTCCTACATCGTTTCGACAGGATATGGCAGAGAATTGGTTAACGCCAACATCGTGTTTTCAGAGATAACTTGCATTTCTAGAGGAGTCAACAAACTATTCCCAGAGGTTAGGACAATTATTGACGTGGGCGGTCAGGATTCAAAGGCTATTAGGGTCGACTCAAACGGAAGGGTATTAGACTTTGCCATGAATGATAAATGTGCAGCTGGGACTGGAAGATTTCTTGAGGTTATGGCCAATATTTTGAGGAAACCAATAGAAGAGCTTGGCTTACTCCATTTTAAATCTTTAAATCCTGTGAAGATAAGCAGTACGTGCACAGTTTTTGCCGAGTCAGAGGTGATATCCCACATAAGTCAGGGATGCAAAATCGAGGATGTCATAGCTGGTCTCCACTATGCTATAGCCGAAAGGATCTTCAACATGTCAAGTAGGATTGGTCTTGAAAAAGAAGTAGCTTTCACGGGAGGAGTTGCAAAAAATCCCGGATTTGTCGAAGCTCTAAGTAAAAGAATGAGGTTAAATCCAATTTTGCCAAAGGAACCCCAAATTATATGCGCCTTTGGAGCCGCTCTTTTAGCTAAAAGGACCTATGAGAAAACTAAAACGTGAAGTTTTTGTTTATTTCATATAGAATTTTCTGATTGGAGAAAACCCTATTTACTAAACCCCTTTTTTCCAGAAATGTTAGGTGGGACATGGTTTCTCCGAGGGCGAGGTATTTTTGAAACTGGGGAAAATCGTTCCAAGATTTATAATTCACATTCCATTGTATTTTAGAAGCTAAATCATATGGTGTTAAACTTTCTGCATTGAGGTGATTTAGAACTTCTTTTAACCTCTGCTTATGGTGATTTCTAAGCTGTTTAACTCTCTCGCTGAGATTTGTGAAGGATTTTTCATGGGCTGGCAATACGAGTTTAACATCGAGGCTCTCCATTTTTCTAAGGCTTTTAAGGTAATCCTCTAACGGGTTTGTGTCCGCCATAAATTGGGATACGTGTGGCGTAATCGTTGGAAGTATATGGTCCCCCGAGATAAGGACTTTAAAGGATGGTTCGTAGAGGCATATGTGCCCAGGAGAATGTCCAGGCGTCCATAAAACTTGAAAGTGATAATTGCCTAGAGAAATTTCTTGGCCGTCAATTAAGGGGTGAGCTGTTCTCGCTATTTCTTCGTAAGCTTCAGGCGTGAAAAAAGCAGGGTGAAATTTTTGAAGGTTGTTAACGAGTGGGGCAGGCGCGTCGGAGGCTTCGAGAAAACGCTTCATGCCATCTAAGTAATTACTAAAATCTTTCACTATGGAACTTGAAAGTTCTTTCTCTATGTGGTGTATCCAAAGGTTAGGGTTCTTTGAAAGCTGTTTGAAGCGAGGAATCATGCCTATGTGGTCTATGTGAAAATGTGTGAATAAGATATCTGTAAGCGTTTGCAACTTCACTCCAGCCTCAGAAAAGTCATGGCAAAGGACTTCAAATGCCTCCGGAGAATTTAAGCCAGTATCAATTAGAAGATTTTTCTCAAACGATTTAATTAGATAGGCGTTTAAATGTCCTAGGGGATTTTGGGGCAATGGGACTCTTATTTGGAACAAGTTTGGCAACGTCTCTTTAATCATAACAGAACCTCAAGTCATATCGAGAATTTCAACTGCGTTTTGACCTAGGATCCTCTCTTTTTCCTCAGATGTCAGATAATCACAAGATTTTATAACATTTACCTCATATTTCATGTCGCTTCCCCAAACAACGGGATAGTCGGATCCGAAAAGTAACCGCTCCAAACCGACAGCCTCTTTTATTCTCTTCAAAGTTTTTTCTGAAAAGATTATGCTTGAAACGGCGGCTGTGTCAAAATACACGTTGTCAAATTTTTTGCCCACTTCTAAGGCTTCATCAAGCCATATTCCGGGCTTCCACGCGCTGTAGCTTCCTGTATGGGCCAAAACTATTGTGGGGCTATAAGTCTCCAAAACATTGTCTAAGTATCTTGGGTTGGCATCTTCGGAGAGCGAGGGATTCTCCCATGGACCCGGATCACAACCCGTGTGGTAGAGTAGGATCTTCCTATTTTTTTCGCAGTATTCACAAATTCTTTCGAAATTTTTGTTTTCAGAAGGGTTAAACATTTGGAGGGTTGGAAGCATTTTAATCCCTTTCAGTCCAAGGTCGCTTATTTCCTTAAGCTTTGCTTCAACATAATTCTCGTCTTTGTTGGGATTTACGGAGCCAAAGCCAATTAATCTATCAGGATGCCGCCTTACTAAATCTGCTATCTCCTGATTTGAACTTTTTAAATCTGGATAGTAGAAGATAAGGTCTTGAAAAAACTTCTTGATTTGATCTTCGATGGATAATACCCGAAAGCCCCAAAAGTCAATTGACGATTCTAAGTGGCGGGCCCTCAGCCTGCTTCTAACTTCAGGTTTTTCAACATCCATTGGATCTGCGTCTACAGCTAATAAAACTGCATAGTCGACGCCGGCCCTTGTCATTTCATCTAGTATTCTGTTTTCTTTATAGAATGGGTGAACATGAATATCGATAATCATTAACTAGCGCCATTAAATCACAAGCCTTAGAAAATAAAAGTGTTATGGCCTTTGATAACTCAAATAAGCGTTGCAGCAAGTTATAACTAGCATGTTACGTGGATTATTGCTCCAACCTTTTTCCCGTGGCTTGCTAACTCATTAAACTTCTTGACAGCTTCTAGGGATGGAAGAACTATTGTTTCTACTTTCAATTTTTCTAAAAAGTATTGCGCCTCGTTAGATATTGTCGCAACACCATTTGTGCCGGTTCCGACAATTAAAAGATCCATTTCATCTTTGCATAGTTCTTCAAACTCTTTCCGCTTAAAGGAGTGGCTTCCAAACATTAGAAATCCACCTTTGCGCCTTTTAACTTCACCGCTGGGGAATGTGACAACATCATGCCAATGCTTTTTCCCATCAACAATTATCCAGCCGAAACCTATCCCATTAATCTTAACCATTTTGCACACCTTTAGGGATTAGGTGCACACTTTGTATTTATGAATGGCGGAGCATAAATTTTTATTCTCAATGGATAACTGAATAGCATCCGGAGGAATTAAAGTTGAAGGTTGAAGATGTCAAGGTGATTGGGATTGTTGGCGCCGGAATCATGGGTCGTGGAATTGCTCAAACATGCGCTCAGGCAGGCTACACAGTCCACCTTATAGACGTTAAAGAGGAGTTGTTGGAAAAAGCTTTAAAGCTCATAAAAGAGGGGCCATTTGGGCTTGCAACATTGGTTGAAAAAGGCAGATTAAGAGAGGAGCAAATCGAAGAAATCATGAGAAAAATTGAAACGACAACGGATTATAACATATTTTGCAAAGATGTTGACATCATTATTGAAGCTGTGCCAGAGGATGCAGAACTGAAAAAGAAGGTTTTTAAAATTCTTGATGAAAAGTGTCCAGAAAAAACTGTTTTTACGTCTAACACTTCAGGCATAATGATTACAGAGCTTGCAACAGCCGTAAAGCGGAAAGAAAAGTTTGCCGGAATGCACTGGTTTAATCCTGCGCCTGTAATGCCCCTAATCGAGGTTGTTAGGGGCTCGCTCACTTCGGAGGAAACATTGAAGCTTGTTATAGACTTATCAAGGAGGCTTGGGAAAACCCCAATCGAAGTGAAGGATGGGCCTGGCTTCTACACAACCCGCTTCATAGCTGCATATCTCTTTGAGGCCATTAGAATTTTTGAGGAGGGAATAGCGGATATTCAAAGCATTGATGAGATGACAAAGCTGGCTTTTAGACATCCCATGGGGCCCTTTGAACTAATGGATCTCATAGGTTTAGATACAGCGCTTCACATTGGCGAGTACATATACGGCTTGACTGGGGAACCGCAATACAAGCCGCCCCTAACATTGAGGAGGCTTGTGCTAAGCGGATACCTTGGAGACCCTAAATACAAGGTTGGAAGCGTTGGAGGATGGCGAACATACTATGGGGGCAGCCAACGGTGAAGTATAAAAGGATACTTGTCGAAACAGATGAAAAAGATGGAAGGCTTCTTTGGATAAAACTGAACCACCCAGAAAAACTGAACGTTTTACATTTAAAAATGCTAAAAGAGCTTTACGAAGTCCTTACAGAGGCGGACAGGGACGATGAGGTTCAAGCGATTTTGATTACGGGTGTAGGCAAAGCCTTCTCAGCAGGAGCTGACGTGAAAGAGTTGATGAAAAGCGATTTTGAAAAAGGTGTGCGATGGTTAAAAGCCTATTGGAGAATTATTGAAATAATAAGGGAGACAGGAAAGCCTGTAATAGCTGCTGTCAACGGTGCCTGTGTAGCCGGGGGACATGAAATTGCGATGGCATGCGATTTAGTTGTCGCAGGCAAAACTGCCAAGCTGGGACAGCCAGAAATAATAGTCGGCTCAACGGCTATGGGTCTCGGCGTCCAACTTTTACCTTTAATAATTGGTGAAAAAAGAGCTAGAGATTTGCTATTTACCGGGAGGCTTTTAACCGCAGAGGAGGCTTACAATTTTGGGCTTGTAAACAAGGTTGTCGATGACGAAAAAGTTTATGAAGAGGCGAGAAAGCTGGCGATCCACATAATCGAAAATGCCAGTCCACAAGCCTTTAGAGTAATGAAGTCAGGGTTAAAGTTCTGGACAGATTTGGCGATGCTGAACATGATGATCACTAGGGATATCACGTCATTTGTGTGGGCCTCCAGAGAGTTTAGGGAGAGGTGTAAAGACTTTCTTGAAAAGAGAAAGATGAAACCTAGAAAATTCATTGGAACGATGCCATAACCGCCTGCTCATATAATAGAATAAACTTATTGCGAAGGTTCTACCATAAGAATCGTGGCATTTTAGATGAGAGTCGAGCTTGTTTTTGGTGATGAATGGAATAATGTTACGTTACCTGATACTACACGTGTAATAAAGCCTATTTCAAGTGTCCCTTTGGAACCTGTTAAAGATTTGAGGTTAGCCATAAATGAAGCTTTAAGCAGTCCTCTTGATGCAGAGCCTTTAAGGGAATTTGTTAAACCGCATTGGAAGATATTGATAGCTTTTGATGATCCGACAGTTCCATGTTATGCCCCAGTTTGGGAAAATGCCATCTCAACAATTTTAAAAGAGTTAAAGAAAATCGGCGTTAGCAAAAACCAAATCACGTTGTTATGTGCTAATGCTTTACACCGAAAGTTCCGCCTCTCCGAACTTGAAACCATACTCGGAACTCTAATCGTCGAGGAGTTCAAGGATAGAATTTTATGCCATGATGCTGAAGACCCCGATGGTGTTGTATACCTTGGGAAGACTCCTTCTGGTTATGATGTTGAAATTAATCGTCAAGCCGTGGATTCCGATCTCACAATATACATTAACACATTATCAACAGGGTTTAACGGTGGCTGGAAGTCCATATGCGTGGGACTTTCAACATGGCGTTCCATTCGATGGCACCACACCCCAAAAACTATGACCATGTCACTTATCAAAAATCCCATGCATGAAATTTTGAATGAAATGGGTGCTCTAGTAGAGTCTATTCTTGGACCCGAGAAAATCTTCAAAGTGGAAACTTTGCTGGCAAACCCTTTCGAAGTTGCCCATATATGGGCCGGGTCTGTAACCTCAACGAGGGAGGAGGCGTTAAAAACGTTGAGGGCGCAAATGCCCCCGCGGAGAGATCTCCTTCAGGAAAAGGCAGATATTGTCTGCTATGGCATACCAAATTGGAGTCCTTACGCAGCTTTTGCTTCGATGACACCAATTTTAACTCTCATATCAACAGGCTTAGGCTATTTGGGCGGCGTTATCGAAGCTTTCGGAAAACCCGGGTGCAGCGTGATTATTGCTACGCCATGTCCCGATCAGTGGGACGATGTCCATCATCCAGCCCATCGTGAGATATGGAACCATATTCTTACAAGCTCGCTAGACCCAAATGAAATTATGCAAAAATACGCTGAACAATTTGCCACTCGAAAAGATTATATCGCCAAGTACCGCTTCGGCTATGCTTTTCATCCAGTTCATGGCATACTTGCTTTGCACCCTCTAAAACGTCTTCGACATGTTGGCCAGGTTTTCATAGCTGGAGCACAAAACCCCAAGCTTGTTGAGCATTTAGGCTTTTGTTGGACAAGTACCGTTGAAGAAGCTGTTGAAAAGGCCAAACTAATTCATGGGAAGGACGCTGTCATTGCTTGCGTACAATATCCCATGATGTTTAATAGGCAGTAAATGGTGCGCCTGAGTTTATGGCTCCTCAATACAGGCCCACTTTGGCAGCCTCTTTTCCATGAAGGCTCTGTGTCCTTCCTTACCTTCCTCTGTTTGTACAATATTGATTAACTCTTCGACAGCCTTTTTTAGTTTTTCCTGGTCGAAATTAAGGCTTGCCAACCTTTTAATAGCCTTGATTGAGGATGGGGCCGCCCTCATGGTAGCTTTAGCCATTCTTTCCGCCGCCAACAATAATTCTTCATAGGGGACAACTTCATTTACAAGTCCTATGCGCTTTGCCTCTTCAGCCGTTATGGGCTCACCGGTCAGCATCATCCAGCTTGCGTTAAGCCTTCCCATGACAAATGCGCCTATTACGGCTGCAACTGGTGGAATAGCCCCGATAAGCGCTTCAGGAACGGCAAATGTAGCATTTTTAGAGGCAACAACAAGATCGCAGAGCATGGCGATTTCACACCCCCCTCCGTAAGCAAGACCATTAACAGCTGCTATGACCGGTTTAGAAATTGAAACTAATTTTGCTATGGTAGGCGCCGCAAAATTCAAGAAAAAAGTTTGGAATTCTTCGGGAGTTTTAAGGTTAAAAACTTCTTTTATGTCGTCTCCAGCACAAAAAGCCCTTCCAGCTCCTGTGATTACAACAGCTCTTATATTTCCACTATTCTCGGCACGATCCAGGTTCTCGTAAAGTTCCCGCCAAAGCTTTCTATTTAAGGCGTTAAGCACTTCTGGACGGTTTAACGTAATCCAAGCAATGGAATCTCTCTCCTCGTATAATGTACACTCGAGACCTGACAAAACTCTCCCTCCAAGTTATATGCTCACCATTAATGCTGTCTCGTATTCTGCAACAACTTCATTCCTTTGGTTCTTCACAACGTTTCTAAACTTTAATATTCCCGCACCTGGCCTACTTTTGCTAGGCCTTGCCTCGATAACCTCTGACTCAACCTTTATGGTGTCGCCTATAAAAACAGGCGCTGTAAATCTCACTTTGTCCATTCCTAGAAATGCCAGCACCTCCAACCGTGGCGTCAGCGTCGCCCGCAGGGCAAGTCCGGAGGCCACGCTTAAGGTCAGCATTCCATGGGCTATTCTTTGACCAAAAGGACTATCCTTCATATATTCAGCGTTTGTATGAAGTTCAGTCCAGTCGCCAGAGATTCCAGCGAACATAACTATGTCAGCTTCGGTTATTGTTCTACCAGGGGAAACAACTTTTTCGCCCACTCTAAAGTTTTTGAGGTAACTTTCATTTCCGCTCATACAGATGCATACTCCTTTATGACCAATTGGATTGTGACTTAATCATATAGATTTTTGCATTAATAAAAACTAAAGTTTGGCAAAGTTATCCTAGTTGACAAACATAATAATTTTTGGATGCGAAAAGAAGCTAGGACGTTTACTTCGCAACCTAGAGATTTTCACGTATTACATTATCGGTGTCAGCCTTACCCGACATCCACGAGTTACATCTTGTTCTACAACATAAATGACAGTTTTCGGCTTTTTCCCATAAAATATAATTGCCCCATCTTTTTCCTCTAGCTTAAAGTGCATATTCAATATGTCGGCTAAGATCCTAATTGTTTCATGAGAGCTTGGCGTGGCAACATATAACATTAAGTCCTTTCCATATTTATTTGCAACAACAGACCTCCCAACAGCGGAGAAGGCCATTGGACCTGTTCCCCAGACCAGAAAAGTAAGGTTATCAACGTTCAAAACGTGCAGCACGTTTTTCCCTAGATTATTTGCCAGTTCCATTGATTTTTCAAGGTAAAGGTTAAGATTTTGTATAGGGTCTAACTTTTCAATTAGGGGATCCTTCCATATCACGATATAAGGTTTGTCTTCGCTAACTAAGGGGTTTGGAAAGACAAGGATTTTCATTTGCTGATTAAACTTGTTTTCATCAGATACGAAGGGAATTAATTTTTCTTTAATCTCTTCGGGACCGCGTCCGATTGGAGGGACAATGATGAAGCCTCTATCTCTTAAAAGGAAATTTGCTATCGTGGGAAAAATAATGGCGTCCAAAGCTTCATGTGGCACATTTTCTCCCAACTCGTATAGCACTGATGAACCCCGTGGATATCCATTTCCGCCGAAAATTTCATCAAGCTCCGGAATACCGCTTGGATAATGAGTTTTCGTCCCTTTTTGAGCTTCAAACTTTTTAGGATTTTCTACCTTTTCGGCCTTTTGGGTATTAAATGGAGTAAAAACATGAAAGCTTTTCGAAAGGGTGAAGAGGAATTTTTGTTGTTTAAATCTTGTTCCACGCAATTTGCGTATCTCGATTTCTCTCAGAAGCATGTCGTTATAGAAGCCTTTCTTTAACACTATAACTCCATCAGCGACAAATTCTTCAACGCTAACCCCTAATTTTTCACTTCCTGTAGGGACTTCAACAATGAGGAGGGTTGTGCAACCCATTTGTTTGACAAGTTTGGTAAAAATGTTGTGAAGTATACTTCTCGCCTCAATAGGTTCCTTACAAGCTTGAGCCATAGCGCTAAATGAGTCGATGACAAGTCTCTTAGCTTTTAATAATGCGATTTCTTGAATAATCATTTCGAGAACTGTTGGTAAGCCTTTTTCCACGACAGTTGTAAAATCTAAAATTTTTACGTCCTCAAATTTTTCATCGGTACTAACTCCTAAAACTTTGGACATGTTGTTAATAATGGTTTCTTTGCTTTCGGCAAATGAAACATACACGCCCTTTTCTCCGCAGTTCTTTGTTCCATGATAAAGGAACTGCATACCGAAAATTGTTTTACCAGTTCCAGGGTTTCCAGCCAAAAGTATAAGGCTCCCTCTAGGAAAGCCGCCTTCAATAAGTTCGTCTAGGCCCTCGATGCCTGTTGGAACACGTTCTTCCATGTAAAATCGTATCTGAATTGTTTTGACGTCGTTTATAATGTTATTGAATTTTCAATTTATATTTTTAATTCACTTTTTTGTTTAACCAAATGTTAAATACGTCAAAACAGTCCAGACGCAAGCGGGAAAAGTTTTATCTCTATAAAAGCTAATAGCTTAAAATTCCAATTTGGGGGAATGAATTTTGATAGAGAACATAAAAAATTTTGCTGTTATAGGAGCTGGACGAATGGGAAGCCAAATCGCACAGCTTCTATCAAGGGTTGGCAAGTACTCCGTGACCATCGTCGACGTTAGTGATGACATAGTAAATGGTGCATTAAAATCTATTGAGGCAGACTTGAAGAGGTACTTCGTTGATAAGGGCAAAATGACAGAAGATGAGATGAAAGAGGTTTTCTCCAGGATTAGAGGCGGCACTAGCATAGCTGAGGCGGCTGGAAAGGCCGATTTTGTAATAGAAGCTGTTTTTGAAAACTTAGAAATAAAGAAAAATGTCTTCGCAGAACTTGACAGAAGCGCCCCTCCACACGCTATTTTGGCGTCAAACACCTCCGGGTTGAGCATCACCGAAATGGCCTCTGTAACAAGGCGACCTGAGAAAGTGGCTGGGATGCATTTTTTCAACCCCGTGGCCGTAATGAAGCTGGTGGAGGTTGTAAGAGGTGCTTTCACATCAGACGAAACAGTGGCAACCATATGTGAATTAGCCAGAAAGTTGGGCAAGGAACCTGTTGTCTGCAGGGATGTAAGCTATGGTTTTTTAGCTAACAGGGCATATGGCGGAATGATGAGGGAGGCCATTGAAATGGTTTGGGAGCGCGTGGGGTCACCAGAAGAAATAGACAAAGCTTTGAAACTTGGGTATAACCTTCCAATGGGACCTTTAGAGCTTGGCGACATGACAGGATCATGGGGCTTATGGGCTTCATCCGAACAGGATAGAATTAGAGAATTGGGACCGGAAAAGGGGAGGCTTCACCCGCTAGTCAGATGGATGGTGAGAGCCGGCTACACAGGGGGACCTGGAAAAAAGGGGATCTACACCTTCTGGAAAGATGTCTTGTCAAAAGGACCTTAGGAGGGAAATGCTGATGGAATTTAAAACAATAATTTATGAGAAAAAGGATAATGTGGCTTGGATAACCCTAAACAGGCCGGAAGTATTAAATGCACAGAACAATCAAATGCGCGAGGAACTTGTGGAAGCCCTTGAAGATGCAAGGGACGATGAAAACATTCGTGTCATAGTGCTTACAGGGGCGGGAGAACGCGCCTTTAGCGCTGGTGCGGACATAAGTGAGTTTCCAAAGCTCGCTCCTTCAGACTTTATAAAGAGAGCAGGGAAGTTGCGTCATTACGATCTCATACGCAGCATACCAAAACCAGTTATAGCCGCTGTAAATGGCTACGCCCTGGGAGGTGGCTGCGAACTGGCAATGGCATGCGACATAATAATAGCCTCTGAAAATGCCACTTTTGGGCAGCCAGAAATAAGGGTTGGGGTTATACCAGGTGGCGGAGGGACACAAGTGCTCCCTCGTTTAGTGGGAGAAAAAATGGCGAAAGAGATGATTTTTACAGGTAAAACAATTACAGCTGAGGAGGCATACAGGCTTGGGATGATTAACAAGGTTGTTCCAAAGGAGAAGTTGATGGAAGAGGTTAACGCGTTAATCGGGGAACTTCTAAAAAGAAGCCCAATAATTTTAGCTCTTGCAAAGATTGCCGTGAGCAGGGCGATAGAAACAAATCTCAATGAAGGCCTGAAGTGTGAAACCGATCTTTTTGAGCTTTGCTTCAGCACAGAAGACCAAAAAGAGGCTTCAAAGGCGTTTCTAGAAAAGAGGCAGCCTACTTTTAAAGGACGCTAAAGTGCAAAGCTTTAATATACCAAACCTTATTAACCCCTTTTATGTTGCGCATCGGCGTCGTCGGCCCAACTTTTCCTCCCATCGAAAACATTGCACGCGTAGCTAAAAGAATTGAAGAGAAAGGTTACGACTCTTTATGGTTTCCAGACCACTTGATGGGATGGTTTCCTCAAAGTATTTGGACACCTGATATCGTCGGCCCCCTTGCAGTGTACAGCCCCCACACATTTTTTGAAACCACGCTTTCTATAGCGGTTGCATCCTCATCAACCCAAAGGATTAGGATAGGAAGCGCCGTCACTGAAGCCATAAGACATCATCCTGCCATGCTGGCGCAGAGCTACGCAACCCTTGAACACATAACAAACAGCAGAGTTATTTTAGGAATTGGAGCTGGAGAACTCGAAAACGTTGAGCCATATGGTTTAAAATATGAAAAAGTT
>CALJDG010000036.1 GCA_938023865.1 uncultured archaeon | reverse complement strand
AGGAAAGGCTGTAATAACTACTGGTGGAAACCTAAAAGCCAAATATGTCATCCACACTGTTGGACCTATTTGGCGAGGAGGAAAAAGCGGAGAACCAGAACTCTTGGCGGAGGCTTATCGCAACTCCTTGGCACTCGCCGTTTCAAAAGGCTTGAAAACAATAGCTTTCCCATCAATAAGCACAGGTGCCTACGGATACCCCATCCAAGAGGCTTGTAAAGTAGCTCTAAAAACCGTTAAAGAGTTCTTGGAGAAGGAAGACAAACTGGAAGAGGTTGTGCTTGTCTTGTATAGCAGGCATGACTTTGAGGTTTACAGGGAAGCGGCGAAAGAAATTCTAAAGTAGCCGCTTAATATCTGATGTAGACTTTGCCGCCTAGCTCCTCAACGTTGGCTTTAAGCTTTTCCAAAACTTGCTTCATTTTGCCATTAACGGTTTTCCGCCACCCTTCAGGACCGCTTGGAACCCTAACTTCTGTATAATAGTATTGTTCTCCCGAACTCTTCTCGACCTAACAGTATTTTAAATAAAAGATTTGACGCTTTGGGACTTAAATCGTGTGAATTTTCAGTATGAATTGTTCATATTTTAAAGTCTGATTCTGAATAAAGGGCATTTTAGCCTAAGTCAAGAACCAGGCTTGGAACCAAGCTCATATAGATCGGTCTTTGCAGGTCGCCCTTAACCAGAAGCGGGTCGATGTAAGCGACCAAAACTTTCCCATCGGCATCCACCGGGATTCTCCAAAATCTTTTCAAGTCCTTTTCAGCAAGTCTTTTTCTCTCATCCAAATCGGATTGAAGCGCAAGCTCGATGGATTTTGTATAAAAGTCTGTTATGGCGTAGTTGACAAGCCTCAAGTTAAATTTTAGGTCTTTGTCTCCAAGCTTTCCCTTTGTTTTAAGAGTTGCAACCACGGCGTTTTCGAAGTCTTTTAGGCTATCCTCCTTCAAAATTATTAAGGGGCATACGAAGCTGGAGGCTTGGAGAAGCGAATCCAAAACGGGGTTCTCCACAGTTATTGGCAGGGTTAAGAGCTTTTTCCATTTCAAATCGAGCTTTAGGGTTTCAGAAATACCAAGTTCCCTATACCTAAACTTTCTTTTAAGCCATTCGAGCTCCTTTTCTGAAGAGACGCCTCTTGAAAGATAGATTATTCCCCTAAGATTTTTCACGAAATATAAGCGTTGATGCTCTGGAATTTCGTCCACAATAATTTCTGCGTCTTTTAAAGGCTTAAGTTTTGCCTATGGCCTGTTTAACCATGGCTATTCGTCTGCAGAAAGCGCAAACTTCGCTTGAGGAAGGGAAACCGCAAACCTTGCATTGGCCAAGTTCAGGTTTTTGCGTGACGCCTTCAACTATCGGCATGATTTCCAAGAAGCGGTTTAAAAGTTGATGCCTAAAATAGGGGTTATCCCTCGACAAAAGCTCTAGAATTTTTGCTCTTTTCCGCACACCAGTTCCGTTTGCATAGGGACAGTCGATTTCGCGGAAGGGGATATCATTGTAAAGACAGTAGAGCAAGTTCTCTTTTTCCGGACATTTTATAAGAGGCTTAACCTTTGAAGCCATGTCCTTCGCCAACGGAAGCAGAACGGGTTTAAGCCTTACAAACTGTTCCCATCGTCCATAAAGGAAATTGTTAAACATCACGCCCGCAACATCTTCCAAGTTGTGTCCCGTTGCCAAAACCCGAACGTGAGCTTTTATAGCCAGTTCTTCGAAGATGCGGCGTTTGATTGTTCCACAAGCAGAGCAGAGTTTTCCCTTAAAAGGAGTCTTCTTAAAGTCTCCAATACCTATACCCAATTCTTTTGGAAGGCTGAAAACATGCAACTCAACATTTAACATGCTGGCGAGTTTTTCAACTTTTTGTTGGCAATGAGCTGAATATTCAGGTATCCCCAAGTTTATGTGGAGAGCTTTAAGCTTAAGACTCGGATAGGCTTGCCGCAGAACATGCAAGAGCGCTGCGCTGTCTTTGCCACCTGAAACAGCAACACCCACAGCATCGTCCTCCTTGAACATTTTAAATTCTTCAACGGTTTTCCGCACTCTGGCTTCGTAGAAATTCATGAAGCAGCTTGGGCAAAGGTTTAGCTTGGCATAGGGAATCTGGACTTCAACGTTTGCTGAGCAGCACTTGTTGCAAGTCAAAGGCATAAGCAATCACTTACCAAATAAAACCATACGAAATGACGACGGTAAAGAGTTCCTTTAAAGCTTCAAAGGGAAATGCAGTCAAACGGTTTTCAGTTTTAGATTAGAAAAAGTTTGGGAGTTGCTAGAATTCTTCGCTTTCACCTTCGCTTGGAAGCTTCTCTTTCTCCTTCTCTTCTTTCGGTTTTGATGCGGCTATGACGTCGTCTATGCGGAGTATCATTGAGGCTGATTCTGTAGCTGATTTTACTGCTTGCTCCTTGACTATTGCTGGCTCCATCACGCCGTTATTATACATGTCTTCGACTTTTCCTGTGAAAACGTTTACGCCCATGGAGTGGCCGTCGGTTTTTTCGTGGACAGCTCTAAGCTCAACTATTATGTCTATTGGTTCCAACCCGGCATTCTCGGCGAGTGTGCGCGGTATTATCTCTATGGCGTCTGCGAAGGCTTCTATGGCTAGTTGTTCGCGTCCGCCAACTTTTGCCGCATAATCCCTTAACTCTTTGGCTATTTCGACTTCCACTGCGCCTCCTCCAGCCACAATTTTGTTGTTTTCGATTACGTCTGAAACCACTGATAGGGCGTCTGTTATAGCGCGTTCCGCCTCGTCCACCATTCTTTCAAGTCCAGCCCTTATGAGAATACCAACGGAGCGTGGGTTCTTGCAGCCCTCAACGAATATCATTTTGTCCTCGCCAATTTTACGCTCTTCCACAACGCCAGCGGCGCCTAAGTCTTGGGGTGTTAAGTCGTCCAAGTCCGTTACTATTCTGCCGCCTGTGGCCCTTGCTAACTTTTCCATGTCTGACTGTTTAACTCTTCTAGCAGCTAGAATGCCTTCCTTTGCCAGGAAATGCTGTGCCATGTCATCTATACCCTTCTGACAGAAGACAACATTAGCCCCTGAAGCCTTTGTTTTTTCAACCATTTCCTTGAGCATTTGGGTTTCCTGGTCTAGGAAGGCTTTCATCTGGGATGGGTCGCGAATGCGTATCTCAGCGCTGAACTCTGTCTTCTCAATCTCCAGTGGGCAGTCTAGTAGGGCGATTTTTGCGTTTTCAATTTTCTTTGGCATCCCAGGGTGGACAACTTCTTTGTCTATTATTACGCCCCTCACAAGTTGAGATTCGAAAAGCCCCTTACCAGTCTTTTTTATTATCTGAATGTTGTCTATGTCCGCAACCAGCCTATCGCCCCTCTGTTCAACAATCTGTTTCACAGCATCTATGGCTATTTCCGCCAAGTGCTCCTTAGCTGGACCAACCGCCTTACTCGCCATGGAAGTTAAAGCCACTTTCCGGAGAGTTTCACGGTCTTCGATGTCCACAGGCTTGGCGATGTGGTTTATCACTTCAACAGCCTTTTGGGCAGCCTTTCGATAGCCACTGACAACTATTGTTGGATGAATATTCTGTTCTAAGAGTTCCTCAGCTCTTTTCAAGAGTTCTCCTGCCAAGACAACAGCCGTTGTTGTGCCATCACCTACCATGTCATCTTGAGTTTTTGCCACTTCAACCATCATTTTGGCAGCAGGATGCTCCACCTCAATCTCATCCAAAATTGCGGCGCCATCATTAGTTATCGTTATGTCACCAAGACTGTCGATAAGCATCTTATCCATTCCACGGGGGCCAAGCGTCGTTTTTAGGACCTCGCCTATGATTCGGGCCGCCATAATATTATTCCTTTGAGCCTCCTTTCCGCGGCTCCGGGCTGTACCCTCCTTTAAAATTAAGACAGGCTGTCCCGAAGCTGTTGTTGTTAAGTAAGCCATGCTCCTTTTCCTCCAATCAATGTTAAAATGTTTCGTGATTAAGCAAAAATGCGGTAAAATATAAACTTTTCTAAGTTAACTATTGAAATATTCGTTGATTTGACACCACAATTTGAAAATACCTATCAATTCGGTTCAATAGAGGAATTTTTCATAAGTTTTTTATAAAGGTTGCAAACACAAATCTAACGGGGAAGTTTTGATGAGGAGAAAAATTTCTAAGAAAATCATTAGCGCTGCGTTTGCAATGATGCTTCTAACAGTGCTCATTGGCATTTGCTTCTCGGTTAAAGGTTGCGATGTGATCACTATATTTTATGACGGGGAACCGGTTAACATAGTCAGGGATGACTATGGCGTTCCACATATTTTTGCACAGACCAAGGAAGGTTTAGCTTTTGGTTGCGGATATGCCATGGCTCAGGACAGGTTATGGCAGGCTGACGTGTACAGGAGATCAGCTTTTGGAAGCCTCGCCGAACTTGGGTTAGCCACAATAGAGCAAGACTATGAAATTAGAAAGTGGGGATACAGCAGAGAGGAGCTCAGAGAAATTTATGAGAATTGGACTCCTAAAAAACCGCATCTAAAAAGCATGATGGAAGCATATGTGAACGGAATAAACCTATACATCACTCAAGCTCAGACCAAAGCCTTTCTTTTCGGAGACTATTCGATGATACCTCTAGAATATCTTCCAAGAGTTATAACTCTGGACGGGCTTTTGCCAATAGAACCTTTCACCATAGAGGATGGAGTTGCCATAACCGTCATGATGGCTTGGAGGTTCGGCGGATGTGGAGGTTCTGAACTTCAATACGCCGCGGCCCTTCAAGCTTTAATACAAAAGCACGGCCTCGAAACAGGCTGGTTAATTTTCAATGATCTATTCCCGCAAAACGATCCAGGAGCAGAAGTAACAATACCAAACGATGATTGCGATATTCAGGCATGCACCAGTGTTTCTAGTCTCAGTTTTGATCTACCAAACAATATTGGACAAATTTATGAGAGATACGTAGAGTCCGAAGATGGTATAGCACAATTGTTCGATTCGCTGGGTATACCTACAAAGTTTGGAAGTAACGCGTGGATGGTTGCCCCAAGCAAATCATTAAGTGGAAACGCTCTCCAAGTTGGCGGGCCACAAATGGGGTACTCAATACCTCAAATAGTTTTAGAGGTGGGATTACATGGAGCGGGAATTGACGCTGTAGGCATGATGATGCCTCAAGGACCATTCATTTTAATAGGCGTAAGCGAATATGGTGCTTGGACGTCTACAACAGGCGTTTCTGACGTTATGGACACCTACATTGAAGTTCTAAACCCACTTAATTCCACTGAATACTGGTATAACGGTAATTGGGTTCCGATGGAAGTTAGAACAGAGAGGATATATGGTTACAAGAAGCTTACCTATGAGGATAGACTAGTTTATCGCACGGTGCACGGTCCAGTTTTCGCTTGGGATAAAACAAACCACTTGGCTTTCACTATGAAAACACCATACTATAAAAACGAGCTTTCAGCCGAAGAAGGCTGGATGCATTTCCAAGAGGCAAGAAATATTGAGGAGTTCCAAGAAGCTGTTAAACTCATACAACCATCCCACAATTTCTATTGGATAGACAGGGAAGGAAACATAGGCTATTGGCACGCTGGAACCTTCCCAATAAAGCCAACAACAGGTAGAGATGACAGAGTTATTGACGATAGACTACCATTATGGGGAACAGGCGAAGAGGAATGGGTTGGACTCACAGGCTTTGAAGAAATGCCAAAATGCATTAACCCCGAGCAAGGGTGGCTTGCCAACTGGAACAACAAGCCTATAGCCAACTGGCCATACGCAGAATCAGACGCTCAATGGGGACAAGGCCATCGCGTCAAAAGACTATTAGATCTACTTGCTACCAAAGACAAGTTCTCCTTCGAGGATATGAATCTAATAAACATGGATGCAGGGTACAATCACATTCCTGGAATGAACTTTCTCCATTACGTGATAGAAGCCGCTGAAAAAGCCGCTCTAACCGACCCTAACATCAGCGCAGCGCTTCCCTATCTTAAGGCATGGAATCATCATTACAACGACTTATTGCCCCCAAGATGGCCAGCAAAGGGAGCTACATATGACGACCCTGGGCTTACAATGTTCGAGGATTGGTACAATAGAATACGCCCCGAAGTATTCGCCGACGATGTCCCTTCGTCTGTTATGAAAGTGACCGAGTGGCAGTCAAGCACATTAATTCATGTTTTTGATGGAGAACAATCCAAATTGCCCTTAAAGTACGACTACCTCAACGGGGAAGACAGAGATGAAGTGATTATTCGCGTCCTTAAGTGGACGATTGGCAACCTAACCATAAAGTACGGGCACGAAATGTCTAATTGGCTTACCCCAGTCAGGACAATAAAATTCAGTCAGCTAGGAGCTTTACCAGCTCCAACAATGCATTATATGAATAGGGGCACCTATAACCATATTGCCGAAATGCCAAAAGACTGGCTTAAGCCACCTAAAGCAGTAAACGTTATACCTCCAGGTCAAAGCGGATTTATATGCCTAAAGGACAGCCAAATTGTCATCAGCCCACACGCCTATGATCAGTTGATATTATATGAAACATGGACGTATAAACCAGCGCGAATTAGGTTCTTAAGCGCAACTGTGGATATTCAACCGGAAAACTTGAATTTAAAAGGTGCACGTGCCAGACGCGTTGGCAAATGGATAACTGCCTACATCGAGCTTCCGGAAAACTATGACGTATCTGAAATAGACGTTGCATCAATTATGCTCAATAACACGATTCCAGTAGACCCTAATGCACCCATAGCAATTGAGGACTATGACAACGACGGAATTTTAGACTTAATGGTGAAATTTGACAAACAGTCCGTTATCGATTATATACTATCAAAAATCGACTCAGCTGAGTTGGGCAAAAAGACACATATAATAGTAACGCTGACAATATGCGGCTCACTAAATGATGGAACATCATTCTATGGAAGCACAACCATTAAACTGACTATACCAATCGTGAGATAGGCATAACCAATTAACCCTCCCTTTTTCTGCATTATTATAACATTAGATGCTCCGAGAGTGTTTTACTTGAATAGTTATTAGAATTAACTCGCCCAAAATTTTAATCTTATTCGTCAAGGAAAATTTTGTAAAACGAATATGAACGTAAAGCTTTCAAACAGCCAAAAACATAATGGATGAAAAGATATTCAAGAATTTTGGAGTCTAATTATTACTTGCGTAGTTCAGCCTTACGCTCGAGAAGATCTTATTCCTATTTAGATAAGTCCGCTTAAAAACTTTAATTTTCTTTAATGAGATCTTTCCAAGCTTGTTGCTTATGGTCGCGCCTAAAAAGGCAATCTAAAGTTACTGCGCCAGTGGCAGCAATTGCCGTAGTTGTATAGATTTTTAGGAAGGGAAGCTTAAGCCCACAGCCAAGGCGACTACACTCGCGGCAACGGATAATAAAAGGAGCGGGGAAAGATCAAGGCTTTGCATCCAGGCTTGTGCTGCGCAATTGCTGCTTTATAAATCGTTTTGCAAACCTATAAAGGCTTAAAGCAAAATGCAAGCCAATAGTCAAAATTGACAATCACCTCCGGAATTTTGACCCCATCAGCCATCCTAGCACCAGCATGAAGGCTTGAAAAACTCAAAAAGATGAACTTTTAACGTGTTAGTTTTTCCGTTGCTTTTGCACTCATTCCATGCGGGTGGCTTCTGCCCTGGGAAAAGCTTTTCCATCTGTCTTATATTTTATTATTGATGGTGAAAAGCCTTGAAGGTTTCGGTGCGCTTCTTCACCACCCTCCGGGAAATCACTGGAAAAAAAGAGGAAACTATCGAGTTTCCGAACGAGGAAAACTTGACTGTGGAAAAAGTACTTGGAAAACTAGCAAAACAGTATGGGAAAGACTTTGTTGAATACGTTTATGATAGTAAAACTGGCGACGTGAAAGGATTTCTCCAGTTCCTAATAAATGGGAGAAGCGCATCAACCATGAAAGGATTAAAGACCGAGTTGGCCGATGGCGACGTTTTGGCAATTATACCACCAGTGGGCGGCGGCTAAGGCAATTTTACGCTATGCAGTTTTGGCTAAATTGGATACCCCCTATAGGTTTTGGCCTAGGTAAAGCCAATAGTGACTCTCCCTCTAGATTTTTAGGTTTGATGCACAATATTTTTCTTGACTTGCGATGGGTAAATGCCGAGTCTGCGGTGAAAATTCTCCCCTAATATCTGGGAATTTGGGTGTCTGCCTAAAGTGCATTAGAGAAAAGCCTGAAAAAGCCCTAGAAATCACGAGAGATGTTCACGCGAAAAGTCGTGCCGTTTATGGTTTGCCATCAGAACCACCAAAAGATGAAGGTCTGCCATGTGGTGTTTGCGCCAACAACTGCGTTATAGACGTCAGCGGAAGTGGCTTTTGCGGTCTCGTTTGGAATGTTGGAGGTCGTCTCGTCCGTTTTGGCGGAACAGCGGAGCAGGGCGTTTTGGAATGGTATTATGATGGATTGCCAACCAACTGTGTGAGCTGGTGGTTTTGTCCGGGATGCACTGGAAGTGGCTACCCAAAATATGCTTACAAACCAGAACCCGAATATGGCTATTACAACTTGGCTGTGTTTTACGGCGCATGCAGTTACGACTGCCTCTTTTGCCAAAACTGGCATTACCGCAACCTTTCAGCCAAACACAAGCCAGTTTTAAGCGCTGAAGCCCTAGCCCAAAAAGCCTTCGACAAACGGGTTTCATGCATATGCTACTTTGGAGGAGACCCCTCCCCTCAGATGCCGCACTCGCTGGAGACAAGCCGCATAGCACTGGAAAAAGCCGAAGCTGAAAAGCGAATCATGCGTGTCTGCTGGGAAACCAACGGCTATATGAACCAAAAAATGGCGGAAAAAGCCGCAGAACTAGCCCTA
>CALJDG010000035.1 GCA_938023865.1 uncultured archaeon | reverse complement strand
CATGATAAAATTGATATCCATGGGGGCCGTCAAGCATGTTTGCGTCTTCTCCGCAGAGAAACGGTTTAAACGTTTCTTCACTTGCTGATTCTCTATAGGCTAATGCTTTCTTAGAATAAAGCGTCATACAAATGAATAGGGCGGAAAGGCCAAACATGGATGCGGCTACAGCCAAAGGATCCCAAAAACCGAGAGGGGTGCCAATTAACCATGGTTGGGCAGCGATGTTTACTGAAAAACCGATGTGTTCAACCGCTGGAATAACAAAAGAACTTAACGGAATAGCAGGGGCGACGCCAAAAACCATCAAAAATACGGACATTAAAAGCATTGTCATCAGCATATATATAGGGGGGTCTTTTATTGGAAAGCTAAAAGATGATTTTGCAGACTTTTGCATAAAAACCGAATGCAAGAGTCTCATTGCAATTGCAACGTTAAAAACACATCCCAAGAATGCAATAGCTGTAAAAAATGTTGCTTGCGCATTAATGGTAGCGTGAAGCAGTAAGTATTTACTTGCGAACTCGCTAAGAAAGGGCACCGTTGACAAAGTTAGAACGCCAATTAAGCAACAGATAGCAGTTATTGGCATATAATGATAAAGTCCGCCCATTTCATTAATGTCATGTTTTCCAGTCGCGTAAATCACAGCACCAGCGCAAAGAAATAGCAAACCAAAGCAAAACGCATGAGATATCATTAGAAATAAGCTCGCTACACTACCCAATGGGGTAGTTAAGCCTACCGCCATAATTATGCACCCAATTCCAGATATACTGCCATAAGCAACTATCCTCCTAAAATCATTCTCGACAAGCCCATTTAACGCTCCAATGATGAGAGAGATGGCGCCAATAAAGGAGATAATGAAGCTCCAAACACTGACACCTCCAAATAGTAGAGGTAACGGCATAGTTGTAGCGGAAAGAACATGCGCGTGGAACACGTCGGGGAAGAAGCGGATAATCATGTAAATTCCGGCTAAGGTGCCGCCTTCGTGAAAAACAAGGATAGTTGAGGTAGGTGCAATTGTTGCGTCTGGCAGCCACGTGTGAAGGGGGAATAAAACGGTTTTTGGTAATGCAGCAATTAAAAGAAGCGGAAAGATAACAAAAATTACAGTGTCGCCTAACGGAATCATTTGGCCTATCTCTGAAATTTCCAAAGTTCCAGTGGAAAAGTAAATTATAATAGTAGCCATTAAAAGGGCTAAACTGCCAACATGCGTCATAATAAACGATTTAGCGGCTGCCCACAACGAGAATTGATCCTCATTCCAGAATGAAATTAACGCGTACGAGCACAGGCTAATCAACTCCAAAAAAATGATGAGGCTTAAGAGGCTGCTCGAAAACAACGTTCCAAGCATTGCACCATTAAACAACAAAATGAAAGAGTAAGACCTGTTAAACTCCCAACCAACCTTATAGGCTTTGTTATAAGGAGAAAGATAATACACGTTGTAAGTAAGAGCCAAAGCAGTAAACATGGAAGAAAGAAACGCTGGCACTAAAGCCAGATAATCTACATATAATCCTACATTAACAATACCTGTTAGCAAAGAAATAGTAAGAAGCTGCATCCTGATGGGTCCATGCCGCACTGCAAAAATCAACGAAGAAACAAGGAACAAAGTTATGTAGGAAGCCAAAATGCAAATAGCCTTTGCCAGCCTCGCTCCGCCTTTAGGCGATTTAGCAACTAAATGTGACAAAACCGCAATTGTTACTGGCATGAATATCGTCAACACTGCCACTTCTGAAGGAACCGCCATAACTTCACTCTCAACGAACTTTAAGACTGTCAATAATCATATATCATATATTTGCATCGCTGTCGTTTAGGCTTTCCATATGAGCCGCTAAACGTCGGTGCGAGCGTTTTTGTTTTTCTTTAGCTTTCCCCTCTTGTGATGTCCCACTTTTCCGCAACGGATAAACGTCCTTCGGCCAATCATCCGGCAAGATGAAAGGCTTCAGATCAGGATGACCTTCAAATTTCACTCCAAACAAATCATGGACTTCCCGTTCATAAAGAAGCGCCCCAGGGATAATGTCGGTTATTGTAGGAGCTACATCATTCAAAGACAGATTAACTCGCACAGTTAACAAAGTCCCCTCCATGCTTAGATGGTAAAGAAGTTCAAACGCATCGCTTTTTTCAAGCGCTGTAATGCCAGCCAAATGCGCAAATCCTTCATTCTTTAAGAATGCAATCACCTTTTTAAGATGTTCCTTGCTTACATACACAAAAATGCGCCCTTCACGAGGAACTGAAACCTCTATAATATGCGATGGAATTAGGTTCTTCAGCTTTTTAATGATTGTGGATTCCGACATCATTGCGACTCTTCCTTCTAATACGCTTCTCACTCTCCCACTATTAATACTCACTTCTCAGAACCCAGCCATTCAAATATTTTTGCAGAAAAAACTGGAAGAAGTCTGAGTATTAGAAAAAAAATCCAGATTAGAGCTAATATTAGAACGATTCCGCTGATAGACGGATGAAAGTTTGCTAAAAACGGAAAATAAAGCAGGTAAAAGATTACAATCAAAACTATGTAAAAAAGGTGTCGAAATAACAGTACCGAGTTTTCATGGCTTAACCCCTTTTTCAATCCATACTTTCTTGCCGGGAAAAATGAAAAGGCATCAATAATTTTCTTCAACCCTGGAATTGCCCTTAAAGTTAGAAGTGTGAAGGCAGCAAAGAATATTAATGTGCAGAATATTTCGACTTGGCGGTTTAATGAGTGGGCAAGGGGGATAAACACGAGAACGGCGAAAAGCCATATTAAAAAAGCCGATAAAAGGTTGTGAAAAGTTTTCCCGCCATAAGTTTCTACGCATTTCTTAAAGTTTTCAATATCTTGTTTAACCGAATTTGCCATATTCCTTTTCTCCTTTATTGGATGCTCTAAAAAAGGGTGATTAGGGAGGTTATGCTTTTTTGGCTTGTTTTTCGAGTTCTTCAGCAAATTTTGAGGTGTATCTGCCAATCACTGCGGCAATTGCTTTGCAACTTCTCCATAATGCAAAGATCGCCCATATTACTATTAGAATCAAAAGCACTGCTGGTATGGCTGGGTGTATTTCAGCCAGGTAGCTTGCAAACAGTAAGTACGCCAAAGATACTATGATAACGTATAATATGCCGTCTAGTGCTGTTCTGTAGTTTTTGTATGTTTCAACGCTAACTTCACCGCTTGCTTTTCCAAAGTGATAGGCTAATACGCCTGCCATGCCTCCAGTGAGCCTACGCACGTCAATGAAGACTGTGAAAATTATGAGTGCCAAAGCGACTACAATAATGAAGCTGATTATTGAGTGTACTGGATAACCGAAGAATTGTTGTGTCATTCCTTTTGCGATGGGTAGGAAAATCATTTCTCCGAAAATCCATATGAGTATAGCAGCGCCTACTGACAGAAAGACTCTTGCACCCACTTGCCTCAATGCCCTTGCTGATTCAAGGTACATCTCCGAGCCGAACTCTTCAATCTTCTTTTCTTCCCTAATCTCTTCCGGTTTTGGTTCTTCTCTCTTTGCCATAAAGTTCACCAATGCTCAATTAGTATCAATATATATTTATAAGGATTTCTATTTTGCGATTTTAAATCGTACTTTTCATCTGTTAAAAGTGCCATTCGCCGCCTTAACATAATCTTACATGGTGATGCATATGTCAATTCGTGTTGCCATAGCAGGAATAGGAAATTGTGCCTCAGCCCTAGTTCAAGGAGTTGAATACTACAAAAATGCAAAAGAGGGTTCAGAGGTTCCGGGAGTAATGCATGTTCTTTTCGGAGATTACCATATAAGGGATGTGCAGTTTGTAGCCGCCTTCGACGTCAACAAACTAAAAATAGGAAAAGACCTCAGCGAAGCCATTTTCACAGAGCCAAACTGCTGCCTCAAGTTTGCCGAAGTCCCAACATTAGGCGTTAAAGTTCTTCCCGCACCAATCTTGGATTCAGTAGCCCACCACATGAGGGAACCCTTCAAAGCTCACAATCCAACAGAACCAGAGAAAACAGATGTAGCGGCTGTTTTAAAAGAAACAAAGGCGGACATGCTCGTAAACTTTCTACCCGTCGGCAGTTTTGAAGCAACCCGCTATTACGCACAGGCTTGTCTCGAAGCTGGATGCGCCTTTGTAAACTGCATTCCCGAATTTATCGCTTCTGATCCAGCATGGGCAAAGCGTTTTGAAGAAAAGAAGCTTCCTGTTGCTGGGGACGATGTGAAAGCCAAATTGGAGCCACCATAATCCATAGAGTGCTTATGGACCTATTTGTTTCAAGAGGTGTCAAAATAGAGAAGACGTATCAACTGAATGTTGGCGGAAACACAGACTTCCTAAACATGGTAGACAACAGCAGACTAACAAGCAAGAAAATAAGCAAAACAAAAGCCCTCACGAGTTTAGTGCCATACAATGTTGAGGCTTGGGCTGGTCCGGGTGGGCATATTCCACTTTTGGGCGACACAAAAATATGCTTCGCCCGTATTGAAGGACGAAAGTTCGGCAATACTCCAGTTACTTTAGACATAAAACTGACTGTTGAGGATTCTCCGAACAGCGCTGGCATGGTAATAGATGTGATAAGAGCCGTTAAAATAGCGCTTGACAGAGGCATAGGCGGTTCACTGATTAGCACTTCAGCCTACGCATTCAAGCATCCACCAGTACAAGTCGCCGACCACATAGCAAGACAATGGGTTGAAGAATTCATACAAGGAAAAAAAGAACGATAAAATTGACATGCATACATGAAATCGACCTTAGTGCTCGAAAGTCGGTTTTAACGTATCCAGCATTTATTAACTAGTCTAGATGACTAGTTGAGCTATTATTAAGGCTACTATAATTATTGGCAGTATTTTCAGTGCTTTTTTGTTGAATTTTTGGGCATCTTCTGTTTTCTTTGCATCTACAAGTTTCATGATGTAAACAGACGTTGAAAGGTTGTAGAGGAAAATCGCGTATATGGCGAGCATCATTCTGTCAGCCAAAGTCAAATAACCCATGGGAGGTATACCGCTGAGTAATGCCAAATGAAACGCTGTGGCGGACATGAGAGTTGTGACGCCTAAGCCTATTCTTTGAGCAAAGTTTTGAGGCGATATGGCAAAAGCAAGCAAAGATATGGTGGTTATAACAGCAATGGGCAAGACACTTTTGATAAAAGACGAGATTACAGGACGCTTCAACGTAATGCTAAACACAAATCTAGAATACGCTTCGTCCCCATATGAATGCTCTGTAACACTTGCCTCAAAACCACCAATCTCCCACCCCGCTACGTTAACAGCCTCATCCACATTTGATGTTGGGTCCGCCTCAAAGGATAAGTATGAAGCGTTAAGGTTCTTATGCTCCAATTCTACAGTGAGTGTATGTGCCTCAAATGGATACTGCGAAAAGTCAAAAGTTTTTATGAAATCCCCCCTAACGCGATATTCCAGATAACCATGCTCTTCACTCGAGTATACCTCGTATTTTGTGGGATATCCGTTGACAAACTCAAACTCTTTTACATCATCTAAACCTATTTCAGAAGAATTAAACCTAAACCATAGATAGAAGTCTAATCGATAACTACTAGCAGCCAAATCAATCTTTTCAACATTTACAAGCCAAACTCCAACCATAACTTTTGTCGGCTCCAATGAACTTTCAGCTTTAACACTTATCATTAATAATGACAAAAAGAACAGCATCAAAGCAAACAATAATAGCTGCTTGATTTTCATATCATCCGCCCATTATTTAACATACATGTTCCAATTCAATAGTTTACTTTATTATATAAAAATTCCGAGAAAACATAAATATATCTGGGCTTGGTTAACTTGACTCACCCTTTTTACAAATTAGAAAGTCGACTTTTATCGATAGCATGCAAATGCACGGAAGCCCTATAGGCGTATACCATAGCAGTTAGGGCTGAGTGAACCATTATAGCTAACAGCGAATAAAGCGGTACTCCTAAGAGGATGCTTATCAAGATGTATACGTTGTAGATGTTCCTTCTGCCGGCGATTCTCCTGAAGGCACGTTCGAACCTTCCATAGACATCTAAGCTGATGCCGGTTGCTCTGCTGAATTGGTCATAGCAAAATCTGTAAAACGCAATGAACATGATGGAGAAAGAGGCATATACGAGGGGAAGTAAACCTTCACTTTGGCTTAAGAACAATGCAATTGCTATTAGCCATGAAAATTCGTATAACATGTCAAATGGATGCTCCATAAGCCCAAGCTTTGTTGAGCATCCACGTATTCGCGCTAACTTCCCATCTAAGCCGTCCATAACACCAATTACAAATGTTAAGAGGGATCCTAAACCTAAAAGACCGGAGAAGAAGAGGTATGTTACAAACCATGCAAGAATATTTGTGGCTATAGTCAATCTATTGGGGGTTATGAACTTCCACTCTGAAATGTAATAGAGAATGGCGTTTTCTATGGGTCGGTTAAAGTAATGGGCCACAAAATCCGAAGCTCCACGCTTTTTCTGCGAATTCTCGACAATCAACCTTTTCGCGCGATGAAAATCATCTTTTGTATCCACGTCCACCCAAAAGTGTCCAGTTACATCGACAACTTGTGCATCCCCGTTCTGCCCAGCGATTCTAATGCAGTCTGAAAGCTCTGACATCCCTCTGCTGGCAGCTTGCCTGGCATATTCAAAAATTTTTGGAGAACAAAGGAAAAGACCAGTGTCAATTGCAACGTTTGATTGGTTGAATTTCTTACCTATTTCAAGGATTAAGCCATCCCTTTCAAGAACTTTAGTGTGATCCTCTGGCACCTTCTCAACAGCTAAAACAACGGCACTTTCAAATCTGCTACCAACTAGTTTTTTGGGAATTTCTGGATTGAAAACGTGATCGCTCATGCAGAGCAAAAAATTCTGTTTGAAAACACCTTCAGCAGCCAAAAGGGAATAGAGGTTGCCCTTTTTCCAGCTATCGACCTCAATATAGCGAATTTCGAGTCCTGCATAATTATCGCCAATTTTCTCACGAACCAAATCGCCTTTATGCCCAATGGCTATCCATACTTTTTGCACTCCAGCCTCTTTAAGGCCTCTGAGAACCCTTCCAATCAGAGGCATCCCCGCCACTTGAAGAAGGGGTTTCGACTCTGCGTAATCTCTAAGCCTACTCCCCTCTCCCGCAGCCAAAACCAAAGCCGAAACCGAATTTCGCTCCACCCCAATCAATAATCAACTCTCCAATAAGAGAATGGCATTCACCTTATGAGGCTAATTCCCTTTTAAAAGTTACCTTCAGTTACCGTTATCGAAATATAGACTTTAAACTAAAAGCGACCACATGGCACTGGATAAGTTACTTTTATCAGCTTTCTAAGACAAAACTTGATTATCTCTTGAAGCAGCTTAATGTAATTATCTTTGGGGTAGAGGCAGCATTGAAGAAAGATAGTCTGCTAAAGCTTAGGTGGATTTTGATTTTAGAGGCAGTTTTTGC
>CALJDG010000034.1 GCA_938023865.1 uncultured archaeon | reverse complement strand
GCCAACTGGTGTTGAATGCCCATCTTTCGGCTACGTGGTGGGCTGAAATTGTGTAGAGGGTTACATAAATCGACAAAGCAGCTAAGAAAACAAACATCAAAATTTTACTAGATACTGACAGTTTAATTCCTCCAATACTGGAAATAGCTGCGTTCGATATAATTCTAAGGGTTAGAACGTGAAGAATCATGTTCTTGATTAAAATATAGTCGCCAACCACATATGTAATAGAATTGCTGTTAGGAGAAGCGGAATCGCCATTAATACAATTATGAATAGGATTCTTATTTTTAGGTTTTTGAGGTGAGGGATGATTTTTTTCGTTCTTGTAAAGTAAAAGAATGCAATTGCATCTGCAATTAAACATGGGATAATAAATGGGCTGTAATTGATTAGCCATTGGATTAACATGTTACGCCAAAACCTGGCTACATTCCAAATTAATCCTGCCAAAATGCCATTAACAAGACAGAGTATTAATGTAGCAGCGGGCAAAGCTGCTTTTTTAGAGGTGGTGAATTCAATAGTTCCTAAAAACAGGCTTAGAAGACTCCAAACTCCTATTAGAAGTGTAAAAATTGGTCCCATGTGTCATAGCCCGGTTTCTCCAATTTCAGGTTGAACAGCAAACCTCACTTTAGCGGTAGAAAAATCACAGCTAAGAAAATCAACCCTAACCCAAAATACAAGAAAAGGCGGAACTCTTAAAAAATCTTCCAATGGCATCTATTTTCAACACTGCATCTTCTATCGCCCCATCCGCTTGCTTGGTCTAATATGCTCTGCATACAATGTTATGCTGTCATGATGGAACGTGCCTGTGACAATCATAGGGTCTCCATTTTCAACTCCGCTGAGTTGAGACTGAAGGTTGGTGTTGTTGTAGATGTAGCAAACCAGTAGCTGCCCGTCAAGTTTAAAGAATGGCCCGTCTATAAATCCCAAGTCGCTTACGTTTCCAAAAACTTGCATCTTTTGCCCGTTATATTTAATAGGGCTGGCGAGAAGCTCTTCTACTGTTAATATTGAAGGCTGGTCTTGTTTCGCCTTTTCGATTTTATCTGCATATAATGTGGAATTTTCTTTAAAGAATGTGCCTATCACCACTACGTAATCTTCGTTTTTAATATTTTCTGACGCTATTCTTTCAGAAAGGTCGGCTCCATAGTATCTGTAACAGACAAGGAGTTTCTCGCTTAATTTGAAGAATCTGTCATTAAGGTTGCTAACTTTTCCAGCAAGATAGAATCTCCACCTATCGTATTTGGATGGGTTAGTAAGGAGTTCATCCATATTTATCGTTGTGTAAGTTTGTTCAGGCTCAAATGTCTTAATCAATATGGGTGGTCTATCAACAGTCACTTTAAAACCCATGGAAGTGTATTTTGCTTTAAGCTGGCGGACGGTGAGGCACTCTTGGGGATCTATAAGCAGGACTTTGGGATGTTGCGCAAGGTTTTTTACTGAGTCGACATTCAAAAAAGCTTCATAAGAATTTACGCCTACCGTTTTTAGGTTTTCTTTGGGTTGGGTAAGCCACTCTTCAAGATAGCCCATGCTAGGGGTATTAATTATTATGGTCTCCAAATCTTGGCTGGTTTCATTCTTTACTGTAATTGCTGAGTGATTTGGCCCGTCACTTTCTGCCAGGTAATTTAAATAAAGATTCTTGAAGTGGTCGGGTTCCACAGATTCGTGGAAGGTTATAGTTACTTGCACCTTATCCTTCGAGCTCAAATATTGTAATAATTCATTTAACGCTTTGGTCCTCGAGTTTACATAGGCTGAGAGATCTTCTTCACAAGTTATGTAATTGTGCACTTTTATGCTAATATACCATTTAGGAGTTTCATATATCGGGTTTTTATACACAACTATAGCGCCGCCTGGAAACAAAATTCTCTCCACAACTTCTGTTACCCTCCCACCTTCATCGAAACTGCTGCCAAACATCAACGGAGGAAATAAAACTATAGCTGCTCCTACGGTTAAAAGGAGGCCGCCAATTAACAGTGAAATATACAATGGTAAAGCCAGCCTCGTAAAACTTGCCAGATGAGGCCTCTTAGGTTTTGGGCACCAATTCCACAACTTTTGGCGAATTCCCATTCTATTCACCCTTGATTTTTGAGAATAGAATCTCAGCTAGTTTAGACGGTGGCATGGAGTCTGCATTTGTTGGAAGTAGAATATTTCGGTCCTTCGCCTCTGAAAGTAATGTTTCTTTACAAAGTTGAAATTGGTCACAATTATTGCAGTCTCCCTCATGCTTATACCATACTTGAACACCGTTTTTTGCAGAGAAAGTGATGAGTGCATCTGTTTTGAAGTACGAGCTATATCCCAGTAGAATTCCCTTGGCAGGGTCTAATGTTTCGATCTTAATTTTGTTGATTTTGGCTGCTTCTTCGAGGGCTGTAGAGACTTTGGAATTTGCGATATCCAATGCCTTATGAACGGTTTGGCGAGTCACCTTGAGTTTTCTGGCAATGCTTGTCTCGGATAGCCCCTTACTTTTCATGTCCCAAATTAGTTTCTGTTTGGAAGTAAGATAGCCTGTGATTAAGCTCATGTAAATCCAAGTAAGCCTTAAAAGGCTGACACATATATAAACCTTTTTAGAACGCTGAGAAAAGAGGCTGAAAAGTTGACAAAAAGAACTGTTTCAGTAATAGTTTCCACTGTTTTCTTCGCCATTTTTGGAACACTGGCAATAATCGTTGGAATAGTTGATATTATGAACCCGCCTCATCCCTATGCATACAAGCTTCCTATTCTTGGGCATTTGGCCTTACTTGTTGGCATTTTATCTCTTACAGCAATGGGTTTACTATGGAGGATGAAAAAATTAGGTGGATACATTGGCACCATATCATTCGCCATCGCTTACGTGGTTAATGTTTATGTTGGAGAAAATACGCTCGCTCATGCGATAGCAGGTGCCATCGTAGGCATAATATTACTAACACCACTTGCCCTGTCATGGAAAACTATTGATTAAGCCGCTTAATGTTCCCGCATTCTGTTAAAAGACATTTAAAGAATAGTTTGGAAGGATATTTATTAACGTTGTTGTAGATCCGGGTTTTACTAAGGGTTTAATGTTTGCTTTGTTTGTAGTAGGCTTATTAGTTCTGTTAGCTTGGATATTTTTGGGCATTGCTTATCTTTGTGTGTTCCTTTTCTGTCGATTAGTAACGCTTTTAAGCCGGCGTTGTGTGCGCCTAAATAATCCTCTTCATATTTGTCGCCTATGTGTAATATGTTGGGTGCTGGAATGTTTAGGGCTTTTGACGCTATTTTAAAAATTTCTGGGTTTGGTTTCTCGTATCCAATGTCACCGGAGGCTATGATGACATCGAAGTAGTCTGTGTAAATTCCCGCCTTCTCCAAATATGTTTTGAGGTTCTTATGGGATGAAACATTAGAAATCACCGCTAACTTGAACCCGGCACTCTTAAGTGCGCTTAAGGTTGTCACGGCATCATCATAAGCCCTAAACTCAGCCTCAGACAACCAGTAGTCGCGCAGCCTCCGTGCAACAGAGAACGAATCAGAAATGCCCAAATTTAACAACATTTTTCG
>CALJDG010000033.1 GCA_938023865.1 uncultured archaeon | reverse complement strand
AGCCTCATGACTCATATTAGTCCAAACTCAAAGCCTGGTATATCCTAAAGACTTTAATTCAAACCAGGTAATTAAATACTTTTCATATATCTGATGGATCCCAAGCCCAAGCCGTTTTTCCTTGAGACGAAATTTAGACCTACCAGACTTGTATGTTGTTTTTCTTGCAAGTTTCTCGCAATTCTGGGTCTGCAGTGTTGCAGATTATGCCTTTGAATGCTCTTCTGCCAAAGTCCTTTAAAAACAAAGACTCATACATTAGAACTTGCTCGATAGCGATAGCATTCAAAGTTTTTTCCACTTCAATTACCCAAACCAATTTATAAACGAAAAGGCAGACCCCTACATACTAAAAGAACTCACAACACCCGAAGAACTCAGCGGACTACTAAACCTCGTCCTCCCAGCATTAAAAAGGCTCTTAGAAAAGGGACAGTTCAGCTGTTCTAAAACAACAGAGGAAATCCGAGAAGACTACATCAGAAAAAGCAGCCCAATAGCAGCCTTCGTCATGGACTGCCTTGAAGTAGACTCAGACGCCTTCATAGTTAAAAAAGACTTATACAACACATTTTCAGAATACTGCAGACAAAGAAAACTCCCAGCAGTAACCCAAGACACATTCTTCAAAAACTTGCCGAAACACGTTAACGTAATAGATTACCGTCCTAAAATAGGGAATGAACGTCCACCAGTATTAAAGGGTATTCGATATGGTTTATCTGCGTCAACCCTGTCAACCGTGTCAAGGGTTTTTCTATACTTTAATTCAACGAAAAGCAGAGTTTGAAAGCCAAGGTTACCATGTTGAGGAACTCGATGACGGTTTAATTAAAGTATGGAGACCCCTTGACACCATTGACACGCTTGACGCAGGAGCCAAAGCAAGGACAAGCTTAGCTGAAAAACTTGAGAAACTTGAAATGTGGCTTCTGGAAAACCGAGACCCCGATGGATTGATTGACTCTGCACTTTTGGCTTCCAAAATTAAAGATTGTGGTTTAGACGTGCAGCAAACCATCCAGCTCCTTAAAAATGAAGGATGGTTAAGGGATGTTCCAGTTCTCGGAAAATTAGGAGTGAAATAAGATGCTGTGCTGTCCCGAACGTGGCTCTCAACTTCTCTACAAGGATATTCTGAGCTGGGCAAGTATGAACGTTATCCAAGTGAATGGCGTAAAGCTGAGGTTTCAGAAGATAAGCGACCGCTTAAAGACGGCGTGTTCGCAATACGAGCTGAGACTTGGGATGAAGAGTTTGAGAGATGAATCAGAGTCATATGAATATGAAGCAATCCGCGAGCTGGGTTCTGCCTTCGAGAATAACCCAAAAAGAGGTTAAAAGCTAAATGAACTGGGCAAAGGTTAACCGCAGATATAGGTCATCTAAAGCTTCTAACAAAAGGTCTATACAACAAGCTTACAACCATGAAACACATAATGATGCCCAAGCTGAGCTTGAAAGATTCCTTGGAGAACTGAAAAGACGTCTCGAATTGGGCCATGAAGTGAAAGTAAAATGGATGCCCGGCATACTTAAACACAAAAACGGAAAACAACTCCTCGAAGAAGTTTCAGGAAACACAATAATCATATACGCTGAAGACCTGGAGGAAGCGAAAACTCTACTGGCCCATGGCTTCGCAGAATGGCTCCTCAACCAACACACCAGAAAATATCGAATGCTAATAAACAAATTAATAGAACTGTTCAAGCAAATACAATATGAAGAAAAAGAAAAAATAGTAGACGCTTTATCAAAGCTGATGACTTCCCACTAAAAGCGTAAAAATACTTTTAAGCACGGTCCTTATAAAATTCTAACGGTAACATAGTATAATGTCATATAATAGTTAGGGGATAATTGCGGGGTTGCCCTAGCCTGGTAGGGGGCAGGCCTGCTAAGCCTGTGGTCAGCAATGGCCGCGCGGGTTCAAATCCCGCACCCCGCGCCATTTTTTGTTATGTCCTGTGCGATTTTTGGCTTTTTTAGCTCTTTTGCGGTCTTCTACTTTTCCTATATTACTTCGTATAAGATTCCGTCTTCTGCTAGCCCTAATAATTCTACTTCTCCGTGTTTGAATTTTTGGCATACGCGGCGCTTGAATTGTTTAGCGAATTTATGTTTTAGCCCTTATCCAGCATCGTTGCCTATTCGCTGTATAGTTGAATTTAACACGTAGAATAATGTAATTGGAGAATATGCGAAGCCTTATTGGAACCGAAATCGTTTAATTTTCCTTCTTCATCTTTTTTAGCAATGCACGAGGGTATATCAAATTGAAAACTTATTTGACGATTTGGTTTTACAGTGAAGGCTCAAGTCCATTAGAGGTGGTTGAAAAGCTTCGTTCCATGGGTTTTGAACCCTTAAGAGGTTATCACGACCATGTTTATGACTGGGGGAAGAAAGTGGAGCTAATGGAGGTGCTGCAGCTGGCAAATAAGGTTCATGAGACGCTTAAAGGAATGAAGGTCTTATACAAGTTAGAAACAGAATAGAAAAGCAAGGCGCAAGCGAAACATTAAAGAGCTCAAACATTATCTTCAAAATTGCCAAAGCCGTGCCGAGGTAGCTCAGCCTGGGAGAGCGCCCGGCTGAAGACCGGGTTGTCGCCGGTTCAAACCCGGCCCTCGGCATTTACGGATGGGCCCGCGGCACAGTTTATTTGCGTTTTCTAAACAACATTGCACCTTCATGGTGGCATACATATTCGAAGCCTCCCTCTATGAGTCTTGCCACGCCATCTCTAAAGCTTGACATCCGTTTGCTGCGCCTATAAGCCCAAAATAGGCTATTAGCTCGTGGTACAACTGTTCCTAACAGCTTCGTCTAGCCAAACTTTCCATAGCGTTGAGTATGGCGTCCAATACAGCCTTGCTCATTTTCTCTGTTATATATAAATAAAAGTTCGTTGTAACTATGATGCCGGTGGGGGCGGTGGGGCTTCTTCTGAGGGTTTCCATGTTAAGCCGAGTATGCTCCCGATAAGTCCTAAGATGAAGCCTATTACAAAACCTCCTGTTCCGCCAACAAAGAGGCTTAAGATCGAGAAGATAAGCACTATTATAGATCCTGTTTTTACTTTATCTCGTTCCCCACTATTGATCATGACGGCGCCAACTATTACAAGTATCCCAAATATTAACCCAATTAGGCCCAAGGCTACAATTAGTCCTCCAAGCCATCCTAGCCCTGGGATTGCTCCAACCATGGCTCCACCAATAATGCCCACTATCGCGCCCAAAATTCCGCCCAGTAGTATTAAGATGCCAGCAATCAAAGAAAGCACAAAGGCAGCGGTTGGTTTCTCAACCAATTTTTCACCACAACCTTCTTTTTTACGTAAATGATATAAATAAAACTTGCTGTAAAATAATCGTTGAAAATGTCGGAAGAAAGTTTAGAGAAGGATTTAGCCGAACTTCGGGAAAAAGTTATCAGATTGGAAGAAAGGGTCGGAGAGTTAACTAGGCGTATAGAATCTATAAGCAACTACATCCGTCAATTATATGAATACCTTGCAAAGAGAAAATAATATTTAGATCAGATTAGAATGGCGGTGGGGGCGGCGGTGGAATTTTTCTGCTTTCTTCTTTTGCTAACATGGAATAATAGTAGAATGCTGATGAAATTGGAGAGATCGGGGCGATCAATGAGCTAATTATGGTGCCGATTAACGAACTGTATGTTCCAAGCGGAGTCAAAATGAGATTTACTGCAAAAGCTAATGCCCCAATAATTAACCCAATTATTAATGAAAGTGCAAATGTCTTAAGCCATCTATGACTTACGAGCTCTCTACTTCTGGTTAAGCTTTCAATAGCTCCCTTCTTTTCTATAATAACAACTGGAATGACGAGATAGAACATTAGGGATATAATTATACCAGGTATTATTAAGAGTAATAAACCTAACACTACTAGTATGCCAACTAAAAGTGATGCAACTAGAAGAGACGGAAGCTTAGAAACAACGAATTTGAAGGAGTCACTTAAACTTGTTTTACCATTTTCAATGATGTCAGAAGCGCTCTTAATCAAAACTCCGTTAATAATGCTGCCTATAATCCATGAGATTACAGCAATAACAAAAACTAAAGCCATAAGAGTTAAGAGCATGTTTAAAAGCTTAGGCAAGACAACTTCTGGAGGGCCCGTGATTTTTGTGATATTTTGAATGCAAGAAAGTATCGGTAGGCTTAACAAGGCTGAGATTATGCTAAATATTAAGTATGGTGTGAAGAAAATACCAAAGTTATCAACGTATAACCTAAAAGTTAAGGAGACGGTTTCTTCAACGGATAATTCATGTGCAGGCTTTGATTCAAACATCAATTTAAATTTATGACCTTTAACTTCTTTAATAAATTTACGTCTTTGACTCTTTATACCTTTTCAAGGTCTTTGGCTATCTTCTCCCAGTCTATTTTAAACATTATAGCCAGCACTATTACTAGCAGGATTATCGCCAATGTCATGCTTATTAGGGCGGTTATCCAGTCGCTTTCTATCCCAAAAATTTGCTCAATTATTGTTATGGCGTAACTGGAGCTGTAGGCGATTATCAGGCTCATACAAATTTTCCCAATTATTGCCGGGACAAAAGCCTTCAATAAATTGTAGCGCATTACGCCTAGCGGTATGAAGAGTAAGTCGTCCGGTAACGGCGTTAAAGCAAAAAGAAATATCGCGATGGGACCATATTTTCCGAAGATTTTCACTAAGGCTTCCATTTGACGCTTTCGTTTCTCGCTTAATATTTTTCTTCCACCTAGCCCAAGCAAGTAGCCTGAAAATTCGCCTATGGCTGAGCCAGCCCCAGAAGCTAAGGCAATCAGTATTGGGTCGAAGAATGGGGCTATGGTGAATATTACTACAGTGTACGGTATTGGAAAAAATATTGACATTGAGCCTATTAGGCTTATTAAAAAAATGCCAAGGTAACTATATTGCACCGCAAAACTTTCTAACCATTGTCTAAGCTGTTGGAATATACCCGCTATTAACAAGCTTTTGCCTCTCTTCTTTTTAGGATTTTTGGCTTTAAAGAACTTTTTATGGGCTATAACGAATCATCAAGCTTAAATTTGCCAAAAATAGAATAGGGATTTCAAACTTGAGAGGAGCCTACTGGGTTTGGCATCTGAAAAGGCGCTCATATGGATTGCCCGGGACCTTTCAAAGTGTAGTGGCTGCAGAAAATGCGAAATAGCATGTTCACTTTTCCATGAGAAACGCATATGGCCGGAGGCTTCCCGCGTTAGGGTTTTTATGCTTGTTCCAGGCGTTGAGTTTCCACATTTCTGTGCTCAGTGCGAAGATTATCCTTGTGTTCAAGCTTGTCCTGTTAACGCTTTGTCCGTGAGTAAGGAAACTGGTGCTGTCCTTGT
>CALJDG010000032.1 GCA_938023865.1 uncultured archaeon | reverse complement strand
ACCTTCAGCGAGTATGTCGCCTATACCTTCACGTCTGCCAATCTTCTCAATTAATTTGATTAACGCTTCATGATTGCCAAACCTTGCATCTATCCCTTCAAGGTCTTTCTCTGTTAAAATTCCGTTTTCATAACAGTCCATAGCAAAGCCAACAATTACACCAGCGCTAATGCCGTCTACTCCATACCAGTTACAGAGCTCAATTGCCTTAATTACTGCGTCAAGCCGGTCTACACCGCAGTAGGGTGCCAAAGCCCATAGTGGTTCGTATTCAACTCTTGCCATGGCGCCCTTGTATGGGCCCTCTGGAACAACAGCTATATGCTCACACCTCATTGCACACGAACTGCAAGCAATAATCTTTGCAACAAATCTTTCATTAAGCGCTTCTCCGCTTACTTTTTCCGCTCCTTCAAAGGCTGCGTTATTATAGTTTCTTGTGGGCATACACTGCAAAGCATTATGCACCAAAACGTTTTCAGGCGTGCCTAGCGTTCGATATTTCTTTGTTGCAGGGCCCTTCATTCTCTCGTGAAATTCCTTGACGAACTCTAGGAATTCATCTGGCTTTGCAACTGTTACGTCCTTTGTTCCGCGTACGGCAATTGCCTTCAAATTCTTCGAGCCCATGACAGCGCCCATTCCCGTTCTTCCTGCAGCCCTAGTCTTCTCGTTGATTATGCACGCTATTCGCACCAATTTTTCTCCAGCTGGACCTATAGCAGCAACGCGAATGTAGTAGTCGCCCAACTCCTCCTTTATGACATCCTCGGTTTCAGATGGCGATTTACCCCACAAATGTGAAGCATCCAAAATTTGAACAGAATCGTCGTCGATCCAAATGTAAACAGGTCTTTCAGCTTTGCCATGAAAAATTACACCGTCGTAACCAGCTCTCTTCACTTCTGCACCAAAGTATCCGTGGGATTTTGATTCGCTAATTCCGAAGCTTTGAGGTGACTTTGAAATGAAGGCGTGTCCGTTTCCGCCCGTAGGCCATACTGTGCCCGCTGTTGGACCTACCGTTAGGATCAATGGGTTTTCTGGGCTGAAGGGATCCACCCCTTGTTTAGAGTGGTCAAGCCATAGACGCATTCCCAGACCTATTCCGCCAATGTATTTTTTGGCGTAATCTTCATTTAAAGGCTCAGTGTGGGTTTTCCCCGTTGTTAAGTCTACATGCAGTACTCGTCCAGCATATCCATACAACTTGTGTTCCCTCAACTTTTGGTATGTTATAGCGAAAAGGTTATATTAAAAATTTTTGATATAGATCTACTAACACTTTGGAGAAATAACAATGTCGGATGAGGATGTTGTCTTAAAGAAGGCTGTGGAAGAGGCGTTACGTAGCGTTTTGGATCCTGAGCTTGGGGCTAGCTTGATGGATTTGGGAATGATCAAAAGTGTAACGGTGAAGGATGGTATCGCGACGATTGAAATGAGGTTGACAACACCGTTCTGCCCACTAACAATGCAATTAACATCTGATGTAAAGAGGGCTGCTGAAGGAGTTAAAGGTATACTAAGGGCAGATGTCAAAATCGTAGAGTTCGGCTTTTCGCCTTTCCAGAGATAGTATTAACGTTTCGGAAAATGCGTTTAGTTCCAGTAACGTGCGTTAAAAAGGAAACATTCGCAGGGAATGAAAGATGTACGATAATCTAAACACAGATTTAGAATTACAGAATAAAATTATTTAGGATGTTGGTGTAGGAGATGGTAGTTCAAGTGTGCTTCTTCTTAACGGAAAAGGAAATATTCTGATATCCCATGACCATAACCTAAAAATGCTCAAAAAGGGTTGAAGGGAAACGATACTGAAAGCGAAACTTCTATGTTTACATACCGGTCATTGTGATAAGCGGAGTAAAAACGCCAAAGTGAGAACATGTAAGGGATGTTATGGAACTTTCAAGTGTTATATCAAAGAACTTTACAAAGGCTCGTTAACAGAGTCAAGCTATTAAGCCTTCTGAACGTGAAAAGCGATGCTTTGTTTTCGCGGCTATCTTTACGAACGCGAGCATAGATGGCACTTCCCAGAGTGGGCCTGCCACCGTGGCCAGAGCTGCGCCTGAGCCTGCACCGAACACTGTTACGGCCGTGGCGATCGCAACTTCAAATTGTGTTCCTGAGCTGATAAAGGCAATGGTTGCAGCATCTCTATATTGGAAACCGAGAAACCATGGTATGACGTAAAATAATGAAGCCATTATGAAGAAGTGGGCAAGTAAAGGCGCCGATATTAAGCCAACCAAAAACGGCTGCTCTGCAATTATCTCACCCTTTAAAGAAAATAGAATTATAATGGTTGCAAGTAGTGCTACGACTGCTACATTACCTATAATTGGTTGAAACCTTTCTTTAAACCAAGCTTCTCCCTTCGTCTTTGATAAAACCCATCTTGTAGTCTGACCTAAGGCTAACGGCAAACCGACAAAGAGGGTAACGCTTTTGGCTATAGGATCTATTGGAATTGGAATGCCACCTACTCCCAAGTATAACGCTGCTAATGGAGTATAAAGTATGAGCGTTGACAAGGCGTTGATAGCGGTAATTACGACGCCTTTCGCAACATCTCCTCCAGCCAGCAAAATCCAGAAGAGAACCATGCCTGTGCAAGGTGCTATACCGAGGAGAATAACACCAGCGGTAAACTGAGGATAGCTGTTAAGGAAGAGGCGGGCGAGGAGCGTCATAAGGGCTGGAGCCACTATCCAGTTGCCGACTAACGTGAGAAGTGCTGGTTTAGGCGACTTGACTGCTTTAACCAATTCTTTAAATTCTATGCTTGCCATGGTGGGATACATTATGAGAAAAAGGGCAACGCCCATGGGAATAGAGACATCTCCGACCTGAAACTGTTCAACCCATACACCTAGTTCTGGAAAAAATTTCCCGAGTAAGAAACCAGCAAGCATCGATATGAGAACCCATATAGTCATATATTTCTCGAGGTGTCCAATAGTGGTGCGAGTCTCACTCATACTAAAGTCCTCATTCTTCTTTCACTTTTCCAGCATTCTCTGTTGGAGGCATGACCATTTATATCAAAAAATTTTAATATAAGCCTTTATATCAGTTTCGGTAAATGCTGAAGGCACAAGCCATGTCCATTTTAGATTTGATAGTCCAGGAACAAAGAAAGGGAGGTGAAGGAAAAAATGGAAAATGAGGAGCAAAAAGCCGCTGGTAATAAAGAATGTGACCATGAATGGAAGCCTTTAGGCACGACACCTGGAGACACGCACGTGAAATTGAAATGCATTAAGTGCGGACAAGAAAAGTTGATAGAACTATTCCCTTAAGAGGGCAATTGAAAATGATGGAAACTGATCCAAGCTTAAAAGAGCATTGGGAAACGGACTTCGTTCGCCTTCCTGCTGCCCCGGGGACGTTTGGGCTCCGATTTGGGGATCCTACATCACAATTGATAGCCGTTGTGCGCGTAAACAGTAGACATGAATCTCATGATTGATGATATTATAATGGCAAAAGGAATAAAGTCTTAGGAGGACTGTAATGAGTAAAGTTTCGGAGGTTTTGTTTGAGCGTGTCAGAAAGACTATGAAACAAAAGGATACCTTGACGTGTCAGCTTGGCAGATGCCTCTTAGGAGAATGCAGCATCACTGAATGTCCAGTAGAAGAGTGGATTAACGAGTTGCAGGATAAAGCCGAATCTATTGGTAAAGAGGCTTTAACACTTGAAGCAAGGGTTTTTCATGCTTTAAGCCACCCTCTAAGACTCAAGATCGTAAAGCTCCTAGCTGTGGAGGGGGAACTCTGCGCCTGCGAAATTCAAGCCGCTATTGGTGAAAGCCAATCATCAACCTCATATCATTTAGGATTATTGAGAAAGGCGGGCATTCTAAAAGCAGAAAAACATGGAGTATGGGCATACTACAGGCTGAACAGCCCA
>CALJDG010000031.1 GCA_938023865.1 uncultured archaeon | reverse complement strand
ATAAAGCTCTGTAGCCTCCAGCGAGAGGGTGTGCACAGCTCTGTGGACGTTGGCATTGTGCAGTTCATAATACTCTTTTATGGCTTCTATTACTTGTTTTGGCTTTTGGGATGTGGCAGCATTGTCAAAATAGATGAGGGGGTGATTATTTATTTTCCGTTTTAAAATTGGGAAGTCTTCCCTAATCTTGTATGGATCGAGCATTATTTTTCCTCTGCCATTTTCATCTTTTTCTCGAGGATTCTTGCCAGCTCTTCCTCTTCAAGGGCTTGTTTTTCTTCAAAGGTTAGTTCTTTTGGAAGCCATTCTGGTGCGATTTGCTTGTTTTCGTAGTAGGCTCTTATGGCTCTTCTTAGGGCGCCTACGGCTAGAATTCCACAGTGGAATTTTACCGCTGGGAGTCCACCCACCTCTTCTGCCACACTTTTCCACGTGATTTTCCACGCGTCCTCGAGTTTCATCCCCTTCACTTTTTCTGTTACTATGCTGGATGTGGCTATGTTTGCGGCGCACCCATAACTTTCAAAGGTTGCTTTTTCGATTATTTCTTGCTCGTTTATTTTCAGGTAGAAGGTTATCATGTCTCCGCATTGAGGGTTTCCAGCCACAGCCGAAACTGTAGCATCTTCCATTCTTCCAAGGTTTTTGGGATTTCTGAAAAGCTCAAGAATTTTTTGGCTGTAGGGTAGAGGCGCACGCGACATTTTATTCCACCACCGTTGTGCCACTTATTCCCCTAAGCCTTTCAACGGCTTTTTGCAAAACTTCCAAAACATAGTCTATATCCTCTTCTGTGTGGTAGCGGGTGACTTTCATGAGTATGCTCCCATGGGCTTCCTCAAACTTCCTTCCAATGGCTATAAGCACGTGGCTTGGCTGTAATAGGCGTCTTGTGCATGCACTTCCACTTGAGACGTAAACGCCGTTTAGGCTTAACTCGATTGTGAGGGCTTCGCCTTCACAGCGCAAGAAGCTTATGTTGACGTTGTCAGCTGCCCTTTTCTCACCTTTTGGACCGTTTAGTCGCACGTCAGCTATTTTTTCAAAGATTCCGTTTATGAGCTTGTCTCTTAGCTTTCGCATACGCCGGACGTTTTCTTCAAAGTTTTGGAAGGCAAGTTCAGAGGCTTTTGCAAAGCCAACTATTAACGGAGTATTTTCGACACCGGGCCAAAGCTTCTGTGTGCCTATTTGGCCTTCCAATATTCTTTCTATGTTTACGCCTTCCTTAACGTAGAGGGCTCCTATTCCCCGAGGCCCAAGGATTTTGTAGCTGCTTATTGTTGCCATGTCCACGCCTATGTCTTGCACGCTGAAGGGGATTTTTCCATAGGCGTCTGAGGCGTCTGTATGGAATATTGCGTTCAGGTTTTTGTCCTTGACTATTTTTTGGGCTTCTTTTATGGGTTGTATTGTTCCTATCTCGTGGTTTACGGCTGATAGACTTACGAGAACAGTGTTGCTGTCAACGGCTTCCTTCAACTTTTCGAGGTTTATGAAACCTTCACCATCCACAGGAATTTTTGATACAGTAAAGCCATACTTGGTTAGCATTTCAGCTACATGCATGATACTTAAAGACTCAACTTCGGAAATCACTATTTTTTTGCCCTTTCCCTGCATCTGGAGAGTTGCACCCAATAAGGCGAGGTTGTTGGCTTCTGTTTCGCCCGGCATAAAATTAACCTCCTCAAGGTTTTTACAGCCCAGAAAGCCAGCTACTTTTTGGGCTGACTCCATTATGGCTTCGAAAGCTTCCCATCCCGGCTTATGGGTAAGCGTCGGATTGCCATAGGCTCGTTGGTTGAAGTATGGAAGTATGGCCTCCACAACTTCAGTTGGAACGATGCTTGAGTTTTCAATGTCTAAGTAAACTTCACGCTTTAATCCTTTATGAGCCTTCAAGAGCTCGCGGACATTTTCCACCATAACCTTTCAAGTCCACTTAGGCTTGTCAACTCTATATAGTTTGAGCTTATAAAAAAGGCTATTTGAACACGGTGGCTAAACTAATTTTTGGACCTTTCCAGTTCACGGGCGAGAGCAAAGGCTTCACGATGTTTGAGACTGACAACCCAGAAGCGCTCAAAAACATTGCAGACTTTTATACGCCGGAAATCAGGTGGAAGTTCTTCTCCATAAATGACCCAATAAATGCGGCGGATTTATACATGGCTTTGAGGAAATAGCTCATTTGGTCCAAATCTATACGCTAGTGAACAATGTTGCCAGCATCCTTATCCCAACAACAATGAGGACTGCACCTAGGATTTTCCTTAAAGTGGCAACATTCATCCGTCTTGAGATGGCTGGTCCTAACTGGGCGCCGATGACAGCTCCGATAGTTATTGGAACAGCCATCTGGAGTACAACATTTCCGAGGAAAATGTGGGGTATAAGGGCAGCTGTGTTAGTGAGGGCCATTCCAAACTCGCTTGTTCCAGTGGCAATGTAAGGCGACATTCCCAAAACCAGCACCATTGCTATCATATCAATGGTGCCGCCCCCTGCCCCAAGCATTCCAGCAACAAAGCCGCTAACAAAGCTTGTAAAAAAGCAGAGATAAATTGCCCGTTTAGACAGATTAAAATCGCCACAACTGATTACGTCTTCACTGTCATTTTTATTTTTCTTGATGATGTGAATTGAGATTATTATGAGTAAACAACCAAACAAACCGGCAAGAATGTTGGAGGATAAAAGAGTTGTGATGAAAGCTCCAAGAATTGCGCCTGGGGCATCAAACACGTCAAGCAAAACCCCAACTTTATAATTAACTCTTTTTTGCCTAGCATATGCTATGGTTGCTGAGACTGTGGTAAAAGTCATCATCAGTAAACTGATCCCAATGGCATGCTGGGTTTTAAGGCTGAAGCCTAAAACAAGTATTGGAACTATGAAAATTCCTCCGCCTAACCCTACCAAACTACAAATCGTGGCCACCAACAAACCAGTCAAGAATAGAAGTAGCTCGATCATTTTTATTCCATTATCCTTGTCCTAAGCTCCTTTATTAAAATACCTTTGCATCTTGCTCAATCCAAACGGGCTTGCGTCTGATTTTATAGTCGCGGTGTTGCGGTTTTTGTTTCGCGTAACGTTTTAAACTGGTTTTACCCTTTATTGTGCAGTAAGGAACATGAACAGGCGTGTTTAGGTGAAGATTGCTGATCTGCCGGTTCCAGAGTCGGTTAAGGAGGTTCTTATTAAAGGCGGGATTGTTGAGCTTTATCCACCTCAAGAAGAGGCCATAAAAGCTGGTGCCTTGGATGGACGGAACCTGGTTTTGGCTAGTCCAACGGCTTCTGGCAAAACATTGATTGCTGAGCTTTGCGCCTTAAAACATATTCTTGAAGGCGAGGGCCAAGTCCTTTATTTGACGCCTTTGAGGGCTCTAGCCAGCGAAAAATACGAGGAGTTCAAGAAGTATTCGGCTATAACTAAGCCCGACGGAAAGCGCATTAGTGTTGGCATTTCCACCGGCGATTACGACAGTTCTGATCCGTGGCTGGAGCGCTACGACATTATTGTGGCTACCAACGAGAAGGTGGATTCGCTTTTGAGGCACAAAGCCAAGTGGATGGACGATATAAGCCTTGTAGTGGCTGATGAGGTGCACTTGCTTAACGAGGCAGAGCGCGGTCCAACCCTTGAAGTGGTTTTGGCTAGGCTTATGCAGACAAACTCAGAAATCCAAATTTTGGCTTTAAGCGCCACAATAAACAATGTTCAAGAGATTGCAGAGTGGCTGAAAGCCGAATACATAACAACAGACTGGCGCCCAATAACCCTAAAAGAGGGCGTATTACTTCACAACGAAATCCAGTTTAGAGACGGCGAATCCAGAAGAATCGAAAAGGAAATCAAAAACCCAGCCATAAACTTGGCACTGCACACGGTTAAGACTGGCGGGCAAGCCCTAATTTTCGCGGCTACAAGAAAAAGCTCTGTGGCGCTAGCCAAGAAAACAGCGGCAAAAATCGGAGAAACCCTATCAAAGCCTATGAAAAGGACTTTGGAACGCGAAGCAGAGCGGATTTTGGCAGCAGGCGAAAAAACAAGGATAAGTGAACTCCTAGCTGAACTGGTCAAGTTTGGGGTGGCTTTCCACCATGCTGGTTTGGGTGGAGCCCACCGCAAAATAATTGAGGACGCTTTTCGCGAGGGGAAAATTAAGGTTTTGACAGCCACGCCCACACTGGCTTTTGGCGTTAATCTCCCGGCTAGAACAGTCATAATTTATGATTATAGGCGCTATGAACCCGGTTATGGCTATTACCCAATAAGTGTTCTGGAATACAAGCAGATGTGTGGAAGGGCTGGGCGTCCAAAATACGACAAAATTGGTGAAGCCCTATTAGTTGCGAGAACAGACGATGAAGCTGACTATTTAATGGAGAGTTATGTGCTGGCAAAGCCGGAGCGCATTTGGTCAAGGCTTGCTGTTGAGCGCATATTGCGGGGGCATGTGCTTGCAACAATAGCCGCAGACTACGCCCACACAGAGGCGGGCATATACGAGTTTTTCGGCAAAACCTTCTACGCTTATCAATACGACATCAGCGCGATAAAGAATGTTATAGCCAAAATACTGCGTTTCTTATACAACGAGGAAATGATTGATGTAAGTGGCACAAACATTTACGCCACAAGATTCGGCAAGCGTGTGAGCGAACTCTACATAGACCCAGTTTCGGCAGTAATAATCCGCGACGCCCTACGCCAAAAACCACTCTTATTAACGGATTTAAGTCTCCTCCACATGATAGCCCACACGCCGGACATGCGCCCGCTTTTCAGACCAAGCACAAGCGAACTTGACAAAGTGGCAGTCTTCGCAGAAGAACACCGTGAGGAGTTCTTAACGCCAGTGCCAAACGAGTGGGAAGATCGAATAAACTATGAAGAGTTCTTGGCTGAAGCCAAAACAGCCATGGTTCTGAAGGCTTGGATGGAAGAGGCAAGCGAAGACGAAATAATAGAAAAGTTCAGGGTTCAGCCCGGCGACCTATACAGAACAGTGGAAAGTGCAAAGTGGCTCCTTTACGCCACCCACGAGCTGGCAGTCCTATTCGGCAGCAAGGAAGCCCAACCACTGACGCTGGAACTGATGGAAAGGGTGGAAAAAGGCGTAAAGAAAGAGCTTCTACCAATAGTAAGGCTTGAAGGCATAGGAAGAGTTCGCGGGCGTATACTATACAATGCGGGCTATAAAACAATAGAGGACATAAAACACGCCCAAATCGAAGAACTAATGAACCTGCCGCTCATAGGACCGAAACTGGCAAAGAAAATTAAAGAGCAGGTGGGTGGTTTCGTCAAAAAAGAGGCGTGGGAAAAACTCGAAAAGGATGAGGAATGGAAACAGAAAGCCCTAACAGAATACTAACAAGCTTCAACACGTATTATGGCAAACATAAATTTGGAACACATATTTCAATTAAACGTTACTAATAAGATGCCGCGAAAAATTTACGTTATTAATTTTTAAAGGTCAAAGGTGGCAAATAAAAAGTGCAGATATGAAGAATCTGCCGAGCGCCTCAATAACCCTCTTAAACTTTAAAGTTTTAATTAAGAATGTTTTAAATGCTGTTGGGTGGCTGGTAGGTGAGTTACATAGTGAGAGGCTACGGAATGTTGGTTCACTATAAATCTTAAATGGGCAGGTTAGGTTCGTCATGGCTTATCAGCAGGGGAGTGTTGCAATTAGCACGTTTTTGATGCTTTGTGCTATGGGATTTTTTGCAATCTTAAGTTCTACGATGTCTAAGAGTACCGTTTTGAAGCCTTTCTCGCTTAGTCTTGGAACGCCGACAGATTTGACTGGAGTTGTTGCTTCTGCTTCAACGATTCCCGGGATTTTAGTTAGTTTACCTGCCGCCTCGCTTTCCGACGTTTTTGCAGAAAGAAATTCTTGTTAATTGCCGTTTTTGTCTTTGCCTCTGCTCCATTTCTTTATTTATTGATAACTGTTTGGTGGCAGCTCATCCTCGTTAGATTTTATCACGGATTTGCAACTGCAATTTTTGTGCCGGTAGCCGAGGCTTCTATAACTGAATTATTTCCCACGAAGCGTGGAGAACGAATTTCACTTTTCCATTCAGCAACATATATTGGAAGAGTTATAGCGCCTACTTTGGGCGGCTACATACTTTTCGCAACTGCAGAAACTTTCATACGCTTTACTTGTCTGTGGCTGTTGCAGGTATGACTGCGCTCGTTGTGTCCCTTCCATTCTTAAAGGGATGAGAGCAGTTATCAATTAAAGGGCAATTTGGTGCTGCCCAAACTGTTAAAAGGTTGTTTCATTGGTGGCGAATTATCCTTCATAATCGCGGAGTGCTGTTAGTCAGCTTCGTCCAGGCAAGCCTATACTATGCATATGGCTCTGCAGAGTTCTTTTTGGCTGATTATCTGCCAGAAGTCGCCGGTTTAGACAAGTTTTCTGCAGGCATAATACTAACAAGCATAATAGTGTTGCAATTTTTGCAAGACCCTATATGGGAGGAGTTTCAGACAAGATTGGAAGACGAATTCCAATAGTGTTAGGCTGCATAGTCTCAGCGCTACCCATGCTTGCAATGCCCTTCACTACAAACTTCCGTATTCTCTTTCTATTAGCCATGGTTTACGGATTCGGTTTCGCAATCGTAACTTCCTCTACGCTAGCCCTTATAAGCGAACTAACACCCAGAGAACTCGTTGGAACATCCATGGGATTCCTTGACACAACAATGGATGTTGGACAAACCATCGGGCCCATAATCAGCGGTTTAATACTTGCAACAAACCTAGGCTACATTGGAGTTTTTGCTTCACTCAGCATTTTACTATTGTTTGCAAGCGCAATCTTTGTTTTATCTAAAGCTGGAAAGTAGAATAAAAGTCTAAAGGACAATTTAGAAAGATAAGGGGGCATCAATGTTATTAGGATTTCAAAAATCGCCTATTTGAAATCTAATAAGAGAAGATAAATGTCAGCGTTTTTCCTCTTGTGTTTTCGCTGTTAAGAATTCAAACTGCTGTTTTCTGCTCATTCGCTTTAACTCTTTTTTATACTTTTCACGAAGCAACTTATATTTGCAATAACTATAAAGTGCATCATAAATATATGCGGCTTTTTCTACCGCCTCAAAGTCGTCTTTCACGTTGAATCTTGCGCCAGTCATTATTGCATTTAACCCTACTCCTTCAAGCACTACTTCAACCTCGCCTGTATCCGCCGAATGAACAATCTTTGCAAGTTCATAAAGCGCAGGGTCATCTAACCCATATTCTTCTATTAAGGTTTCAAAACTACACTTTCCATCTTTATGTCCAAGCTTAACTCTTGGCGCATCAAAAGGTATTGCCCCTTGTGTTCTTGCAACTTCTTCTATCTTCTCTGTTGGTGCAAAAATGAACTCTGCTTCTGGATCTATAAACTTCTTAATAAGCCATGGACATGCTGTTCTGTCAACATGCACATATTCCCGTGTAATCCATTTTCATTCACATTCACTATAAATAATATTTGCAATCTGAATACTTCAATTTTATTGACTTGCGCATGCCACTTGCCTTATGGTTATCAACTAATTCGAGGAAAAGCTATAATTCTTTTAGCGTTTCTTAACGGTAAGATTTTAGTCTGTCAATTTTCTATTTTTGCGTTCCTTCCTTGTTTTTTCTACCATAAGTTCGACTTGCTTCAGTGCCGTTCCAAGATAGTTCCGAGGGTTCAATGCTTCATCTATTTCTCTTTCGCTTAACTTTCCGCTTACAATCTTATCCTTCAACAAGACCTTTTTGAAAGGGACCTCCTCCAACTCGCTTTTTATGGTTAGTTTCCTAAGTAGTTCATGGGCTTCTTGGCGACTCACTCCTTTCTTTGTCAGGGCTATCATTACGGCTTCTGACATTGCCCTTCCTTGAGTTAGCTCGATGTTTTGGCGCATGCGCTCCTCGTTCACGTATAGGTTAGCCACAATGTTTGTCATTAGAAATAGCATGTAGTCCACCAGTATACAAGCTTCTGGAATTATGAAGCGCTCAGCAGAAGACTGTGTCAAGTCACGTTCATGCCAAGTCACAACATTCTCCAAGGCTGGAACAGTTAGGCTTCGAACAATCCTGGCCAAGCCACAGATTCTTTCGCAAGTCTCTGGGTTCCGCTTATGGGGCATTGTTGAGCTGCCAACCTGCCTTTCAGCTTCGAAGGGTTCCGCCAGCTCGCCTATTTCTGGTCTTTGCAACTCACGAATTTCGGTGGCGAAGTTTTCGAGGCTTGAAGCAACCAAAGCCAAAAAGCAGACAAGCTCAGCGTGGCGGTCCCTCTGCACAATCTGCGTAGAAATGTCAGCCGGCTTAATGCCAAGTTTCTGCATTACAAGCTCTTGAATGCGCATGGCGTTTTCACCTAAACCCGCTTGGGTGCCAACAGCCCCGCTCATCTTGCCCACAACAACCCGTTCGCGGCACTGCCTAAGCCTCTCAATGTGTCTTGACACCTCCCGCATCCAAACAGCGAACTTAAAACCCAAAGTTATTGGGAGCGCATGCTGCCCGTGGGTGCGTCCCATCATCAAAGTCTCCTTATAGCGCAGTGCCTTCTCCGTTAAAACTTTCTCAAAATCGTTCAGCCGCTTCTCAATAAGCTCTAGAGCCTCCTTCAGTTGGAGGGCGGTTGCCGTGTCAACAATGTCGTAGCTTGTGGCGCCAAAATGCACATAAGCCCCGCTTGAACCGCTCGCCTCGGCTAAAGCCCTAACAATAGCCATAACGTCATGCTTGATTTCCCGTTCGATCTCTTTTATACGCTCAAGTTTGACATGCCTAAGCGAGGCCATAGCCACGATCCTTTCAGCATCCTTCCGTGGTATGTTGCCAACTTCGGCGTGCCCCCAAGCCAAAGCAGCCTCAACGTCCAACATTTTCTGAATTCGGTTTTCCTCCTCGAAAATCCGCCGCATCTCAAGCGTGCCATAACGCCCAGTATCAATTGGAAGAATTGGCAACTCTATTCCCTCTGAAAAGATAGCATGCTTAAGGATTAATGCTTTTCCAGTTCTTTAATAACCTGTTCTAGTAAACCTATTCTGGGGATTATGTAAACATTCCAGCTTGAAAGCTTAATAATGCCATTCACGTTTTTATCAATTAATACGGCATTCATGTGGGAAAGCACAGCGCCAGCCAAATCCTCAAAAACGCTGTCGCCAACATGTAAAGCTTCTTGCGGCTGAACATTAAATCTTGAAAGAACCTTCGCAAAAGTTTCTGGTTTCGGCTTTGAAACCCCCAGCTCATCGGCATAAAACTGCTCATCAATAAGCCTGGACAAACCAGCCTTCTTAAGCAAAACCCTATTGTAGCTTCCAGGCCAAAAAACCACATTGCCCAACACCACGACTTTAAGCCCCAACTCCTTGACACGGCAAACAGTTTCCTTTGCGCCTTCTATAAGGTGATGTTCCGCTGGATGATTCTCCGTAGCGGCGAGAACAGCCCTCGAGACTATCTCGGAATCCACGCCAAAAAGTTTGGCTATCACTTCAAGAGCTAATGGAACAATTTCAGAATCCTTAAACCCGCCAACCCTCCTAATAGCCCTAACCTTCCCATATCCCTCCACAAGCTTATCCGCAATTGCTTCCGGGGGCAAATTCATGGGCGTAGCCAATTCAAGAGCGATGCTCCTGTAATAGGACTTTACGGATAGCAATGTGTCCCAAACGTCAAAACTTACAAGCTTAACCAACGGCATTAAGAGTCCCCTCTTAATGTTGATGTGCACCTAAATAGTTTCAAAATGCTGGTTTAAGATTATATAAAGCTTGAATTAATAAATAAAATTCGTGAAGGGAATAATAGTGAGCTCACAAGAATTTAGAGTTATCGAATATTATAAGGAAGTGGCTGAAAGCTATGATGAAGGGTACGCTGGCGCATTTTGGAAGCAAATTTATGACAAAATTACTTGGCGTTATATTGAGCCCTACCTTCCTGAAAACGGTGTTGTGTTGGATACTGGTGGCGGAACTGGCAAGTGGGCTATTCCAATAGCCAAAAAAGGTTTGCGGGTCGTAGTTTATGACATTTCTGAGGATATGCTCAAAATTGCCATTAGAAAAGTTAAGGCGGAGGGCCTTGACGATAGTATAAGCGTCGAGTGTGGCGATATATGCAAAATGGATTTTCCAGCTGAAAGTTTTGATTTCGTCTTAGCTGAGGGCGACCCAATATCTTATTGCAGCGACCCAGATAAGGCTGTTTCGGAAATTTACCGCGTGCTAAAGCCTAAATGCTTCGCCGTGGCAGGGGTTGATAATACGTACACTGCGGTTAGAGGCGCAATTATTCATCATCAGGACGCTGTTTTAGCCCTTAAAGCTTTAAGAGAAAAGAGATATTATTCGGAAGAGTGCGGCTTCCACTGGTGGACTTTCACACCAAATGACTTAAAGCAACTTTTTGAAAGGTATGGGTTTAATGTTGCAAAAATAGCTGGAAAACCCGTCCTATACATATACCATCATGAAAAGGTGCTGGAGATGCTGAAGGATCCCGAAAAAGCTGAGCAAATCCTTAACCTTGAACTAGCATTGTGTGAAGACCCCAGCATAATTGGGTGTGCGGGGCACCTCCACATAGTTGCAAGAAAGCCATAACCAAAGGTTCGCAACGTAGCATTCTCCTATTAACGAGGGTAAATGGCATGAAGGCTATTATGGCTGTTCTAGACAAGAAAAGAGAGAACGCTGTTCAAAGGGCGGTCTCGATGCTAGCTGTTCTTGGGCGGGAAGGTGCAGACGCCTTCAGTATAGCAATAAAAAATCAAACCCTAGTGAAAGAGTCTTTAAACAAGCTGCAAACCGCAGGTTTGAAATCCCAAATAGCCATAGGACATGTTTTCCTAAAGATTTTAGCCCAAGACGAGCTCCATCTAAAACAAATCGGAAATGCGGCCTTCATTTTGGATGGGAGAATCTATACTCCAAGTGTTAAGCTAACGAGGATCAATTCTGTCGCACAAAAGCTTGAAAAAAATATTGAAACCGGTGCGGAAATGCTTGTCAGAGAATTTGACGGGTGCTTCGCTTTCGCCATAGCCGAAGATGAAAAACTTGTTGTGGGAAGAGACGCTTTGGGCTTGTATCCGCTATATTATGGTGAAAACGATGATGTGTTTGCGTTTGCATCGGAGCGCAAGGCGTTATGGAAAATAGGCGTAAAAAGGGCGCGGTCTTTTCCGCCAGGGCATCTACTGATAGCGGACAAGAAAGGGTTCAAGATGAAGCCAGTTAAAGTTCTTAGCCGTTCTGTAACCGCACCCCTATCAATGAAGGAAGCGGCCAAAAAGCTTCAAACACTTTTGGAACACTCAACCAGAGAAAGGACACGGGGCTTAAGCGAGGTTGCAGTGGCTTTTTCAGGAGGCTTGGACAGCAGCCTAATCGCGTGCCTTGCAAAAAAGGCCGGAGTTGAAGTCCACTTAATCCACGTAAGCCTTAAAAGCCAACCGGAAACTGAGCAGGCAGAAAAGGCCGCCAGCCAGCTTAACCTGCCTTTCCATGCATACTTATATGATGAGGTGAATGTGGAGCAAACGCTTCGTAAAGTTTTGTTGGCAGCAGAAGACTGTGATCCTGCTATGGCAAGCATCGGTGTGCCAATTTTTTGGGCTTCTGAAAGGGCTGCTGAAATTGGTTTTAAAGTTTTGTTCACTGGGCAAGGGGCAGACGAGTATTTTGGAGGGTATAAGCGTTACTTGAACATTTACAGATGCTTCGGCGGGGAAGCCGCTGAAAAGGCAACGACGCATGACATCCTAACAATGCATGAGAACAACTTTGAAAGGGACAGCAAAATCTGTGCATTCAACAATGTTGAACTCCGCTTGCCCTTCGCCTCTTACCCAATTGCGGAGTTCGCCTTCAACCTACCATTAAACATGAAAATAGAGTCGCACAGCGACCTCCTCCGAAAGGCTGTACTTAGAAAAGCTGCAGAAAAATTTGGGCTGCCACCCCAAATAGTTAACAGACCAAAGAAGGCGGTTCAATACGCCACTGGCGTTGCTAAGGCAATTAGGCGGTTGGCTAAAAGGAAAAAACTAACAGTAAAACAGTTTTTACAGAAATCGTTCATGAAGGTTTTTGATGAATTTTACGGATATTTTTAAAGAAAGGAAAGGGTGGCGTTATTCGATTACTTGAATGGCATTTTCTGGACACTGGGCTTCGCATGCCCTGCAGACGAGGCATTCTTCAACTTTTACTGGGACGGATTTTCCATCTTTTATTTCATAAACGCCTACGGGGCACGTGTCGACGCATGTGCCGCATCCGGTGCACTTGTGGTTGTCAACCACTATCTTTACCATTTCATTTCCCCCTTCAACCAGATTTCCTTCAAATTTTAGGGGCGAAATAAAAGCCTTTAGGTTCGCTAATGGATTTCTTCACGTATCCTTAACAGAATTCCGTTTATGGTTGTTTCAGCCCCCTCCCTTCTGCTATCGTAGTCTGCCAAAAGTTTGCGGTAAGCCTCGAGGGTTAGGTCTCCTCTACGATGGCGGGCTTCAATGCTTCTAATGTTGGATTCAACCTCTTTAAGCTCTGTTTCTGCAACCTCAAGTTGATGCATCAGATCTGTGTAGCGTCCCCCGGCAGACCTGATCTTAAGCTTCAAATCGTCTAGGCTTCTGTTTAAAGCTGCAAGCCGCGTTTCCAAGGTTTTTCTTTGCACCTTGTATCTTTGCCTTGGAATTCTTCCCTTGTTCACTGCAAATTCAAGAGACCTTATATCAGAAGTTATCCTCCTCCCCTCTTCATATAATTCCACAAATCTTCTGAGGGTTCCTGGACTTAGTTTAACAGTAACTGTTGGAACTGTAACAACAGCCTCCGATGCTTTTGGTCTTTTCCAAATGGCGATGATGGCGCATCCAAAAATGGCTACAGCCCAAATCCACAGTGTAGGACGGAAAGCCAGCCACAAAGGATTATACTCGTACGTTAATTTTATTGTGAAGCTATCCAAGGACAAAACCCCTTGTTTGCTTATGGTGATTTTTTCCTGGAACACCTCTCTCAATACGCCACATGTACTGATTGGTAAATGTGTGATTTTGGCGCCTTCAGGCAAAGTGATAGTTATTGACGCCTTCTCAATGTAGTAGTTTATTTCTTGGAAAAATGTGAAAATTATGTTTTTTGGTAAGTTATACCTTACAATAAACCTTGTTAATTTGCCACTTTCAACGGGTAAGGATAAGCTTACCGTGTACATGCCTGTTCTGGTGTCTAATGTTATTTTGCCCTTCCTTCCAAACTCATCCTCAACCCACACGCTTGTAACGTTCGGCGGGAGGGCAACCTTAACAGAGGTCATTTGCTGTGGCGACTCATTCCTTATGTAATAGTTGTCTGAAACCGCAATTTCGCCCATACCGCCCACAATAATTTCACGTTTTAATTCTATTACGGTAAATAGTTGTAGGTCATCAGTGGTCAATTGGAAAGTCATATTTGCAGGCTCGTACGTGAACTGTGATAACACTTTGTTTACTGAATAATTTAACGTATTGACCGTGCCTGTACCACTTAGAAATTTTGCATTTGAAGGTAAAATGACTGAAGCATTACATATAGAAGCATCAACTGTGAGGCTTGGATATGCTGGGAAATCTAAAGTGTAAAGAGTTGCGTTGTGGAGGTCTTGCCTAATAAGATTATTTGAAAGCACAGAAATTATGCTGAAAACTCCATTCTCTGGCGGTGGATTTAAAGCCACGTTAAAGCCGTAAAAGCCAATACGGTTGTTTAATGGCGCACCACTGGCAACATCAAACTGTTGAGTAAAATTAGCAGCGTTGAAAGCTATGCAGCGGATAACGTGGGGCGCGTACTTGTATGGAAAACCAATGAGGAAACCGTTTTGCACGTTTCCGCTTACTTTTATTGTGTCATTTACAAGGACGTAGCCGTTATAAAGAATTTTCACTTCATGATTAATCCACTCAACGGAGTATGATGAAGCATCTGCCTTAACATCTCTCACGTAGACCTTGTTTAAAACGAGAATTAACAGTGTAGCCGCCAAGACCGTGAACGCCAAAGCTTTCCCTTTCAACAGTTTTCCTCCGCTGCCTAAGTCTTGAATTCTGGCTTTCTAATATCAAAAGACCTATTTATTTACTTTTGGAAGCAACGTTTTATAATGGTGTCCAATGAAACTAATTTGGATGCCCTTTTTAGTTTATAGACAAATACTTCTCTCCCTTGCCCCTTTATGTCTGGTTGAATTTCTACATCCACAGAAAACACGGTGTACCTTCCTAGAAACATGTATTTTCCCGGCGATTTCTTCTCAAAAACAAATACTGGATAGCCTTCTGTCATCTGCCTTTTTAGCGCTAGGTTTCCCCTAACCATTTTTTGGGTTCCAATACGTCCCTCGCCAGTGTAAATGAGGATGTTGCCTTCCAAACGGTCATTGTATGGGTTACGCAGACTTTCCTCTGGCGTTTTTTGCAAAACTGTTATCAGGACAACATGACTAATACTCCCTTGAAGGCTTCCATGGTACCTAATCCCTCGCTGGGCGCACACGCCAAAAATTTTTGAAATTTCACGATTGCTGAGAACATCACCGCATTTAAGGAGTATCATTAAAATCAATGATGTAAAAGCAATTGTTTAAAATTAGCTTTAAGTCCTAAATCTAACGTTGAAGGCATGATTTCGTTTGTCATCATTTTACGATCCTGTCATTAGACATATAGCCATAGAAAAACTAGTTACGCGTACAGGTTCGGAGGGGCTAGAAAGGAAATATTACCGCATAAGACCGGCGAGGTGGTATGGTGGCACAGTTACGGCTGACTGCGTTGGATGCGGTTTGCTTTGTAGATTCTGCTGGGTTTCAGACGCCGTTATGAACCGTCCCCACGACGTTGGCAAATTTTACACGCCTAGAAAGGTTGCTGAAAGTCTGATATCCCTTGCCAAAAAGTGCGATCTTAAATTGCTTAGGCCGAGTGGTGGAGAGCCCACCATTGGAAAGCAGCACTTGCTTGCGCTTCTTGAAAATCTTGAGGGTAAAGGTTACCACTTCATCCTCGAAACAAACGGTATCCTTATAGCTTACGATAATGATTATGCTGAGAGCCTTGCAAAATACAACTTCATTCATGTTAGAGTTTCGCTTAAGGGTTGTAGCGAGGAAGAATTCACATTACTTACAGGGGCTAAGCCCGAAGGGTTTCTATTACAGATAAAGGCACTAAAGCAGCTGGTAGATGCAAAAGTAAGTTGTCACCCATCGGTCATGGCTTCTTTCTCCTCTAATATGAGCTTGCAATCCCTTATAGAGCGAATTGGACAGATAAGCCCAAAGTTAGCCGAAGAAATTGAGATCGAGGAGCTAATACTCTACCCGCACGTGATTCAGAGATTGCGAAATTACAAGCTGAAGTATTATACGGGTTATTCCCCAAAAAAGGTACCGCCGGAACAAATCTAAAGGCCCTTACTTTATAAGCCCAGCGCGTCTTAAATAGTAGTTTTCCTCCTTTTTTGGTCCGAAGCTCCTGACGCCTTTCTCTTTCAGTTGTCTCCTAAGTTTTACTGCATATTCCTTGGTTATCTCGCCCCTCCGCTCCATGTAAGCTATTATCTCCTCCGCTTGCTCCGCTGTGTCACATCGGCGAAGAAAATCAATGATGTCTGGATCGTAGTGGACAAAGTTGCTTGAAATCGCTCTTTCTCCAGATCTGGTATCCGTTCTAACAGAGCTCATCGAAACTTTGTTTTCGCCGGATTCCATTTCCCTTGCTAGATTTGGAAATAGCCTTTTGAAGTTTTCCTTATCGAACTCCAATTGGACGCCTTCAAGTCTTACTAGTTTTTAAATATTGGAAATCCACATATTTAAAGATCTAGCCAGATCGGTCATTTTCAGAACGGAACAAACTTTTTTTGGAGTTTTCTGCAAGTATTTTCTCGAGGGCCCGAGATGTCCACTAAAAATGGTGTCGCCATATATTTCGCATGTTTCTTTTACACCATTTTCTTCAGAGCCTCGTACAGTTATTTCAGCTTTTTCACTGCTAGGCAACTCGAGGAGTATACGAAAGGATTTCTTTGGTTTCCCCTTCTTTGTAACGGCAATCCAACCGTGCTCTAAAACCTTATACCGTCTTTCTAAAAGTGTTAGAATTTCTTGTGCTCACTGTGGTAAACGACTATGTCTATGTCGTTTTCGCGGTGAATTGTCCCTTGCCAAACGCTTCCAACAAGTAAAGGACTAAAATTCTCCAATATTTTCATCAGATTTAGGACTTCCCTACGCTTCATAATTAGGCGTTCCATTCGAGCGGCGCCTTCATTTTCTTCCGCCATTCTATCAAGCTCCATGGCGACTTCCATGTTTGTAGGCAGAAAGTTGACTCCCAGAGTTTTTGCTACCCTAAATTTTGCCTGTGTATACTCCTTCTCTATTCCAAAATAAATTAGGGGCAGCGACTTCCCTAGCCACGTTTCTTCACATGTCAATATTTACGGTTGAAAAGTTCATAGTTCTTCAGTCTGTCTATGATGTTTAGCGTTTTATTAAACTTTGATAAATTTCGATTGTTTTTTCCGCTATTTTATCCCATGTAAACTCGTTTAGAACTCGGCGTCTTCCATTCTTTCCAATCCATTTACGCTTCTCCGGATTTTCTAAGGCGCTGATGACACCCCATGCTATGTCTGCGGGATTGTTTGGATTTATATGGTATCCACACTGTTCCTCTCCGCACGGTATCACTATTTCTCTCATTCCACTTACGCCTGCAGCGCCAACAACCACTGGGCGTTCCATGCTCATGGCTTCAAGCGCAACTATGCCAAAAGGCTCATATAAGCTTGGGAAAACCGCCACGTCGCATGCCGCATAGTGGAGAATGCGCTCCTCCTCAGATATGAAGTCGAAATTGAATTTTACAATGTCTTGAACCTTCATCATTCGTACAAGGTTAACTAAGTAATCTTGCAAATCACCCAAACCCACAATGACGAGTTTTGCGTTTGGGATTTTCTGCAAAATATGAGGCATAGCCATAACGAGCTTATCAACGCCCTTCACGCCTACGAGTCTCCCGAGGAAGAGAATCATGGGGTCCTCCGGTTTTATGTCATAAAACTCTTTAACCTGCCTTATCTGCTCTGGGCTTACGTTTTCCGGATTATACTTTTGCGGGTCAACACCGTTATAGCAGACCTCAATTTTATCCCGTGGAAAGCCAAGCTTAATCAGTTCGTCCTTCATGGCGTATGAAACCGTAATAACAAGGTCTGCTGCGTGAGCCCCGCGAAGTTCGATATTGCTTACAACCTCTGAGCCGTTTCCGAGAGTTCGTCCTTTTTCAGTTGAGTGGACGTGAAAGACCAGCGGGATACCAGTCTCCTTCTTTATAGTTATGCCAGCTATGACTGAAAGCCAATCGTGAGCGACTACAACATCATATTTGAAGCCTTCTTTTCCAATTAACTCGTTGACTAGTTTTGAAGCGCTTAAGTAGTTGTAAACGAGGATTTTTGAGAAAAGCTGTATGCCCCTACCCCACTTTTTAACGTCCTCAGCCACCACATCTGGAAGAGAATCAGAAATGTCAATGTGCAATGGACGGTGGATTTCTATCCCTCGCCAAATCTCCCTTGTTGGGAGACTTCCTTCATCATCATTCATTGTAAAAACTGTAACATCATGGTCCATTAAAACAAACTTGCGTGTGATTTCTGCTGCGTAAGTTCCTAAACCACCAACGATTTTCGGCGGATACTCATAGACAAGTACTGCCATTTTCATGGTAATTCCCAATTTTAAGAGCCAGTTTGTAGGCGTAATGTAGCAAAAGGGTTCCTATTTATGTTTTCGGATAAAAAGTTATTAGCTGAATCCGCTTAAAGGGCTGGATGCGAGGAGTGGCCTTGACCAAAAAGGAGCTTATTGAGGAAACTTATGCTGAAGCCTTTGATGGAATTTACTGCCGAGTTATCGTTACAGCTAGTGATGAAGTAGTGCTGAGTAAGGCGGCATTACACGCCACTGCCACACCATCCATAGTTATAGGCAGAATTGAGGGCGGAATTGAGAAGAGGCTTATCGAAAAGGAAACTCCAGACCAGAGGAAGGGCGTTGTTCTCCAGTTCTGGGGCGGAATTGATCCCAAAAAACCTTTTTCCGAATCCCTCAAAAAGTTTGAGGTTGAGCTTTCCTATAGAATTAGACAGGATATTCTCGTTAAGCCTTTTACAGCGGTTTTTGATGCTTTACCAAACCCTTTGGGCAGGATTGATATGATGGAACGTGTCGGTCACTGTGGAGACGGCTACGAGTGGGTTGAAACACGACATGGACGCGAAGTCATAGTTGTTCCCATCATGGTTCCAAATTTCATAATAGAGCGTTTTTTGGGTTATGCTCGCGGTGTAATGGGCGCAAACTTCTGGATAATGTGTCAGACAAAAGAGGCTGTTATGGAGGCTGGAAAAAAGGCTTTAGAAGCCATCCATAAGGCAAGCGGGGTGATTACACCTTTTGACATCTGTTCTGCTGGTTCAAAACCGGAAACTCGCTATCCTTGGATAGGACCAACAACAAACCATCCCTACTGTCCATCATTAAAGAAGAGGCTCGGCGAAAAGTCAAAGGTTCCGAAAGGCGTGAAGTACATTCCAGAAATTGTAATTAACGGAGTTACACTAGAGGCGGTTAAAAAGGCCATGAAAGCCGGAATAGAAGCCGCCCTGACAGTGAAAGGGGTGGTAAAAATTTCAGCTGGAAATTATGGCGGGAAGCTTGGCGATTACAAAATTTATCTGCGTGAGTTGTTTTAATGAAGCGTTTTGACGTTATAGGTTTTGGCGCACTAAACGTGGATAAACTCTATAGGGTTAACAAGATAGCTGGACCAGAGGAAGAAGGCTTCATAAAAGGCTTTAAGGAGGCTTGCGGAGGCTCGGCAGCCAACACAATTGTGGGCCTAGCGAGGCTTGGCTGCAAGGTCGGCTTTATTGGGAAGGTCGCCAACGACAAAGAAGGCAGAATGCTCATAGAAGACTTCCGCAGAGAAGGCGTAAACACGAGGGGCATCGTAAGGACTAAAGACGGACGCAGCGGAACAGTCATGGGCTTTGTGGATGAAAAGGGAGAAAGAGCCCTATACGTGGACCCTGGAGTAAACGACACAATAAGCTTCGAAGAAATAGATAGGAAGTATGCTTGCCAAGCAAAATTCATCCACCTAACCTCTTTTGTAGGCGAGAAATCCTTCGAAACCCAGAAAAGGCTTGTGGAAACCCTTCCAATGGATGTTATGGTGAGCGTGGATCCTGGAGAACTTTATGCGAGAAAAGGCATGAATGCCATAAGACCAATTTTGGAGAGAAGCTTTGTTTTTATGCCAAACTTGCGGGAGCTGGCACTTTTAACGGGTGTAGAAGACCATGTTAATGGTGCTGAAAAACTATTGGAGGTTGGAGTCAAAATCGTTGCTGTTAAACTCGGCGGCAAAGGATGTTACGTCACAGATGGGAAGCAGAGCCACCACGTAGAAGCGTTCAAGGTGCAAATTGTCGACACAACAGGCGCCGGAGACGCCTTCTGCGCCGGCTTCCTTTATGGTTTGCTAAAGAACAAGAGTCTAAAAGAGTGCGCAACACTAGGTAATTTTGTTGCATCACGTTGCATAATGAGGATGGGCGCCCGCGCCGGGCTTCCACGCTTGGAGGAATTAAAATTGCTTTTCTAGATAGTTAATCAGACCTTCAAAGATCAGCCTCCCATCCCCGTACTGGGGCATAAGCCTCTGCCTTGTCCAGTCTGGCTGTTGCCACCTGTAGAAGGCTCTCTCAGGATGCGGCATCAAACCGAAAACCGTGCCTTCTGGGTTGCATATCCCTGCAATGTCATGGAATGAGCCGTTTGGGTTTATTGGATAACGCCCCTCCGCATATTCGCCGTCCTTAGTGCAGTATCTAAAGACCAGCTGGCCGTTCTCGTAAAGCCTCTCCAAATACTGCCTTTCCTTTTCTTTGGCGAATATGAATCTGCCTTCTGCGTGGGCGACTGGCATACGTAAAACATTGCCTTTTGGAATATTTCTTGTGAAAATGCACCTGCCATCATTCTCGTGTTTTATGTAAACCCATCGGCATTTGTATCCCGGAGGGTGATTGGTGGCTAGTGCTGCCTCTGGATAGAGGCTTGTGCCATTGAATGCTGGGAGCAAGCCAGCTTCAACAAGCACCTGGAAACCGTTACAGATTCCGAGGATTGGACGTTCCTCTTCCACGAAAGCTTTCAGCTCTTTTCCCATTTTGGCGAGCATCCACCTCGCCCAAATTGCGCCGGCGCGCACATAATCCCCGTAGGAGAAGCCCCCGGGAAAAACCAGAGCATGGTAATCCATAAGGTTTCGTCGTTTCGCCGCTTCATTCACGTGGAGAATTTGAGCTTGAACACCTAAATCTTCAAAGGCTGTTTTTGTTTCTGCGTCGCAGTTGGTTCCGCCCACCCGAAGGATACAGACTTTAATTTCTCCGCGCTTCATGTTATACTTCACCGCTGCTTAGGGTGCGCTTCCACCAAGCCAACAACTCACTTAAAGGCGCATCCACTACGACATTTCCCTCTAAGCCATAAACCCGCAGTTTTGGCGTAGTCGTCACCTTACCAATTCTGGCGAAAGTACAACCCCGCATAATAGCCTCAAAATCCCCTTCGCATTTTTCTGGAACTTCCACTAGAAAGCGACTGTTAGACTCAGCAAAAATAATAAAGTCATTTCTGTTTAATCCTTTTGTTGGAACAAGCCGCAAATCCAGTTCCATACCATAGCCACCGGAAAAAGCCATCTCCGCCGCTGCAACAGCCAAACCACCCTCAGATAAGTCATGGCAAGCATTAACCAAGCCATGGTAAATAGTCCTAACCATTGCTCTGAAAGTCTTTCTTGATTTGCTGGCACGCACCTTCGGCACGGTTTTCCCGATAAAACCCATCAGCCTATAATATTCTGAACCGCCAAGCTCATGATAGGTTTTGCCAACAATGTAAATGGAGCTGCCGGGCTCCTTAACATCCAACGAGACTGCCGCACGAATGTCTGGGATTATACCAACAGCCGTTATCAATAGTGTCGGCGTCACTGGTCCAAGGGGCGACTCGTTGTATAGGCTGTCCTTGCCAGAAATGAAAGGTGTTCCAAAGGCTTTAGCGAAATCGTAACATGCCTCGGAAGCCCTTACTAGGCTTCCAAGCCTATCGGGTTTTTCTGGGTTTCCCCAAGTGAAATTGTCTAGGAGGGCTATTCTTCTGCCGCCCACGGCCACATTGTTTCTTATGGCTTCGTCTATGGCTGAAGCCGCCATCCAGTAGGGATCTACTTTCCCATACTGGGGGTTTATGCCACAAGAAATCACCAAACCTTTCCAAGAATCTTTTAAAGGTTTGAGAACAGCCGCATCGTTTGGACCGCCAAACTCCCCGTGCAAAGGTTTTAGGACGGTGTTCCCCTTTACCTCATGGTCGTAGGTTCTGATAACATCCTCTTTGCTTGCAATGTTTGGCGAAGAAAGCAGCTTCAAAACGGTGCTGGTCAAGTCTTTTGGCTCTGGAAAAGCTGGTTCCGTGAAAGCCGGCGGCTTGTACTCGGCAGTTCTAACAGTTCTAGGCGGTTCGAAGAGGAATGGGATGTCTAGCTCAGCCACTTTTATTCCGTCATAATAAACGCGCAAAATCTTGTCATCAGTGTATCTTCCAATGGCGGTGGCTTCAACGTCCTCGACCTCAAAAATCTCCAAAACACCTGCCAAGTTTTCTGGAGGAACAGCCAATAGCATCCTCTCTTGAGATTCAGAAATGTAAATTTCCCAAGGAGCTAAACCCGGATATTTTAGTGGCACTTTGTCGAGCTCCACAACAGCGCCGCATCCAAAACGTTTGGCGGTTTCGCCAACAGCAGAAGACAAGCCGCCCCCGCCTAAGTCTGTTATGGCTGAAGCCAACTCAAGGTCTCTGATGGCAATTATCGCCCTTTTGAGCTTTTCCTCCTCGATAGGATTCGCAATTTGAACGGCTGGTCTAGAAACTTCTTCAGATTTTTCCGTCAACTCCGCCGAAGCAAAAGTAACTCCGTGAATGCCGTCTTTTCCAGTTTTTCCTCCAGCCAAAACGATAAAATCGTTTGGTTTTGCATTTCTTCTGAACTTTTTCAGTAGCAGAAGCCCAACACATCCGCAATAAACAACCACATTGCCCACATAACTCTCATCAAAGCATATGGTACCATTAACCGTCGGTATCCCCATATTATTGCCATAACTCCCAATGCCGGCAACAACACCCATATACAGGTATTTTGGATGTTTAACCCCTGGCGGAAGCCTCTCATAAGGATAACCCAAGGGGCCAAAGCCCAAAACGTCCGTACACGCAATAGGGTCAGCCCAAACCCCCAAAATATCGCGTATAACGCCGCCCACACCAGTGGCTGCTCCACCAAAAGGCTCAATAGCCGACGGATGATTATGAGTCTCAACTTTCACGGCTATGCCATAACCATTTTCGAATCGAATTATGCCAGCATTATCCTCAAAAACAGAAAAACACCAGCGGGGATGAAGCTCTCTCGTCACCCTCGCAATATAAGTTTTGAACAGGCTGTCAATTTCTTTCCCATCAAACTTTATTATGCCCTTAAAGGTTTTGTGAAAGCAATGCTCAGACCAAGTTTGTCCAAGAGTTTGGAGTTCAACATCAGTTGGGTTTCTACTCTTCTCCCTAAAATATTTCTGAACAGCTTTCATCTCATCTAGGCTTAAACCCAAACCAAGCTCACGGCTAACATCCAACAACTGCTGGTCGGAGGCAGTCGCCAAAGATATCTCGAAAAGCAGGAATGGCGTCTTCCTGCGAATGTAAAGGCTGCTCATTTCTCCTCCTCAACCAATATGGTATAATTGTCCTTTGTTGGATTAGCCAAAAGCCTCTTACACATCTCTTTAGCCTTCGCTAAAGCCTCATCCCTAGAATCAGCCAAAATCACAACGTTGTATACTTTGCTGACGCCTACCCGCTCAACCTTATATCCAAGCTCCCTTAGCAAACGGGCTGTGGTCTCGCCTTCAGGGTCGCTGTGCCCGAGCTTCAAGCCAACCTCAATTTTCAAACGATATTTCATAGGCTAGATTTCACGTAAGCCGATTTAAACACTTTCACCACACAAAAGACAGACCCTACCTCTTCAAGATTATCCTCTTGCCCTTGTAGAAGATTCGGATTCCATGAGTATCCGTCACACGCCCTATAGCTTCGGCGTGTATTCCAGACCTTTCTAAAACGTCCACAGCCCTATCCACATCTTGCTTGTCAACCACTATTGCGAAGCCCCAGCCCATATTAAAAGTCTTAAACATTTCCTTATCCGATATTTTGCTGCCAAGCTCAGAAGCAGCCTTCTGAATCAACTCAAAAATCGGCTGAGGCTTAAAATTGTCAAACTCGAAACCTACACCCTCGGAAAAAAGCATCAAACGGTCAAACTTCAAATAGGCATCACCAGTAACATGCACAGCGGCCTTAACCCTAACTTCATCCGCAACACGCAAAAAAGGCTTAACATAAATCTTAGTAGGCTCCAAAACTTCATACACCAGCTCCCTTTCGAGCAGTTCCGGGGCGTCAAACGGGTCGTATATTCCACCCCAACACTTAAACAAAACCTTCCGCGCCAAAGTTACACCATTACTGTGGATTCCAGAACTACGCAAACCAACAACAACATCGCCAGGTTTCAAACCTCTGCCGTAAATAATTTTGTCCTTAGAAACTTCGCCAATAGAAGCAAAAACCATGTCAAAACCCTTCCCTTCAATCAAACCCTTAATCAGCTCAGCAACATCGCCGATCTCGCCGCCCGGAACAACACACTCAGCTTCAATAGCACCCCTCACAATACCCTTTATCCACTCACTTACTAAAACAGGATTAGAAACTTGAGCATGAATATTATCAACAACAGCTAAAGGCCTAGCACCGGAACGAATAACATCGTTAATAGCCATAGCCACGCCATCAATACCTATAGTATCATATTTTCCTGCTAACTGCGCAATCAAAACCTTAGTGCCAACACCCTCAATTACAAAATCCAAATAAACACCATCCCGAAAAGGAAAAATCATTCCATAGGGAAGCTGCATAACTCCACCATAACGACTATAATCATAGGTTCTCTGCAGAAAACGCAAAGCGCCCTTCGCTTTAATCCTTAACTCCCTGTCAACGCCCACACCAGCATAAGTAAACTCCCTAGACAAACAAACCCCTCACACAACTCACCAATCTTTAGAAAGTCCCCTTTAAATATTCACCGACAGAACGAATGTTAGGGGGCAGGCGGATTTTAACTTATGCCGAAAGGAGAAGGGAGAAAACCATAAGCCAAAACTCCGCCTGCCTCTCCCTCTATCCACCACCCTTTAAGTTGGTACGCTGATAGGCAATGTTGACATGAACTTTTGCCTCGATCGCGTCCGAAAGCATTTTCAACAAATTATGGTACAGCCTCAAAAATTCAATCCCCCTCTGGCTAGTCCTATAAAAAATTTGTCTACTATCATACTCCACATCAATAAAACCAATCCTAACTAGATAATCCAAATACTTGTGGAGCAACATATAGTTTGTTTTTAGACGGTTTGCAATGGCAAAACGGCTTATCTTCCCACAAGTCACTTCAAGTATCGACGCAATAATTTCAAATGAGCTACGATATCTTTTTCCAACAATAGGCACACTAGAAACGTACATTTCATAAACCGGAGAACACTTTCTTCCTAAAGCTATCTCCATTTTAACCATCATCTTCTTTAACCACTTTAAAAGAATATGAATTATTTCCATGGAAACTGTTGAAAAACTTGAAAAACGCACGAGCAGCATATGGAAATGCATAAATAAATATATAGGCTCCCTTTATATTATTTCAATTGAAACTGTTGAAAAGGAGATAAAATGTCACAGCATAAGCTGACACTTACAGAAATACAGTTTATGCAAGAAGCTTTAACCTCAGATTACAAAATTGCTGGTATACGCTTACGAGAAGGGGAATACCAATACGAACTCTCAAAGGCGATAGCAAGTTTCCAAACGGAGTTTTATCTTCCAAATGTTAAAGATCTAATTAAAAAAATACACGGCGAAGAGAAGGCGGATGACGTTCAACTTATACGCAAAACTCAAACAGTGCTCAAAAAAATGGAAAAAAGCGGAGTAACAAAAATTTTGCCCAAAACAAAGCCTTGGGAATTACAACGATACGCCCTTTCAAGTTTTAAATTTATAGATATCGAAAAAAATCAAGTATCATTTGCTACCGACGAGCAAATACAACAGGCGATAGAAAAAATAAAATCAGTTATTAACCAACAGAATATAACAACATTACGAACTAGTGGCGTAAAACTGAAAATATATATACTAGCCTTTATGACGTTAATTTTCTACGTCATTATGCTCTCGAGTTTAATGCAACCTATCATTAATCACGTCATTTTCGCCGCAGCTTTTTCGCTATCAATCTTATGCTCTATCATGCTCGGAAAAGTATTATCAAAAACCAGTGAGAGGTGATAAACACGTCAAAAACAACCTTGACTTTATTATTTTTGCTTTTATGCATATATTTAGTTTCAGTTTTGACCATTAAAAGTAGTAGAATGCTTGTGTATGCTAGCCAATCAACATTAAGAGTCCCAGATGACTATCCCACGATACAGGAAGCTATCAATAGTGCTAGTCATGGCGATACCATTTTTGTGCGTGGCGGGACATACCAGGAAAACATAATAATCAAAAAAGGCATCACGTTAATAGGAGAAGATCGAGAAAACACCATATTAAATGGTGGTGGTTCCGGAAACGTAATCGTAATAATGGCTTCTCAAGTGACTATCAGCCGTTTCACCATAACTAATAGTCACATGCAAGGTTTTGGGATTTACGTAGGATACTTTGGAAACGTTATTAGCGATAACATTATAATAAACAATAATATAGGGATTAAGATAGAATACTCCAGCGGGAATCATGTATGTAGAAATATAATATCATCTAACAATATCGGTATGCAAATGTTTTCTGCGAGCGGAAATAAAATTTATGAAAACACCTTTGCAAATAACTATTTTGGTATTGATATATACTATAATTCACTTGATAATATAATTTACGAAAACGCCTTTCAACAAAATGGTTATGGTGTCCGAATTTCTTACAATAGCAATAATAACGCTTTCTATTATAATAATTTCATAGCTAACACAAAGGATGTTTATGCTGAACAGACAACCAATATTTGGAGCCACGATAGTAAAGGAAATTACTGGGATGAATACGAGGGCAGAGACCTAAACAAGGACGGGATAGGAGACGTCCCTCACAATATAACCTATATGGACAAGGATTATTATCCTTTAATGGGAAAATTTTATTCGTTTGCTATATCTTTTAGTGGGGGCACTCATTACGTTATTGTAATATCCAACTCAACCATCACTAATTTTGCTTTCAAGAATGTTGTTGAAACAAAAAGCGCATCAATAACTTTTAATGCTAGCGCTGGTTTCAGTAGAATTACTATTCCCAAAAATTTGATGAAAAAAATACATAACGTTCTCGTTAACGAAAAAGAGATTAACATAACATTCCTTGATGTAGCGGACCCTGAAAACTTTTACTTATACATAGAATATTACAACGATTGTTCGGTCAAAATATTTTACTCAGAGCTCATTGACCTACACGATCAATTGCTGTTTGATTATTCTAACCTCCTTAACAAATTAGATAACGTAAATAAGCTATTTAGCAGCCTTCAAGCTGATTTTGACAAACTTAAAAAGCAGCTGCATGACATAGGTTCGGCTCATCAATCCTTTAAACGAAATTTCGAGAGCTTCTTATATATTGTTGCAGTAGCGTCTTCTATTTTTATTATAGCAACCGTCTACTTGTCAAAAAAGGCCCATGAAAAATCAAAAGTATAAGCTTCACATATACTGCTTATGAAAAATCACAGAATACGCTTGTGACTGTTTTGCTTCATCTAAAATACAAAAATTTTTAGAGAGAGATGTAAAAATACTTTGTTGCGGCCGTAGTCTAGCCTGGTAGGACTTCGGCCTCCCGAGCCGGCGACCCGGGTTCAAATCCCGGCGGCCGCACCTTTGAAATTTTATTTACGATCTTGAATGAATGGCAAATACTAAAAAGGAATTTGTCTTTTAATTTAGTGTATGGTGGCGGTTAGAAAATTATGTAATGTTTGTGGTGTAAAAGTTTGCATCTGCCGGTTATGAAGGAAGAAGTTTTAAATTTTCTTGACCCAAGGTCCGGTGAGGATTTTGTTGATTGTACTGTTGGGATGGGTGGTCATGCTGTGGCTATTTTAGAGCGAACAGGGCCTTTTGGTAGAGTCTTAGGGGTCGATGCTGACCCAGTAATTGTGGGGAGGCTTAAACGAAAAGTTAAATGTACAGCCTATGAAAGACGTTTAATCCTTGTTTGCGGTAATTTTGCAGACCTAAGTGATATAGTTGACAGATATGCCTTTAGGCATCATATCTCTGGAGTTTTGTTTGATTTGGGTTTGTCAAGTTGGCATTTAGGGGAGAGTGGCAGGGGATTTTCTTTCCTTAGAGATGAGCCGCTTGATATGAGATACAACCCTGAAAATCCCTTAACAGCTGAGGCCATAGTGAATTTTTGGGGTTTGAGAGATATTTGGAGGATTTTGAGAGTTTATGGGCAGGAGAGATTTGCGCGAAGAATTGCAAAGGAAATTGTGCGATCCAGACCTTTAAAGACCACTGTGGATTTAGTTATGGCTATTGAGAGGGCTACTCCGTCATGGTATCATAGGGGACGAATCCATTTCGCCACTAAGACCTTTCAAGCTTTGAGGATAGCTGTAAATAATGAGCTGGAGAATTTGGAGAAGGCTTTACCTCAAGCCCTTAACATAATGAATAAGGGGGGTAGGCTTGTGGTCATCTCTTTCCATTCACTAGAGGACCGTATTGTCAAAAATTTTCTAAGGGAGAAGGCTAAAGAAGGCCTTGTTAAAATTTTGACGAAAAAACCTGTTAAGCCAACTAAAGAGGAGGTTGCGGGAAATCCTAGGGCTAGGTCGGCTAGGCTAAGAGCTGCGTTAAAGCTCTAAACTTTAAGGTGCATTAATGAGAATTTATGTCCTTCAATGCTTGTTCAAGTTCTTCAACTTCTTTGAGAATTATGTCTGAGTGCATAGTTATCCATGGGCTCGGGTTCCGGATTTTACACACACAAATTGTTTTCTTTCCCTTCATTTTGGCATAGAAGAGTTCCATGCATGTTCCAGCGGAGAGCTTGGGCATGTAAGCTATTAAAATGTCGCATCTGTTGATATCTTCCAAGTTCCTTTTTATAAAGTCTGCTGCTGGAACTTTTCCCACCAAATGTGTTCTACGCCTCTGTAAATTATCTTTTCACGTTGCCATGGGTCGATTGGTTCATACCCACAGCGTATGCATATACATTTTATTGTCTCCTATAGGATTGTTTTGTCTCCATGCCTTGAATTGGACCGAAGATGAAGACTTTTCTCCTCAAATAATCGCACCTTTTGCGGTGTTTTCTTGGAAAGGATTAAGTGTTTGAGTATATTTTTGCTTTTTAAAGTTTAAAGAGAGATGCTGGATTTGGGACTGTTCGACCCTTTAACCGCCGTGGTTGCTTCCTTTTGTTTTCTTGGCATAATGCTATATAAACGTGTTAATCTAGGGATAACCTTAAATGCAACAGCTGCTCTTTTGGCTTTGCTTTCTCTCGATTGGTGGGGTATTCCGAGCATTGTTTTTGCAACTGTTAATCCCTTGAGGAGTGAGGGGATTCTTGCAATATCGGTTATTCTTGCGACTTTTGGCATAATGTGGCTTAGCCGACTCTACAAAGAAACGGGGGAAATAGCCAGGTTAAGCGAGAGCTTAAGCCGGTTAGTTAAAAACCCGAAGATTGTTCTGGGCGTGCTTCCAGCCGTGATAGGTTTTCTTCCAGTGGCTGGAGGGGCGTTGATGTCGGCTCCAATAGTGGATTCGGAGGCTGAAAAGTTGAAATTGAAGCCTGAGAGGAAAGCTTATGTGAATTTGTGGTTTAGGCATACAATTTTTCCAGTTTATCCACTAAGCCAAGTCCTTATAGTTACAGCTGCCTTAACAGGGGTAGCGTTGTTTTCAATTATTTTGCTTCAAATTCCAACAGTCATGGTGATGATTATTGTTGGCTTTTTGGTAGGCTTTTGGAAAGTTCCAAGTGTAAGGGGTCAAGAGAAGTCTGAGATTTCAAAAGGCAACGTTAGTTTGGAGTTTAAACGGTTTCTCATATCTTTTTCTCCTATAATGGCAACAATTGTTGTGGCTGTTTTTGTAGACGCGCTAAGCTATGGCTTAGCTAGACAAGGCTTCGATGTTTTAATAGCTACCTTTGCAGGATTGGTAGTTTTAGCCATAATTTCAGGGTTAAACTACAAAGCGTTGATGAAGCCTCTTAAGAATTGGGGAATTTACGGGGTAACCCTTGCAGTTTATGGAGCTTTTCTTCTTCGAAACGTGATCGTTGCTTCCGGGTTTTCAGAGCTTTTCAAACATTTTGTTGCTAACGGCAGCGTGGACGTTGCAATACTGTTGACAGTTATACCCTCAGTTCTTGGTTTTCTCACAGGTTCTCCACATGGAGCAATAGCCATAAGTGTGCCAATTTTAACAGGGGTTCTTACTTTTTCGCCAAAGACCTCTGCCCTTCTATACATTAGTGCTTATCTCGGGTATGTCATAGCGCCAACACACCTTTGCTTTACGTTTACAGCTGATTACTTCAAAAGTCCATTAAGCAAGGTTTACAATTATGTGATTCCATCATTCATAGTTACCTTTACAGCAGCCGTATTGATTTATTTTATGCCCATCACCATTTAAAAATGCTTAAAAGTTTGCAATGTTAAGGCATAAACTGATGGAAATGGCGGCGCCGTATGCTGGAATGCTATACGAGCTGGGTATAATCTCAATTTTCATAGGTGTCATAATCGTCCTTGTGGCCTTTGTTCTGCTTTTCCTTTCAAACACAAAAGGTGGAAAAGCGTTTGGCGGTGGGGCATTAATTATTGGGCCTATCCCAATAATTTTCGGAAGTGATAAAGAATCCGTCAAGACCATTTTGTTGCTTTCAATAATGCTCACAGCCCTTCTCTTTATAGTTTACATAGTTCTTTATTCGTTGGGTTGGTGAAATCAAATGGCATCCGAAGAACACGAAAGTAGGGAATACACAGAAACCAAGTGGATTAGACGCTTTATGGTACTATTTTTTCTAGGCGTTTTCATAATCTTAGCTGGAATCACAATAACGGTAGCGGTCACACTTCTATTTGGTGAAAGTGCAGGAAGCTTTGGTGGTTTCATACTTATAGGACCCTTTCCTATTGTTTTTGGCGTTGGTCCAGAAGCCACATGGCTGGCATTATTTGCCATAATCATTGGAATTTTAAGCGTTATTTTACTCCTCCTATTGTGGCGCTGGAGGAGTTAAGAAACGTTTACGCATTCAGCTTTTCTTCTCTTCTCCGCCGTAGAATATGTGCAGAAATATTAAAACTAAGACGACTAACGTTGCCGTCATCAACACATATTTGAGAGTTTCGAAGTATGCCCCAATATCCACGCGAATCCCTTTCTTAATCTTTTCTAATTCTAGGTCGCAGTATTTAAGGAGTTAGTTTCTTCCATTCCCTCATTAATGGTTCGTACAGTTCGTCATGTTCATCTATTTTCTCATACCAATCAAGGATGCTGGCTATTTTCTGAGCAATCAAATGATAGCAAAGGTGGACTTTTCTGTCTAGAACTCGGAAGTAGAAGTCGTCACACGAGCAGAACTCGGCGTCCGGCATTATCAAATAATCGCGTTCTTTGCCGACTACAACCCAAACAACTTTTCCGCTAGGCCTGAATGTGTACTTCTTTACTCGATTCTCCTTTAGGGCTTCGAATGCCTTTGTGAAACGTTGCCCAAACACTTCATAAAGCCTGTTAAGGTTTTTTCCGGTTAGTTTGCCCTCTGTCTTAACTTCTTTACATATAGCATTAAGTATGTCATTTTCGGAGTCTACGCTCATGGAGACACAAGCTTAGGATTCACTGCGTTGCCTGTTGCGATGGTGTTACTCGATTTTTATAGGCTCGCCTTTTGGTTTCTTTTCTTCCTTAATCTTTGGAAGCTTAACCTCTAAAACCCCGTTTTTATACTGAGTTTTTGCCTCTTTCACATCGACCTTCGCCGGAAGTGTCAACTCTTTGTAATATTTCCGTTGAGGTGTATCTACGCTTATTGTCAGAGTATCCTCTGTGGCGTGAAGCTTGATATCCTCTTTTTCAACGCCTGGCAATTCAGCTACTACATGGATTTCGTTGTCCGTTTCAACTATATCAACAAGTGGTTCACGTTCTTCTTTAACTTTTGGTCCTAGGCGTGTTGGCTTAACGTTTCCGAACTCTCGTATTTCTGGTTTGCCATCCGGTCCTATTTTGATGCTGTAGCCATAAACGAAGGGTCCCCATTCTTTTATCGTTGAGCCGTTTGGTAGTTTGCGCTCTTTGACATAGTCTCTTGGAATTCTTGAGGTAAACTCTTTGAATTCCTTTTCCATCCACCTTTCCATTTCCTGGAACATTCTGTCGATATCCTCGAAGAACCAGCTTCCGAAGAATGGAAATCTTCTCCTTCTAAACCAATCTGGAAAATCTTCTTCAGAAGGCATTTTTTCACCAGTTTAGTTGGAAACCTTCAGTCTATAAAATCTTTACGCTACGCCAATGCTTTAAGCTGGCTTAAAGTTCCAAGAAATGTTCCGTCTAGAAGGTAAATTTCCGCATTTTCCAAATCAATAGCATCCGACCTCAGAATTGGTCCAACAATTTTTTCGCTTTTCACTTCTTCGTTAGAGTTTTTCTCGTTCAATGGTTTTCCTCCCAAATATTCATTGAAAGACGGCATTATAAAAAGTTGGAAGGTTTTAGGCTTAATACCATAATGTTTGAGAAGTGTTTCTTGTGGATTATTCTCAATTTTTATTTTATTCTTTTCCAGTAAGATTCTTGTTAGCTGTTCTTTGTTGCAGTTTGCCTTAACCCAAACCTGCTTTGTTATCCTAAAACCGGCGGGATCACGGAACCCTACAACCGGATGCACATGTCCCATTACAAGCGTTTTGCACTTTAAAAGCGCTGGCGATGGCCAACGGTGACCATGGAAAAAGCCTACATCTTCTATGATGGTGCCTGATGATGGGAGGGTTTTTATTCCCTCCGGGAGTAATGGATCGAGGTTTCCGTCGTGGTTTCCCCGAATTAAATGTATTTCTTTGACATACGCTTTAAATTCTGTGAAGAAATCAGGGACATCATGCCATTCGCTTATTTCTGCTGTTGCCACCGTATGTTTGACGTCGCCTATTATCAAAAGTATTTTCGGCTTGTATGAGCTTATGAGGGTTTTTAGTTTTTGCAGGAGTTTGGGCATTTGAGTTGGGACGTGTATGCCTTTCTCTGATAGGGCTATTTCCCATCCTATGTGTAGATCTGCAACAACTAGAACTCTTGTTTCTTTCGTCATTAAAAGAGCTGCTGGGTAGGGCATTAAGGGTGTTATCATTGGTTATGCTTCAACTCTTTTTATTAGGCTTAAAATTTTCTCGTGAATTTTTTGGTTTGCTGAAGCTATGAAGGTTAGTTTTTCCTTAGGATGTAATTTGGTGTTTAAACGCTTTCCGTCAAGCGTTGTAATAAGTGCCCCGGCTTCATTTATTATTAGAAATGCTGCTGCTGTGTCTGTTGTTCTAAGTTTTCCGCGGATGTCGATGAAGGCGTCTGTTTTTCCGTCAGCTACATAGCATAGCTCTAGGGCGTTGGCCCCTAAGTGGCGTATGTGCTTTGTTTTTTCAATGAGGCTTGTTAGTTGTGGGGCGATTTCTCGTGCCTTATAAGTGTTTAGATCTATGCCCACTATAGCTTCTTCGAGAGTTGTTTGCTTTGATGGGGATATTTTTTGGTTATTGCGGTATGCTCCTTTGCGCTTTTCAGCTGTGTATGTTGTGTCATGTATGAGGTCTGCAACCAATGCCGTGTGAACAGCGTCTAACTTGGGCTTCTTAGAAACTGCTATGGATGTTGCATAGAACGGTATACCCCTTGTCAGGTTTGTTGTTCCATCTATTGGATCTGCTGTAACATAATTTTCGCCTGAGTTTTCACCATATTCTCTTATGCCAGACTCTTCGCTTATCAGGGTGAAGGATATGTCTTGACCAACAAGAGTTTCCACGATGGCTTTTTCCGCTTCTATATCGATCTGTTTAATCGGGTCGCCGCCAGCCCCGATGCCAAGGTTTAGCAGCTGCTGTTTCCTTTCATTTTCTAAAAGTGGGGTTATCCGCTTTTTCACGTTTTCTCTGCACCGAATTAATATCGGAAGCCAGTCGATTTCATTTTTCATGTTTATTCCATTTTCATTTCCGTCTTAGTTTGATAAAGGCTTTTGCGAATAAAACCAAGTTTTAAACATTAATACTGCATAAGGTTTTGGGTAAAAAATATATGAAAACAGTTGTAACAACATTTCAAAACAGTTTAGGAGAGAATGCGTTTGGACATTATTGTTTGTGTTAAGCATGTTCCGGAAACAGCAGAGGCGGAGCTCAAAATTGATGCAAGCGGCAAAGGCATAGAAAAGGCGGGCTTAGTCTTTGATATTAACGAGTGGGATGACTACGCATTGGAGGAGGCTGTGCGCATAAAAGAAAAATTTGGCGGAACAGTTACAGCAATAACAATAGGTCAAGAAGACTCTGAAAGCACACTTAGAAAATGTCTCGCCCGTGGCGCTGATGTAGCAATACGTCTAACAGACCCGAAGTTTGCCGGCTCGGATGCCTTTGCAACCGCAAAAATCCTCCACAGTGTAGTCAAAAACCTTCGCTTCGACCTAATCTTAACAGGAGCGCAAGCAGGTGATGATGGTAGCGCTGTTGTCGGTCCAGTTTTAGCCGAGTTGCTAGGCATTCCTCACGCGACAATGGTTAAGAAGATTGAATTCGTCGATGGAAAAGCCCTCATCAATCGCGAGCTTGAAGGCGGTCTAGAGGAACGCTTAGAAGTTAAGCTGCCAGCGCTTTTCGCTGTTCAGACGGGCATAAATGAGCCTCGTTACGTCTCTATTATGGGTATTCGCAAGGCTATGCAGAAAGAGGTCAAAGTTATGGGATTAGCAAACATAGGCTTGACTGAAAACGATGTGGGCGAGGCTGGCTCATGGCTAAGAATAGAGAGACTCTACGTTCCACCGGTGGAGAAGCAAGCTGAGTTCCTCAAGGGAAGCCCGGATGAAATAGCAACAAGGATTGTTGAAATCTTAAAGTCAAGGGGGCTGATTTAAGGAATGACTGAAATCTTTGTTCTAGCCGAGCATAGGCAAGGACAGCTTAGGGACATAACCTTTGAAATGCTGACGAAAGCTAGAGAACTGGCACAGAAAATAAACGCCGACCCTGTGGCTGTTATTCTAGGTAAAAGTGTTAGAGAACCTGCAAAAAGCCTAGCTGAGCACGCCGAGAAGGTTCTGATAATTGAGGATGAAAGGCTTGAAAACTTCAATTCAGAGGCCTACCAAAAGGTCCTTTCGCCCTTAATCCAAGAGCGTAAGCCCATTCTAACAGTTATTGGGCATACGTCTTATGGCGTTGAGCTTGCTCCTCGGCTTGCTGCAGCCCTAAACATTCCTTTGGCAACGGACTGCATAGACATGACTTTTGAAGACGACGTGTTCACTGTTACAAGGCAGATGTATGGAGGAAAAGTGAACGTTAAGGCAACGCTACGAGAGTCTGAAAACTACATGGTTACAGTGCGCCAAGCAGCTTTCCAAGCTCAAAGGCCCTCGACACCATTAAACGGGCAAATAATTGAGGTTCCGTCGCCTCTAAAAGAGGAAACGACAACAAAGCGGTTCCTTGAATATGTCTTGCCGCCACCAGGTGGCGTTGACATAACAGCAGCGGAAGTGCTTGTAGGCATTGGAAGGGGTATAAAGGATCAAAGCAACATTCCGATGGTTGAAGAGTTGGCAAAGGCTCTCGGCGGAGTGCTGGCATGTTCACGCCCGATTGTAGATAAGGGTTGGCTTCCCAGCGACCGGCAGGTAGGAACTTCTGGAAAAACTGTCAAGCCAAAACTCTACATAGCCGTGGGCATAAGCGGGGCCTTCCAGCATGTCTTGGGAATGAAAAACTCTGACCTTATAATAGCAGTTAACAAAGACCCCAAAGCTCCCATATTCAGCTTTTCAGACTACGGAGTTGTTGAAGACTTATTCAAAGTTTTGCCGATATTGAAAAGCAAGATTAGCGAGTTGAAAGCACAAAAAGCATAGCTTAGCAATGGTGGAATAGCATGAACTTCAAGCTAACAGAGGAGCAGATGGAGATAAAAAAGGCTGCCCACGAGTTCGCAGAAAAAGAGTTCACACCGGAACTGGCCCTAGAATACGACCAGAAAGAAGAGTTCCCAATGGAGATTTATAGGAAAGCAGCCAAACTGGGCTTTACAAGTATGCGTATACCGCAGGAGTATGATGGACAAGGATATGGTGTTCTGGAAGAATGCTTAGTCGTTGAAGAATTCTGCCGCATCGACCCAGGGTTGGGGGTGGCAGTCTCCCTCGGAAACCTAATGGTTCCAGACGTCTTGCTTAAGCACGGTACAGTAGAGCAAAAGGAAAAGTACATTCCACCTCTCGCTAAGGGTGATAAAATCTCTGCAGCAGCCTTCACGGAACCGGAACATGGAAGTGACATAACTAAATTAGATACAACAGCCGTTAAGGTGGGTGACGAGTGGCTTATTAACGGCTCAAAACAGTTCATTACCAACGCTCCGATAGCTGACACCTTCATAATCCTGTGTCAAACGGATCCAAACGTGACCCCGCCCCACCGCGGACAAAGTCTTTTCCTAGCGGAAAAAGGCATGCCAGGCTTAGAATCAACAAAACTACACGGAAAGATGGGTATAAGGCCGTGCATCACTGGCTCATTAGCAATAAGCGACCTTCACGTGCCTACGAACAACCTTGTTGGCGAGCTCAACAAGGGCTTTTACTATACACTTGAACTTTTCGATGGAACCCGCATAACCGTGGCGGCCCAGGCTGTTGGCATAGCCCAAGGAGCATTTGAAAAAGCATTAAACTATGCTAAAACACGCAAACAGTTCGGGCAGCCAATAATCAGTTTTCAAGGTGTCTCCTTTAAGTTGGCTGAAATGGCCGTAAAAATAGAAACAGCCCGTCTGCTTACGTACAAAGCAGCTTGGATATACGATCACGAAAAGCCCAGCCCGGTGGCAACTTCAATGGCTAAAGCCTATGCAAGCCGCGTGGCCGTGGAAGTCACAGACGACGCTATCCAAGTATTTGGCGGCTACGGCTATTTAGCGGACTACCATGTAGAACGCTTCCACAGGTGTGCAAAAATAACTGAAATCTATGAGGGCACAAGCGAAATCCAAAAATTAACAATAGTGAACTTCCTCCAAAAATAATAACCTCTCTTTTTATATTTTATGTTTTCAGCTTCGAATTCGTCGTGAAAAATTTATAAAGATTAGTGTAATTATTCAAAGACTCTTTAAATGGGGGAGTTTGTTTGGCTGAAAAGTTGAAAAAAGCTGCAGTCATTGGTTCTGGAGCTATGGGACATGGAATAGCTCAACTTTTAGCGATGAACGGCTACCAAGTGACAATGGTTGACATTAGCGATGATCTGCTTCAAAAAGGGTTAGAGAAAATTAAGTGGAGTCTCGAAAAATTCGCAGAGAAAAGGCGTATAAGGCCTGAAGATGTCCAAACGATCCTAGCAAGAATAAGCACCACCACAACTTACGAGCAGGCAGCTAAAGACATAGATTTCGCCATCGAGGCTGTACCGGAAAACATGGAACTGAAAAAGAAGGTTTTTGCTCAATTGGATAATGTCGCGCCCTCTCATGCAATTCTTGCGTCCAACACTTCAACTTTAAGCATTACTGAGATGGGGAATGCTACCAAACGTCCAGATAAAGTTGCAGGAATGCACTTCTTTAATCCACCACAACTAATGGCTTTAGTTGAAGTAATTAAGGGAGAGAAAACAAGCCAAGAGACAATAAACACCCTCGTGGATTTGTCCAAAAAACTGGGGAAGACGCCTGTGATCGTTCGGAAAGATGTGCGGGGTTTCATAGTTAACAGGGTGCTTGGGGCAGTTTTTAATGAGGCTTTCTGGACTCTTCATCGAGGAGAAGCAACAAAAGAAGGGATAGATGCGTCAGTAAAATACAGCGGCGGTTTCCCAATGGGATGGTTCGAACTGGCCGACTACGTGGGACTGGACATAGCTTCTGAAGTAGGGAAAATACTTTACGAAGCTTACGGCGAGCGCTTCAAACCATGTGTAGAGATAATAGAACCATTAGTTAAAGAACGGAAGTTTGGACAGAAAACAGGCGTAGGCTTTTATGACTGGACCAAGGGCAGGCCGAGAATACCCTTCAACCTAATGGAAGAATATGACGTTGAAAGATCCTGGGCTGTGGCTGCAAACGAGGCGGCCTGGCTTGTATATGAGGATGCTGCAAGTCCAGCAGACATAGATACTGGAATGAAACTTGGCACCGGATGGCCTTCAGGCCCATGCGAATATGCAGATAGAGTAGGCATAGACGTTGTTGTCAACAAGTTAAAGGAAATGTACGCCAAATATAACATGGAAATGTATAAACCTTGCCCTTTATTAGAGGATTATGTCAGCAAGGGCTGGTTAGGTAAAAAAACTGGAAGGGGGTTCTACTAGATGAAGTTTGAATTAACAGAAGAACAGATTGGAATAAAAAACGCCGTAAGAGAGTTCTGCGAAAAAGAATTTAAACCAGAGCTTGCTATAGAACTTGACCGAAAAGAAGAATTTCCGCTGGAGCTCTACAAGAAAGCCGCAAAGTTGGGCTTTACAAGCATGGCTTTTCCGCAAGAATATAATGGACAAGGCTACGGCCTCTTGGAAACATGCCTAGTGGTAGAGGAAATGTGCAGGGCGGACTCATCGCTTGGTGTGGCCATTATGAGCGGAACTTTCGGAAGCGAGTTCATTCTTGTTCATGGAACTAAAGAACAGAAAGAGAAGTACTTGCCGCCCATCTGTAGAGGCGACTTCATTTCAGCTGCGGCCTTCACAGAACCTAACGTTAGCGGAAGCGACATAACCCGCATGGAAACAACAGCGACAAAGTACGGAGACGAATGGTGGATAAACGGGACAAAAACTTTCATAACAAATGCCACCACAGCCGACTTTATGGTGGTTTTGGCGCAAACAGACACGAAGGTTAGGCCAACATACAGAGGTGAAACACTATTCGTAGTTGATAAAGGCACACCTGGACTGGAAACAACAAAGCTTCATAACAAAATGGGAATAAGATGCTCCGTTACGGGCGAAGTTAGGTTCGACAATGTGAAGGTCAAAGATTGGAATATTATAGGTGAACTTAACAAGGGCTTTTATTATTCAATGGAATTTTTCGACAAAACTAGAGTTGGTGTGGCAGCCCAAGCTGTCGGCATGGCTCAAGGGGCATGGGAGATAGCCTTCAAATATGCGAAACAAAGGGAAGCCTTCGGGCAACCCATAATACAGCATGAGGCTATAGGATGCACATTAGCTGAGCTTGCAACAAAAATTGAAGCAGCAAGACTGCTAACGTACAAGGCTGCATGGCTTGTAGATGTTGGAAAAATGGATCCTATGGCAACAGCAATGGCTAAACATTATGCAAGTCGTGTGGCGATGGAGGCGACAGACTTTGCAATTCAGACGCTTGGAGGATATGGCTACTTGGGTGAATACCGTGTTGAAAGATATCACAGAGATGCGAAAATAACAGAAATCTACGAAGGCACAAGTGAAATTCAGAAGCTAACAGTCCTCAAGTACCTCCTAAGAAAGTTTTAAATTCTCTAAAATAAATTATTAGGCTCTTTAAAAAAGATGGTTAGGGTGAAGCTATGAGTAAGGCGTATGAAACCATAAAAATAGAGAGAGAGGAACGCGTACTTTGGATAATTCTCAATAGACCACATAGGCTTAACGCTCTTAACGACATTTTAATGCAAGAACTCGCAGATGCATTAGACACCGCTGAGAGGGATCCATCCATAAGATGCATTGTAATAACCGGTGAAGGAGACCGAGCTTTCAGCGCCGGAGCAGATGTAACAGCTTTTCCAAAAGCAACACCAGTCACAGCGGAGGAGTTCTCAAGACTTGGACAAAGCGTTTTCAGCAAAATAGAGCAGCTTTCAAAACCTGTCATTGCAGCCATTAACGGCTTTGCTTTGGGCGGAGGATTGGAACTTGCATTAGCCTGTGACTTCAGAATAGCGGCTGAGCATGCAGAACTTGGGAGCCCTGAAATAAATTTGGGGCTCATACCCGGTTGGGGTGGCACTCAGCGACTTGTCAGGGTTGCCGGTCTTGCAAAAGCTAAAGAGCTGGTGATGTTGGGGAATAGAATTAAAGCCGACGAAGCATTGAAAATAGGTTTAGTCAATAAAGTCGTTAACTATGATAAGCTCAGGGACGAAGCGCGCGATCTTGCCAAAAAACTAAGTGAAGGCCCTCCTGTGGCGCTAAAGTATGCGAAATATGCGGTGAACTTTGGAGCCCAAGTGCCGCTGGAAGTTGGATTGCGTTTAGAAGCTGCATACATGGGATTAACCTTCTCCACGGAAGATCTGATGGAAGGCGTAGAGGCTTTCATGTCGAGGAGGAAAGCAGAGTTCAAGGGAAAGTGAAAACCTATCTTCCTCTTTTATTTATGTAATTGCTTTTAATGGATTATGAGGAGATTATTATGCGGAAAGTGGCGGTTATAGGCGTTGGCAACTCTAAATTTGGTAACAGAAACGATGTAAATGTTCAAGAACTTGCCTTTGAGGCTGTCAAACAGTCCATTGAGGATGCTGGCGTATCCCCAAGAGACATAGAATTTGTAGCCTTTGGATCTGCTGGAGCTGGAGCGTGGTACGAAGAATCCCTACCAGCAGTAACTATATCCGAATATTGCGGCCTTACTGGAGCAGGGTTGGTCCGTTGTGAAGCTGCATGTGCAACTGGGAGTGCAGCTTTTTTTACAGCGTACTCAGCAATAGCTAGCGGATATGCAGAAATTACAGCTGCAATAGGCATTGAAAAAATGAGGCAAATCGACACCCCGACAGCCATGGAGTTTATTGGAAGAAGCGGGTATTATACTTGGGAGTTTCATAACTTTGGATTAACATTCCCAGCGTATTATGCTCTGCACGCTACCGCACACATGGCCAAGTATGGAACAACCGAAGAGGATTTGGCGTTAGTGGCCGTTAAAAATCATAAATATGCTTCGATGAATCCTGTCGCTCACCTCCAAAACAAGATAACAGTAGACGATGCCCTCTCATCTATGGTTATTGCGTGGCCGCTTAAATTATATGACTGCTGTCCTATAACAGACGGAGCAGCTTCGGTTATTCTTGCTTCAGAGGAGAAAGTTAAGGAATTGAAAATTGATACTCCAGTATGGGTTGCTGGCATGGGCTACTCTTCTGGGACAGCAAATTTGAGTAAGCGGTTGGATTACGTTGGATTGGAAGCCGCTGTGCAAGCATCAAGAACAGCGTACAAAATGGCGAAAATAACTCCTGACCAAGTTGACTTTGCAAATGTTCATGACTGTTTCACTATTGCGGAGATAATGGCTTATGAAGATTTAGGCTTCTGCAAAAAAGGTGAGGGCGCAAAACTTATTCGTGAAGGGCAAACGGAAATAGGCGGGAAAATCCCCGTGAACGTTGATGGCGGCTTAAAAGCTAAAGGGCATCCAATAGGCGCAACTGGCTGCTCAATGATATACGAACTGACAAAGCAGTTAAGGGAAGAAGCTATAGAGAGAAGTAGGCAAGTTCCGCTGAAAAATTACATAGGACTTGCTCACAATGTTGGCGGAACAGGACATTACTGTTATGTAACAATTTTAAGGAGATGATTACGTGTCAGCTATGCCAACTATAAAATCAAGGGAAATAAAAGTTGTGCATGACATACCTGTAAGTAAGACTTTGCCTTTCTGGGAAGGATTGAAGCAAGGAAAAATACTGGCGACAAAATGTAAGAAATGCGGTACACTTCACTTCCCACCAGCTGCAGACTGCTCATGTCTGTCATCCGACATGGAGTGGATTGAACTTAGTAATGAGGCAACAATTGAAACTTTCACTCACGTTATTGTTAGACCCACAACTTTCCAACAGGAGAAGCCATACACTGTGGCAATTGGTCGATTAAAGGAAGGTGTACGAGTGCTGGCATGGCTAACAAACTTTAAACCTTCAGAAGTTAAAGTGGGAATGAAAGCTAGGCTTGTGGCTAAACAGACCTCCCAAGGACAACTCACATACGAGTTTACTAGGCCAGAATAAAGCCTAAACTAACCTACATTTTTAGGCTTTTAAACGCAATAGTATTCGCCTAAACATTACTCACCCCTTTTACGAAAACATAATCCGCGTAAAAACTTACGTTTTTCGTTTAAAACCAGAAATACTTCTATAATTAAAGTTAGTATTATGGAGAGTGTCAAGATGCCAGTAAAAACGGGAATGGATTATATAGAGAGTCTCAAAAAAAGAAGGATCGGAGTTTACCTTTTCGGAGAAGAAGTAAAAAATCCGCTAGAGCATCCGATCATAAAGCCATCAGTGAACGCTGCTGCAGTAACCTACGATATCGCCTGTGACCCCCAATATCAAGAGTTGTCTACAGCGAAATCTCATATAATAGGGGAAAAAGTAAACAGGTTCAATCATATACATCAAAGCGCCGAAGACTTAATTAAAAAAGTAAAACTTCTTAGGGTTTTAGGCCAAAAAACTGGAACATGCTTTCAAAGATGCGTTGGATGGGATGCCATAAATACTCTTTCAAGCGTAACTTATGAAATTGATCAGAAACTTGGAACTCAGTACTATGTAAGGTTCTTAAACTTTCTAAGATACGTTCAAGAAAATGATCTTTTCTGCTGTGGCGCGATGACGGATCCGAAGGGAGATCGTAGCCTTCCACCTAGCCAGCAAGCAGACCCAGACCTATATTTAAGAATAATTGAAAAAAGGGAAGATGGAATAGTTGTTAGGGGCGCAAAGGTTCATATAACGGGCGCTGTTAACAGTCACGAAATAATTGTAATGCCTACTAGAACAATGACAGATAAGGACAAAAGCTATGCTGTATCCTTTGCTGTTCCAAGCGACACGGAAGGAATAATGTATGTCTATGGTAGGCAATCATGTGATACTAGGAAGCTCGAAGAAGGAAGGATGGATTTAGGAAACGTTAAATATAGCGGACAAGAGGCGATGGTGATTTTCGACGATGTTTTTGTTCCATGGGAAAGAGTTTTTATGGCGGAGGAATACGAGTTTACGCTTCCATTAGTGGAGCGGTTTGCGGCATACCATAGGCAAAGTTATGGCGGTTGCAAGGCTGGCGTAGGCGATGTTCTCATTGGTGCTGTGGCCACCATAGCCGAATATAACGGAGTTGAGAAAGCTGCCCATATAAGGGATAAAATGGTTGAGATGAACCATCTAAACGAAACGTTGTATGCCTGCGGAATAGCATGCTCAGCGGAAGGTTATAAAACACCGTCAGGAACCTATCAGGTCAACATACTGTTAGCAAATATATGTAAGCATAATGTTACAAGGTTTCCATACGAAATCGTGAGATTAGCCGAAGATATTGCAGGTGGACTCATAGCAACCGCTCCATCAGAAAAAGACTTGAAAAGCCCAAAAATTGGAAAATACATTCAAAAATATCTTAAGGGCGTGGAGAACGTTCCAGCGGAGCATAGGCTTAGAATCTTCAGGTTAATAGAAAATATTTCGATGGGATTAGGTGCGGTCGGATATCGAACGGAATCCATGCATGGAGCAGGTTCACCTCAAGCACAAAGGATAATGATTGAGCGGACGGTAGACGTCGCCTTTAAAAAAGAACTTGCGAAAATTCTTGCCGGAATAGAATAGTTCTTAATACCTGTTTTTCTCTGCCTTGTACATTTTATATTTCCATAAACACCCTAAAGCCTTAACGCATTTTTCTAGCGAAGAGTATACAGGAATTTTTTCTTCTTCAAGCTGTGCAGTCCAAGAGTCAACCGTTTCTTTGTATCCTAGAAGATAGGTTAATATCGGTTTTTGCGCAGTGTTTTTAGCCTTTAAATATTGCACCGCCCTTTTTATCTCAAAATATGGGACAATTCTAGGAACAGCTACAAATATTATTATAACGCTGTCAACACTTTCCTCCTCAAAAACCGCTTCAACAGATATTTTTAAACTCTCTTCTGGTCCTACGTTTTCAAACAGTGGTTCGATATCAATGGGATTGTTAACATTTGCCCATGACGGCATGTTTTCCTTTATTCTCCTCACTGTTTCGCTTGAGAGTTGTGCGAGTTCTAAACCATACTCTTGACATTTATCGGCTGCTATAACGCCTCCCCCTCCAGTAACACTGACTACCGCAACTTTATTTCCTCTCGGCAACGGCTGTAAAGCAAAAGCCTTTGTGATGTCTAATAACTCATCGAGGTCTCCATCCACTCGTATAACACCGGCCTGCTTACAAACCGCGTTAAAAATTTCATCTCTAACAGCAAGCGAGCCTGTATGAGATAGGGAGGCTTTTATGCCAGCTGGGCTTCTACCCGATTTAAGCACTATTATAGGCTTAATCTTTGAGACCTCTTTGAATGTTTTGAAAAGGCGTTTTCCATTCTTTACCCCTTCCATGTAAATTGCTATAACTTCTGTGTCTTTATCTCCTGCGAGGTATTCAAGAATTTCAGCGTCGTCTACGTCGCATTTGTTTCCAAGCCCCACTATTTTGCTTACACCGAAGGGTTGTTTAGATATGATCCACCAAAACGCAGCAGCCGCAAAAAGACCTGTTTGGGCCACCATGGCGACGTTTCCTTTTCTAAATTTTGGAAGCGGTACAAAAGATGTTGTAAAATTGTTAGCCGCATTTAATATGCCTGTTGTATTTGGCCCTACTACCCGGATTCCAGCGTTTTTCGCTATTGTCACAACTTCTTCTTCAAGCTTTTTTCCTTCCTCTCCTGCCTCGCGGAAACCCGATGAGCAGATAACAACTCCTTTAACGTGTCTTTCTGCGCACTCTTGCATTATTTGAGGGACTTTAGATGCTGGAACGATGATTATTGCAAGATCTAAATCCTCTTTTATAGCGCTAATTTGAGGATAAGCTTTCAAGCCTAATATTTCTTCAGCGTTTGGGTTAACAGGATAGATATTCCCCTTAAACTCCAAATCAAGGAGATTTTTTAGAAGAGAGTGGCCATATTTGAATGGGTTACGTGACGCTCCAACCACTGCTACGCTTTTCGGTTCAAAAAAGCATTTTAAAGATTCAACTGCCTTTGTGTCTTCCATTCTCTAATCACTTAAATCGTTTTTAGCAATGCTTTCTAAACACAGTTTTATACTTTTCCATAAGAAATCTTCATTAAAATGGAGCCTGTGTAATATGCTTAATTAGGTTATAACGTTTTAAAGTAATATTGCTTATATGCATACTGAGGGATCTCGCAAAAGGTGCAGTTTTCCATAGGAGACATTTCATTCTAACTTTAAAGTTTAATATGTTAGGTTCTATCTAATTCCTATTTTGCTGTGACTTTTGAATGTTATTCATATACTTTTTCAATTTCCTTTTGCCACTCCATTGCATCCATTTCTACATCTCTATCAAGTGATGGCATACCAATTATCTTATAGACTTCGTGTTGGATAAGTAACTTCATTATTTCGTTGCTTCCAGTCCATATCGGCGCCAGCCTCATATCTCTTAAAAGTCTTTCGATCGGGTAAATTTGTGTGTAGCCTATACCACCTAATATCTGCATTGCAACGTTAACGATTTCCCAGCCTATATCTGTTGCAAAGCACTTTGCTTCGCTAACTAAACGTCTTGGATCTATTGGTAAGCCCTTATCTGATTCATCTGCAGCTTTAGCAGCCGTATATACAAGGGCCCTTGCTGCATCGAGTTTCATGACGCTTTCCGCTATCTTAAAATTGATTGCCTGAAAATTGCGTATCGGCATTCCAAAGGCTTTCCTTTTGGTTGAATATTTGATGGCTATTTCTAAAGCTGTCCTTGCTGCTCCTAATGCACCAGTTGCAGAAGTTAGCCTTTCTGGGACCATCATTCGATTAAATACAGCGGCGCCGCCATTTACCTCACCTACTCTGTATTCATCTGGCACTTCAATATTTTTGAAAACTATTCTAGCAGTTCCCATGCCTCTAAATCCTAAGAGACTGTAGACTTCCTCAATTTTTACGCCCATCTTCCTCTCAATTAAAAAGGCTGTCAAAGCCTTATGTCCCGGAGCTTTTGGGTCTGTTCTTGCGTATATTAGGTAAAAGTCTGCAACCTTGCCTCCAGCAATGAATCTTTTTTCTCCATTAATTATCCACTTTTTCCCTTTTCTCTCGGCTTTTGTCTCTGTTCCAAAAAAGTCGCTTCCACCCCTTGGTTCAGTCAGCCCTTCCGCTGCCACTTTTTCACCTCTAATTATTGGTTTCAGAAAGTTCTCCTTCTGCCATTCCGTGCCGAACTTGTTTAACGCTTCTCCGACTATACTAACCATGGCGTAGCTACATCCCAACCCCATTCCTAGCACGCCGATCTCCTCTAAAGCAACCATTTCAGCCGTCCACGTTAGTTCCCTTCCGCCATATTTTTTGGGAAAGCGTAGTCCCAGAAGTTTTCGATCTGCAGCTTGACGAAGAAACTCAAAAGGATAGTCTATTTCGTTTCTGTCCATTTTTCTCAGAAGTTCTGGATCCACACTTTTCACGAAGTGTTTAACTTCCTCTCGTAGACTGATTTCATCATGCGTGCTTAAGAAATCATTTTCTATCATTTTTCCACCATCTAAACCGTTTGAAACATATTCCAAAGCAATTCTCTTTAAATAACTTTACACTTAGGAACAAGTCACCTATAACGATAATGTACTAGCTTGGCGATATAACCTGTATTGCGTTTATGATTATTTCAATTGGGATAAATAAATAATTTCGGAAGATAAAGAAAGTGACGTTTTATTCCTTCTCGATTATAGTAGCCACTCCTTGTCCCCCACCGATACATGCTGTGGCTAACCCATATCTCCCGCCTTCCATGTTCAATATTCTCGCTAAGGTTCCCACGAGCCTAGCACCAGTAGCTCCAAGCGGATGGCCTATAGCAATGGCTCCGCCTTTAGTGTTCACTTTATCCGGATCCACTCCAAGTTCCTTTATGCACCAAAGGGTAACGATAGCAAAGGCCTCGTTAATCTCCCAAAAATCGATGTCTTTAACCTCTAGACCAGCGCGTTTAAGTGCTACTCGACTGGCAGGGACAGGCCCTTTTCCCATAACCGCTGGATGAACGCCCGCCCAACCAATGGATTTTATTGTAGCTAACGGCTCTAAACCCAACGCCTTTGCTCTTTCTTCTGAGGCCAGCATCACACAAGAGGCACCAGCATTAAGGGGCGAGGAATTTCCAGCTGTTATAACTCCACCTTCTACGAACGCAGGTGGGAGATTTCGAATCTTATCTATTGTTGTATCTGGACGTACGCTTAGATCTTTATCTATAATTTCGGTCGTTCCATCAGGATAAGTTACGGGTATTGGTAAAATTTCTCCGTTAAAGTAGCCTTCTTGCTGAGCTTTCGTTGCGAGTTGATGACTTCTTAGAGACCAACCATCCATGTCATCTTTTGTAAGCTTATATTTTTCAGCGGCCTCTTTGAAGAGTCTCTCAGCTGTGAACCCCATTACGAAGCCTACTTCCATTTCGTACCTTCTATATTCCTCCTTTTCAATTAAAACTGCTGGAGGATTAATGTACGGGTTCTCCCCCATTGGAACATGGGTCATATGCTCCATTCCAGTCGCAATTACGATATCGGCGTTTCCGGTCATTATCTCCATGGTCCCTACATGTATTGCAGTCATGGAAGAACCACATTGCCTGTCGACGAAGAATGCAGGAACTTCTACTGGAAGCTTTGCCAACATGACGATTGATCGCCCTCCATAGGTCCACTGCTCCCAAACACCAAAAGCGCTTGCTGCAATAACCTCATTAATTTCTTTTGCATCGACGCATGTTCTCTCAATTATCTTTTCAATAAGCATGGCGGATACCTGATCCATCCTCAATGGATTAAACTTATCTCTTTCTGGTTCTTTTGGCCTCGACCTTGAAAAGGGAGATCTTAGATAGTCAACTATCACAACTTTTCTCATTCAACCATCCCCTCTACTTTGAAAATTCAAAGTAGAATGTAAGACATTTAAGCTTTTCATTAAAGTAAAAGATCATAAGCATAAATTGCTTTAAATCTCTCCTCTATTTTATTGTTCCTTCATGCGGGCTCACTTAATTTCTTCCCAAATCTTTCAGTCCATTTGTTGACCGAAATGGCGAACTGTTTTTCCACGTTATTTCTGTGGATGCTATTATACGTGCAAAATGGCCTAACTTTGCCGTCAGGTGTTGCATAGTGTATAACGCATCTTTGTACGCGGTCTAGGTCAAAGTTCCAAGCATCCATAAAATGCATTATTCCGATCATAACTATTTTACGCATAAAGTCTCCAAGAGCCTCGTAACTTCCCTTTGTTATGACGTCTTTAAGCAGGCCTCTAATAAGCGGCGACTTTACCAAGGGCAGCAACTCCAACATTTTTATTTTCGCCATCGTCCTTTTGCCTTTAACGCCAGAGTAATAGACATTCCAGAAAACTTCGGCGAAACGATCTATATCCACATGCTGCGTGATGGGCTTGTATGAATTGTCCTTTTCAATTACTAGGAATGTTGCAGCCCCACACAAGGGATGCATAGTAAACTCTGGATAAATCCTGTTCTTCGCAACACTCATACCTTTAGAGATTGGAACTGGCCAATTAACGGGACGCCAGTCCCAACGCGTCACAATTCCGTTTGTCTGTTCCTCTATAAGCTTGATAGTGTCTGGCACTGTTATGCGCATTTTTCGCATTTCTTTTTTGCGTGCTCTTCCAGCCATAGAAATAGGCTGGATGTTAATGCATCTGACAACATCGTGGTTTTCAATTGCATAGCGCACTATTTCGCCCAAGTCTTTATCGTTTATTCCTCTTGCAAGGGTTACAACCAAAACTATTGAGTCCAAGCCAATTTTTCTGGCATTTTCCAAAACCTTATGCTTAACTTGGACGAGGTCCGTTCTTCCTCGGGTTTTCTTGTAGATTTCTTCCCTTAAGCCATCAAACTGAAGATAAAGTGTGCTCATACCAGCGTCCATAAGCTTCTTAAAGTATTCTATGTCCTCTGCAAGGCGCAAGCCATTAGTGTTCACTTCCACATGCTCTACCCCAGCCTTTTTAGCTTCTGCGATTAGCTGTGGCAAATCATTCCTGATTGTCGGTTCGCCACCGCTAAACTGAAGGGCATTGCACGCCCAAGGCTTGTTGTTTCTAAGCAGTTTAATCATGTCCACAATCTGCTGGTATGTTGGTTCATAAACATAGTTGACCGCACCAGCATATGCGAAGCAGACAGGGCAAGCCATGTTGCAGCGGTTTGTGACGTCTATAATGCCCAAAACTGTGTAAGATTTATGTTGGGTGCATAAGCCGCAGTCGTAGGGACATCCCCTAACAATTTTTGTGTGGGGGTTCTCCAAACCATTTCCAAGGTATTTGGCGTTATACCATTCCCTATAAATCCGCTTGAAAAGTTCAGCGTCTCCCCAGTAAACATCTTCAAACTTTCCATGTTCGGGGCATGTCTTTTCAAGATAGATTACGCCGTTTTCCTCGTAAATCTTCATGGGAACTTTGTTTAGGCATTCTGGGCATAGACTTGTTGAATAATCTTCAAACCTTACTTCTTCTTGTGATTGCTTTGACATTTCCATCGCCATGTTATGTTTTTAGGTTTCGGTTCGTTGCTATATTAAAATTTCCATAATTTTAATAGGATGAAAAGTATTATTCAAAAACCATGAGCGAAAAAACAAAAACAATGCTCAGAAAGGCTGGATTAACAGACTACGAGGCAAATGCATACTTGCTCCTTCTAGAAAAAGGCGCACTAACAGCCCAACAAATAAGCTACGGAGCGCAGATACCTTACTCCAAAGTTTACCATGTCCTAAACAGCCTAGAAAAGAAGGGATGGATAGAATCAGAAAGGAAAAGACCAAGCAAGT
>CALJDG010000030.1 GCA_938023865.1 uncultured archaeon | reverse complement strand
AAGAACGTATTTGTCATGTGATTTTATGCCCTTAAGGCTTCGGCTGAAAGAAACTCTTTCAGTTGCTAAGATTCATCATAAGTTTTTTACGGGCGTCGAAAACAATTTAATAAGGAAACTCTAGGCATTTAGAGGTGGTTGTATGCGAATTCTTGATGAAGAAAGTTTAAAAAACATTGTTATTGGTGCTACTTTCCTTGGTGCTGGAGGGGGCGGTTCACCAGTAGACGGACTTAAGCTTGTTGATAAAATTTTGGAAGTGACTAAATGCGTTAGACCCGCCAGTCCGGAAGAAGTTAATGACAATGATTATGTTGCAATGATTGCAGGCATCGGAGCCCCAAGGGCTTTAAGGGAAAGGGGGTTTGACGTAGAGGCGATTTACGCTTTCGAAGCCTTAGAAAGAATATATGCGCTAGTTGACATTAAACTTTCTTACTTAATGGCAGGCGAACTTGGCGGCTTTAACACTATAACTCCCATGTACGTTGCCGCTTGCAAGAATTTTCCCGTGGTAGACTGCGATGGCAATGGTCGAGCTGTTCCGGAATTAGGTACTGGCCTATACCCATTATATGAAATACCTGCATCACCACTAGTTCTGGCCGACAGAAATGGCAATGTTGTGGTAGGATATCCTAAAAATCCACAGGATACAAACGCATGTGAGAATATAGCGCGAAGTTTTGCCGTTGTTTCTGGAATGGTTGCAGCTTTTGGAACATGGACTGTGAACGGGCGCACTCTGAGGGAAAAGTTAGTCCTCAATAGCATTAGCAAATGCGAGGAGATTGGCAAGTCTATAAAAAAAAGGCCGTTAATGTGGGCAGAGATCCAGTTAAAGAAGCGGTGGTTGCTTCTGGCGGATATGAACTAATAAGAGGGACCATTTCTGATGTGACGAGCAAAACCATTGGAGGCTTTGACTTCGGTAGAACAACAATAGAGGGCACAGGAGCTTACGCTGGTAAAAAGCTCTTCATAGATTTTAAAAATGAAAATATGATTGCTTGGAGAGAAGAAAACGAGCCATGCGCAATGGTGCCCGATTTGATATGTCTTATAACAAGGAAGGTGAACCATTAACTAACGCTGACACACGAAAGGGCATGAAAATTGCAGTCATAGCAGTTCCAGCTCCAGAGAAATGGAAGGCGCATCCAAGAGGATTTAACATTTGGAAGCATATACTGGAGAAAATGGGATACACTGGACCTTACAAGCCCATCTCAGGGCTTTAATTAAAGCTATGGTAGGGGTCGAGAAGGGATAAAGAACAGACTATAACATTAAGTAAGAATGATACTTTTATTTACCACTACTCAGCCATTATGGTACTACAAAGAAAAATTGGGAGATGTACTTAAATTGACAGCATTGCACTTGTCTCATTCTTGGTTTTGAGTAGGGTATATATTCCTATTGCTAGTATAACGATGCCTATTATGATGTTTACTAGCACGCCAATTGTAGGCATTTCGAAGTATGGGGAGCCTGTCATAATGAGGTAGCTTAAACTGAAGGACATCCAGAACCATGTTCCTTGTATTATTGCTTTTCCGCAAATTGAAATGTCTGACGCTATTTTCACTCTTATGATGGTTGCTATAACCATCAATATTATCACAGTCGCTATTGTCAAGAGAAGCATCTGTGCCTTATAATTTGTTCCTATTGCCCGTTGCTAAACTTATTATTGCTAATATAGCTACAACCAAATTGACATGCAGTGCAAATCTTTTAACAGATAATATTTTCTCGCCCATGCTTAGACCCCCGTCAGCTTTTCAGTCCACTCGCCAATTTCATACTTTACACCTGCCTTATGACATACGGTAGCTATTATTAGGTACAGGATGAAACCGCTGACTAAACCCATTACAGCTGGTGTCGTCTTTAGTGCCTCAGCATAAAATGCTAAAATTGAGGACAATATCCATGAAATGACTCCGGCAATATTTATAAGCGAGTATTTTGTTCCAGGGCCAAATTTATATCTCTTCAAAGGGTCTTTAAGCCCTAGCACGTATGGTCTAAATATAAAGAAGTCTGCAATCATTATTGTGCTCATTTGAGGTATAAGTTTTCCAAGATACCCTCCGAAATCAAACAAGACTTGCATAGATGGACCAAAGCCAGCAGCAACAAGCGCGGCCCACATTGTTCCTATGGCTCCCATTATCGCCGTCCAGTGTCTCCTTGTTAATCTGCCTCCGACAGCATTTACCCAGGCAAGCGAGCTAACCCATAAATTGTTGTCATTTGTATCCATCTGGGTTAAGAATAAAAATGCTAAGGCGCTATAGCCCATTCCAATTTGAAGCATGGCCAACGCTATATTTTCTGTCCCTGTAAGCATGATAGAAAAGGCACCGACAAGAACTAAAGTTGTGTTAAAGAGCATTATATGGGCAGTCCATGCCTTTCCTCCATCCATGGCTTTCTTGCCGTAACGCGATATATCGGATACTATCACGGATCCTACAGCATAATACCCAACAACTGTAGTTATGAGTGATCCTATCGATGCCAGAGTTGCGGGTTTATAGGCGAGAAGAGCCAGTAAACCTCCGAAGGCATCAAAGGCTGCTGCAGCTCCAAAGTAGGTCAATAGTAGAAACATTGGCCCAAGAATGTATGATAAGATTATTATCGCAGCTATCCCGTAGAGCGATGTTATCATCATAAAGATGCCTGACCACACCGTTGCTACAACAATGTCTGTGAACCAGTATCCAGGCAACATCGAGCTTATTAAGACGCCGGCCAGCCATGTTTATATCGCAAACCACAGCATACCAGCAATACCTGAACATATTAACCCGAGTACTGACGCACCGACTCGTCCGAAAGGATGTCTCATAATGCCGTAGGTCGTCATTCGAGTGTAGCCACCAATTAAAGCTATCAATCCGCCTAAGGCAGCTAGAATTATGCTGCCAACTATAACGGCTATAACCACAGATGTAACATTACCTGCGATGCCAAGCGCGCCGCCACCCCAAATAGCAGCAACACACGTGACAACGCTAGTCTATTCGATAAACATTGCAAGCGCAGATCGCCTTTCCCTCTCCGGCGTTGTCCAAACATGCATTTTGGCCAAATATGTGACTTTTGAATTTAGAAGTCCCCATTTTAAACATCCACCGAACTTTTTTGAAGGAAAACTTTATGTGTACTCAAATGTAAAGGGTATCCAAAATCGTGTTGGTGAGAAAATGTCAAAGCGATATGAATTTGAACTCGGAAAGGCTGCAGATATCCTTGTGAAGGAACTGTTCAAGCTGAAGGTTGGTGAAGAGTTTATAATAACCGCTGACACAGAAACGGACATGAGGGTTGTTGAAGCCACAGCGAGGGCTGCTTTTGCAGTTGATGCAAAGCCTGTGATCTTTTGGCATCCATCTCCATTAGGAATTGGGAAGGCAGCCGATCCAATGTTGCCCCTTAAGTCTTTGACAGCAACATTAAAGGAAGCTGAGGCTTGGGTAGAGTTCAATGCTAAGTGGTTGCTTTATTCAACGCCTTGGGACGTTGCCATAAAAGAGAACAAAAAGCTGAGATATCTCTGCTTAGTTGAAATGGACACCGACATGATGATACGCTGTATAGGCCGTGTAAACTTCCCTGTTCTAAAAGAATTCCAAGAGAAAGTTGCGGAAATGACGCGGAAAGCCAAAAAAATGCGCATAACAACTCCTGCCGGCACAGATGTTAGCTTTGAAATGGATCCTAAAAACCCGGTGAACGTTGAAGTTGGATATGCGGACACTCCTGGGCCTCACTTCTTAGCTGGACAAATAGCTTGGACGCCGAAGGTTGGCTCTGTAAACGGAACAATAGTTTTCGACGGCTCGCTGGTGCCTCTTGGGCTTTTGAAAGAGCCTGTGAAACTTCACGTGGAAAAGGATAAAATCACCAAAATTGAGGGTGGAAAGGAAGCCATTGAGTTCGAGGCTTGGTTGAAGAGCTTCAATGATCCAAACATGTTTCTAATGGCTCACGTTTGTTACGGATTCCATCCGAACGCCAAACTTACAGGAGTATGCCTTGAAGATGAAAGGGTCTGGGGCTGCACCGAATGGGGAATAGGCAATGTGGGACCAATGCTACTACCTCCGAACGGTAGACCTGCAGCATCCCACACCGATGGCATATGCCTAAACTCATCAGTATGGCTTGACAACGTCCAAATAACAGATAAAGGCAAAGTCATCCAACCAGAACTTGTTGAGTTGGCCAGGAAGCTAGGGAAGACTTAAATCATTAACCCCCATTTTTTTTAAATTTTTCTTTTAATGCTGAATATCAAATTTCGTTTTCAGCTGAGATAGAAATGAAAATATCTTCCTTTAAGTGTTTGTTGAATTACAGTTCTACATCGATTTTTCTTAGTTTTGGTCTCGGCGGTCTATATGCTTCTTTGCTTTGAGAAATCCCTAGCATAATCCACATTACAGCGTTGAAAACTGCGGCTCTTAGAGGCTCAATTACAGGAATATTTATGCCTTTTGCTCTTAAATTTTCCTTAACCTTTTCGAGTAGGGAGGACATTCCTGTACATCCGAAAACTATGGCGTAGGCTCCGTCCTCCTTTACGGCTTTTTCTGATGCCTTAACTATTGTCTTTATGCTTTCTTTGCGCTTTTTTTCAAGGTCTAGGACTGGAATGTTTATTGTTACTAATGAAGCGAGGTTGTTTATGGTGCCATTTTTTGTCATTATTAACCTTATGCCATTTTCAGTTTCTGGTAGGATATTTATGACGGAGAACTTGTGGGCTATTTGGGCGGCCATGTGACATGCAGATTCGTTGGCTCCTAGAACTGGTATGTTAACAAGTTCTCGTGCAGCCTCTAACCCCGGATCCATAAAACAGTCAATTACGACTGCGGCGTAGCCTTCCTCTTCAGCTTTTTTAACTCGTTGCAGAATGTATGGCACATTAAGTGCATCGTC
>CALJDG010000029.1 GCA_938023865.1 uncultured archaeon | reverse complement strand
CCCAAGCCCTAAGCAGGCTCCACCCAAAATATAACACTCCATATCTCTCCATATGGATTGTAGGCGCCGTCATGACGCTGCTTGCTCTTTTCGTGGACATAACACGGGTTGTAGCTATAAGCAATTTCGCACTGCTTTTCTATTATACGTTGGCTAACGTTTCAGCATTAAGGCTAAAAATGCATAATAGAATGTACCCAAAAATTGTGCCATTTTTAGGGGCAACATCATGCATAGCTCTTTTAGTTTTTACACTTTTCGTTTTGCCCCAAGCATGGATTCTAGGCGCTGCAACACTAGCTGCAGCGTCGTCTACTTCTGGCTTAAAAGGCTTAAAGAACATGACGGTTCTTGAAAACCATGGATTTGGAAAAATTTTGATAGGCTTTCCCTTTCTCGCCAATATTCGCCAGCATATACTCTTTCACAATCTCCTAAAGGCATTCGGCTTCAACAAAATTTCGCGCTAATCGTGATTATTAGTTCTCCAAAAGCCCTATTAACCCCCATTCTAGAAGCGTCTGCCCTCCTATCGAAGTACTGTTTCTGATGACCCTGCCTTTAATATTAGGCCATTTTCTCCGAACTTTTGAATTGTTGCCCATGTTATCTCATACGTGTAGTCGCTGTTTCCGTCATCAACAATAAGATTTCATAGAAGTTCGGGTACTGCACCGCGCTTTTAAAAAGGTTCTTTATAAATTTCTGAGACTCTCTTCTCTTTGTTATAGGGCTGGAACAATTATGGAAACGAACGGTAACACGCTCTCATATACGGCACGCTGTTCCAGCATATTTTTTTCTCATAAAAATTGCTCCGGCCCTCTCCTTTCTCAAAACTTCCTAGCCCTCTTCCAAATAAAGCGTGTATTCCCGATTGAAAATATATAAGAAAAACCATAGCCTAAACGCTAACGACGGAAACTTTTCAAAAGTTAAGAAAACATAAATACTCGGCATTCAACGTTTCTGATTCCGAGGGCAAATCATGGAAGACTTAACGCGTTACTACGCACTCTTAAAAGACCCGGCTAGACGAAAAATAATTGAAATTTTGGGCGCTCAGGAGAAGGTGGGATTTAAGGAGCTCCGCGAAGCTTTAGGTTTAGGCATCGGAACAGTCTACTATCATCTTGACATGCTTTCAGATTTTCTTGAACAAGACAAGCAGCGCAAGTATAGGCTAAACGAGAGGGGAAGGACACTCTACCGCGTTTTAAAAGAGGGAAGCATACCAGCAAGCCTTGGAATCAGTGAAACCCTAGGCAGTCGCGCCGCAAAGTGGCTTTTCCTCTCACCGCTTTTCGCTTTAACAGCCAAACCGATGAGGCTGCTACCAATTTCCACTATGATACTAATTTTAGGCGCTTATGGAGCTTCCATCGCGAAGCTTGAGCCAGCCCTCTTCTTCTATTTTGAATATTCCAACCGCAACCCATCAAGCATAGCTGTGCTCTTCGTATTCAACTGGATAGGCCTATTCCTATTCGCAGAAGCCCTAGCCAATATCCTCTTCAGACGTTTTGGAAACGACCTTCAACTTTTCACGTGCATAGGGTTAGCTGCTCTTCCGTTGGCAGCTTTCCCTTACATATACATAGCTGTTCCAACATTTTTAGAACTACTTAACCTATATAGCTGGGAGCTTGTGAAAAATTTAAGGCAAATTATACCGATAATTCTGCAGATTTGGAGCATACTGCTGGTTTCAGCAGCTATATGTTATGGAAAAGGCTTAAGACTTGACAAGGGCATTATCATAAGCTTAACAGCCACATACCTAAACATAGCAGTTCTATTTATGCTTGGAAAGTTCACGTAAAGTTCGATGTTTTTGGTTATGACTTGGACAGAATACGCAGTGAGGTTCTATTTGGCGAGAGACAGTTGATTCTTAATTAGCATTTCATGTCGTCAGTTCCGCAAGTATTTTGTGCATTTTCCTCGCGTTTTCAAGCATTGCATGGTTGTTGTTGAAGAAAACGTATACTTTTTCAGGTTTTGTCGTTAAGATTCTGTCGGCTACGTCTCTTAATTCTTCATCTCTGTAATAGTGTGAATACCATGCTGTTCTTCCATGCATTCTCTCGTAAACTATTCCGTTTGTGTTGAATATATCGAGGGGGTAGTCCGGTGAGTCAACGCTAACCCATGTTATGCCAAGTTTAGCTGCCCAGTTTGCACAAGTTTGATTAAACCATTTTATGTTTCTAACTTCAAGGGCGAACCTTTCCTTCAAGTTTGTCCAGGAAATGAACTCTTCAATTGCTGGCATGGATTTAGGCGTCATGGATGGTGGAAGCTGAAAGAGGTAAAAGTCTATGTATGGCTCAAGCGGAGAGAATAGGCTGTGGAATTTTTCCCAGGATTCAAAGGCTCTTTGTCCAAATTTGAAAGTGTGAGTTATAAGCCTGTTAACCTTAATAGCCCATTTTAAAGTCCTGCCTTTCGTAGCCCATGAGCGAACCATGTTGGGGAAGGGAAAACGGTAAAAACTCATGTTCAGTTCCACGGCATTTAAGTTCGAAAACTTAACAAACCAGTCAAAACTACCATCAACGTTCCAAGAATAAAACCATCCTGAAGTGCCAACAAAACAATTCATCGTTATCAACATAATTTTCGGTTTGGTGGTTAAAAGGCATTTCTGAAGTCACATTCTGTGTGATATCGGTTATTGCGTAAGGATTTCCTTAATTAAACGTTTGGCATATTCTTCATCTTGGTAGGCTTTTAGCCTTTTTATTGTGGTGTCATATGGGTCTATAACCTCTTCTTCCAATGTTTTGGCGTAGTTTGCCTTTGGATCGATTTTATCCAGCATCTGAATTAGCGTTTGACGTTCTTCTTTTGGCATTATCCTGTTGTCTGTCATGGCTGCTGCTCTTGCGTATATGCCCTTATCTAAAAGGTTTTTTAGCGCTTGAAATGGAAGCCTATAAAACTCGCCAGAAGCTCCTGTCCTTTGAGTGAAGCTTTCTGGTGTTGCTGCTTTTATGGAAACCCTCACGTAAAGTTTACCTTTAAACTCTGAAAGCCTTTCCACATAGTCCTTATCGTTCCCCAAGATTATGCCATTTGTTTCAAGAATAAACAGCGGATATTTTGATTCTTTGACAAATTGTAGAAGGCTTAGTAGGTGCTCCTTTCCTATTGTCGGCTCGCATCCAGACAGCCTGAGCTTATTTATCTTCGGTATGAGTTTTCGCCAGTGATTCGAGTATGTTATGCCATGCTCTGCAGCTTTGAAGAGCATTTCAGCAGCCTTCTGGGGAGAATAAAATTCGCCAAAGATTTCTGGGAAGTCTCTTGACCAATTAGACCAGCAATAAAAGCACCTTAAACAGCATCCAGCTGCATATCCAGTTGCTATTCCTCCATAAACTGGAACAGAGTAGAAATCAGTGTATTTCCGCTCTAATCCCACTTCTCCCGGTCTTGTTACGATTCTTTCGGTTTCTTCTGCAAGTTTTAATGGATTGAAGGGCTTAAACCCTGGGAATAAAAACCTTTGATAGGTTTCCACTAAACTTCCTCTATAAGTTTTGTTATTTTTGGTTCCACTATGATTTTTAGCTCACCTCTGCTGTTTACGGCAGCCAATCCTATGCTGGTAGCTTGGAAAACCTTTGGGTCAAGGCTTTCACATCTAATTTGGGACATCACAAGCAATGCCATATCGTAGCCATGAGCTAAAGCCTCCAAAAGTTGCCCCAAGCCGCGAAGCATGTCATCCCTGTCGCTCTTTAGCTCAACAGCCATTCGCCAAACTTTAAACTTCACTTCACCATCTATAGCGCAATTTCCACAGCGTATCCCACCCTTCGGAAAATATGGTCTGTAGCCTAAAGCTGAATAATGCCTATTTACAGCATTACGAAGAAACGATGCTTTCAACTCAGCTGACCATTAAAGTATTGCAAGACTTTAAACTATTAGATTTTGCTCTCAAACAATGCATCACAAAGGCTCCAGACAAACATATAAAGAACAAGCAAAACCCGACTTGAAACAGGAAAACTTAGAAATGGAGGCGAAAACCCAAAAATGCCGATGAAAGGTGCACAAGCATATAAGATGATAAGATCACTAAAGAAGAAAAAAGAGGATGAAATAACATAGAGATAAGTTAGCGGAGAGGCTATTATTTCATCTATAAAGAAGAACAATGCTTGATTCTATAAGAAACAGAGAGACATTTACACTGTGCAGAGGCGCACACGCACACAAGCACACACAGAGATATAAGAAGTTTAAAGTTAAAATTGACCCAAATAGAAGATTATTTCACAAAACTCTTAAATTGAGTTATTAGATTTGTTCCTTAGGGGGAGAATATGAAAAAGTTTTTTGTTTCCTTGTTGTGTATTATATTGATACTTTCGACGTGTACCCTACAAGCAACAGCACATACAACTGTTACTACCAAAGCGAATAAAGGAAACAAGCTTTTGATTAGGGCATATCGTTTACAGAGAAACGGGTGGATCTTCGTTCATCTGGAAGGCAATCCGTTTCAAATAGGGTTCCAGCATGGTTATCTGCTTGCAGATAACATAAACATTTCTTGGAGTGCGGCAATTTACGTTTATTGGAGTGAAGAGGAGTTTGGTGATTGGTGGTATGTTGCGCGTGATATTGCGAGGCTTTACATTTGGCGGAAGGTTCCAGCGGAATATAGGGTTGAAATGGAGGGAATAGTGGCAGGTTTAAGGGCTGCTGGATATAAGAACTGGGATATATGGGATATTGTGGCTTTTAACGCTTGGGCTGATATAGAGGCCTACTGGGATGCCTACTTCGAAAAAAAGCGTGTGCACTCAGGTTTTATTAAGCCCCCTTCAATGCAAAGTAAAGGTTGCAGCGCATTTATAGCAACAGGGGAAGCCACTGCCGACGGGCAAATAGTTATAGGTCATAACACGTGGGCGGGATACGCTGGAGACAGCTACTGGAATGTTATTTTCCACATTAAGCCGCAGAAAGGATATGAAATTTTGTATCAAAGCACTGGAGGATGCATATGGAGCGGTCAAGATTGGATTATGAACAGCGCTGGGTTAATGGTTTGCGAGACAACCTTGCCGGAAATGCATGTTTACAACATTGAAGGCATCCCCATATTCGTCCGCGTAAGATATGCGATGCAATACACCAACAACATAGACGACTGGCTTAAGGTCATGACATATAAAGGCAACGGAGCCTACTCAAACGAATGGCTCATTGGAGACGCAAAAACAGGCGAAATATGCTCACTACAACTTGGCTGTTACCACTGGGATATTGAACGCACCTTCAGCGGCTTCATCGGATCATGCAACTATCCGAAGGGTCCAGGCGTCCGCTCCGAAACCACTTATAATTGGTCGGATCCAACCACAAGCGGATACTGTAGATATCAAAGATGGCTACAATTAAATAAAACATACTACGGTAATATAGATGTTGAAATAGGCAAGCTAATGCTGTCTGACCATTACGATGTGCATGGAGGAACGGAGCATCCTGGTTGCAGAACCCTGTGTGGACATGAGGAAGAATGCCCTAAGGAGGACTATTATCCTTCCGGAGCCTATGATGGCAAAGTAACAAACAGCAGCCTCGCCTATCCTAATTTAGGCATGTGGGGAAGATGGGGACACCCGTGTGGAACACCCTTTATTGTAGAAGAATTCTTGAAGGAGCATCCAGAATATGAGTGGCAACTACCATACCTGCGTGACCTGCCAACTAACGATTGGACTTTATTCGACAAAACAGGCCCGCTTCAACCGTAAAGACATCTTAAAAACTTCCTCTTTTTTATCGAAACATAGCAAGAGTTAATTGGTTTTCATCGTCGTCCTTGCTTGAAATAAGCCTTTTAAGCATTCAGCATTTATGTTAAGTTCGGTAAAGGATATGAAAAGAACAGTTTTGCTTGGAACATTGGCAATTCTATTGTTAAGCGTTATTTTGCCATCGCTGGCGTATGCTGTTCCAGCTAAAGCCTCAGACGTGGAAATAACCCCAAAAATCACAGTTAAGGGACCAGCCGCCATGCGCAAGCCAGCGAAACCGCCAAAACAAGCGGCAACAGGCGTTTTAGGAGAATTACTCGGCGAAGGTGCAGATAAATGGGCTGTCATTATAGGCATTTCAGACTATAGTGGAGAGCAGAATGATCTTGAATATGCAGACGACGACGCCTTAGACGTGCTTAACGCGCTTACAGGCGTGTATGGATATCCACGAGAAAACATTCGCTTGCTTATATCCGACTATATAACTAACAACGCAACACGTCAATATATAGAAAACGCGATCAACTGGTTGAAAGATAACGAAGACGTAGGCGATGAAGTTGTGTTTTTCTATAGCGGTCATGGTGCAAGAGGCAAAGCCAACGACGGAGACAAAGAACTCATAGACGAGGCAATAGTCCCCTGGGAGTGTACGGCGGAATCGCTAATTTGGGATGGAGAACTCGCAACGATGTTTTCCGGCTTCGACACTTCAAGGATAATTTTCATTTTCGATTCGTGCTATGCTGGCGGAATGACAGACCTTAAGGCTGAAGGAAGAATCGTAGTCATGGCGTGTTCCGAGAACGGCTTATCCTACGAGTTTGAAAGCGTCCAAAACGGTCAATTTACATACTACTTCGTAGATAAGGGAATCACAGTTGGAAAAGCGGACTATTACGACAGCATTCAGAATCAAGCTGATGTAACGGTTGAGGAAGCCTTTGACTATGCTAAGGCGAACTGCAAATACCAAACTCCAACAATAAGCGACTCCTTCACAAACGACCTGCTACCTTAGCATCACCACTTTTTTAGTGTAATCCAACAAATTCTCATTTTTCGCCATTTTATTAAATTGGAGTTTAATTAAAGGCTTATTTCAGATTTTCTTTTATTTTTCTGGCTTTATCTTAGTTGGGGTTGAATGAGTGCCTATTTTCATCAGAGCGTTAATTCTGAACTTTATGAGTTGGCTTTTGAAAGCGAGAAGAGGCGTAAGCGTTAAGTGGAAATGGCAATAGTGTAAAGAATTTTTCCACAAGTTTTATTTTTAAAATCATCTTTTAGTTATGTCTAGAGATGATGAAATTGTTGAGGAAGGCTGTTTTTGGAATTGTGCTTGCGTTGCTTTTGATAAGTGTTTCAACGTTGACGTTTAGTTTTCAGCCTGTTAAGGCTGACTGTTCTTGGATTTGGGTTGGGAATACGGTTACAGGGACTCATGGGGAAGCCGTTGTTGGAACTGGAGAAGCCATATACATTGCAAGGGGGACAAGGTTTTACCGTTATACTCCATCTAACGATAGCTTTGTCGAGTTGGCTTCTCCTCCCAAGCCTGATGGTGACGCCTTCGAGACTGGAACAGCCTTGGCTTGGGATTTCAATAATTTCATTTATGCCCTATATGGAGCCTCATCGGATGAAAGCCGCCGGTGGTTTTACCGCTACAGCATCTCGTCAAACGATTGGGAGGCTTTGGCAAACACTCCGGCTGACCAGGGAGAGGGGGACGCATTAGCATGGGTTGACGGCTCCTACAATTGTCTTTACGCCACTATAGGCGGTGAACAGCGCCCAACATTTCTGATGCGTTATCACCCATCAAACAACACTTGGGAGCAGCTTCCAGTTTCGCTGCCTGGGATGGGCGATGGGGCTTCTATGGTTTGGGCTGAAGGCGATTGCCTCTATATCCTGCGGGGAGAATATCTTGAGACTGAGCCCCTCAACGATTTTTGGTGTTACAACATCACAAGCAACACCCTAACAGAGTTGGCTTCCATACCAGCTTATCCTCATAGCGGCGGGGTTGGCGGAGTTGGAGATGGAGGCTCACTCCTTTACATAGGGTTCTGGATGCCAGACCAGAAAGACTACATTTACGCCTTAAGCGGCAATCAAGCCTATCCCGAACCAATACCGGACAACCGCACTTACCGATACACAATATCAACAAACAGTTGGGAACGCTTGGCTGACTTGCCTTTTGGCATAGGCTACTATGTTGGCTGCCGGCTCGGTTACGCTGACGGGCACATCTACGCGTGGCAGGGAGCACCAAGCACGTGGGCTGGTGGAGGAGACGACCTTGCAAAATACGTGCTTTCGCTTTTAACCCACGATTTAGCCATTAAAAATGTTACTTTGTCAAGCGAACAGGTTTATGTGGGGAAAAATGTCACGATAACCGTTTATTTTGAAAAAAAGGGCACCGCAACAGAGAGTGTGTTTTGCATAGAGGTTAGAGCTGACAGCGTTTTCAAGGAAGGCGTTTGGTTTTTGGGCGTTAGTTTCAATCCCGGAGATGTTTGGAGCTATGATTTCACCTGGAACACATCTAATGCCACTTGTGGAAACTACACCATTATATCGGAAATCAAGCCCCTTCCAGATGAAATAAACACAGCCGATAATGTTTACATCCTGAACTTCACGATAAACCCAGACTACGAAAAGCCCAGAATAGAAACCCCAATTCAGGATCCGCCTTCGGAAAGCGTTCAACCCTTCCAGAACGTGAAGGTGAAAGTAAACGTAACAGACTATGAAAGCGGGGTGAGAAATGTCACGTTATGCTACAGTGTAAACTATGGGGAGTGGAAAACCAAACCCATGACCCTTAACGAAACGTTAGGCCTATATGAGGCTGAAATCGAAGGCTACGAAGCTGAAACCACAATCGCATACTACATCGTCGCATATGACAACGCTGGAAATAGAGAAGTCAGCGACAACAACGGCTATTGCTACCAATACCACGTCATACCAGAACTCCCATTAAACATAATTTTACCACTATTTATGCTAACCACAGTGATCACAACCGTTCTTTTGAAGAAAAAGATAAAACCAAAACCTTAACTCATATTTTCCATGGACTTTTTCTGTTGTTTGGCTTATGCTTTTTCTTATTCCATGAAGGCTCGGCATCCATGCCAGAAGGGAACATGGAAAATAAACATTACAAATAATTAAGACTACAAACATGTATTCATTGGAAAATGGGATAAAAGGGAGAATTGTTGGGTTGCAATGTTGAAGGTCTTGTGAAGATAAAGACTTTTGGGAGCATCGGCCGAGATACTGTGAAAGAGCTACTTGAAATTATTATTGAGTGTTACGAAAGGCTGGGTCCACCTATGACGTATCCGGTTGACCTAAACATTTTTGAAGTTTCAGAGGGCTCAGGGTTTTTCGCTTCCCACGACGCTTTACACGGGAAACCAACAATAAACGTTTATTTGGACAGGATTTCAGGTTTGCCATTAAATGTTGTTGTTGGCGGTGTTAGGCGTCAGGCAGCCCATTCCATACTCCACGGCTCGCCAGAATATTACAAAATCAGGGTTCCAGCGGAGTTGAAGCAAGCCATATACGATTTTGGTTTGCCTGAAAATTTTGGGCTGGAAATCCTTTATGGGGCTTCTATGGCGGCTAAAGAATACAGCGTAACAAAGTTTCTTGTTGAAGGCGGATTCATTGAGGATCAAATAGCCTACATCAAATTTATGCTTGAACCTACAGCTGAAGAGCTCCAAGCATGGAACATCGCCAAACCAAACCCCATAGCCAGAATAATTTACCTTGCCATGACCATCCGAGACGTTTCCTGCGCCGTCCCCCTGCTTGAAGATTCAAGGCTCGGAGGCGAAATCAAAGAATGCTTAGATAAAAGAGTCGAGCACCTGCCGACAAGCTACAAGTTGACAATACAGAAAATAATAGGCGAGATGACCCAAAAGTTTTCAGAAAACGTCTTTCAGAACATAAACCTCCTAACAAAGGTTATTGTTGAAGACATAATCAAGAAGGAGTTAGAATTATAAAAAAGAAAAGAGACGTTAACACATTAGAAAGGGATGAGCAAGGTAGTTTTAAACGTTATACTGAATGAAATGCGGGTTTGGCTAAACAAGATAGAGCGAGAACAACTATACCATGAGCTGACAGCCTACTTCGGGCTTATAGGCGCCATAAACGAGTGTCAAGCCCTCGAAAAAGCATGGAAAGACCCATACAATAAGCGTGAAATAGAAGAATTCATAAAGGCTTGGCTTTGGAGGAGGAAGAAGCGAAAAGAGGAGCCCATTGCAGGGGTTGTGTGATAGGCTATGGGCATTGAATCTGTTCTGGCGACAGCCATCCTCATAATTGCCTTACTAATATTCATCTTCATGTTTGCGTTCGTGGCCCTAACATTCATCAAAGGGTTTAGAATGTCAGCCTACCAGCCCCCAGCCATAAAGGTTGAGGACTACGCCTGTCCAAAATGCGGCTCAAAGGATTTAGAGCTCATTGGAAGAAGAACGCTGAGATGCAGAAAGTGCGGAACAACATTCACGATACAGCCGGAAACAGCCGAAGCCCATTGGATAGTCTGGCCGTTCCTCTGGTGGTTCCCCATAATGTGGCCAATCCCTGTAAGGAAAGATTAAAGCTATGTCCGTTTTTTGACGTATCGATTTTTGATGTATGTCGATTTCAGTAATAAGCGATATATTAAGTCTTGCGATAGAATTGTATGGGAGTAGAACATGACAACCGTTCAACAAAGCTACACAATAAACACATATTTCCATCAAATAAAGCCGAACAAAAGTTTTAGAACAATACTACTTGAGGCTGTGGACAAGGGGCTATCATTCCTCGGCGACTCTGCAAAGCATAGCCTATACTATCACCTAAAAGGCTCCCATGGGATAGAGAAAAACGAGATTCCGGATAAAATTGAAGAGTTTGAAGCCGCCTTAAACGACATTTTCGGTTTCGGATCAAAAATCCTACTAATCAAAATAATGGAAAAACTCCACAAAAAAGTTGGGCTGAAAATCAAAATAACGAACGGCGAAGAACTAAAATTTACAGAATATGTTAAGGCGGCAGCCTACAGCTTATCCTCCCATCAATAACACTCATAGACCAGCTGATAAACATTAGCATAAACGTAAGCCTCAAAATCGGTATTAATACTCCTCAACAAACCCCACGCAAACAAAACTTATAAAAAGCTCTAAACCAACAACAAAGCCAAAGACAAGCATTAATTGGCGTTGTTTTGATAAATGGCTTCAAAATAAGCTTAGAAAGGCTTATGCAAGGAAGGTTTGGAATGATGCTAAGAAATATCATTACGTTTTATTTGATCCTTGTAAGGCGAGCGTTTTAGGTGGTTTGTTAAGTGTAATCGGCGTAGTGCTATGGCGGCTTTGGCGAATCTTGCTAAGTTTCTAGGCGTGTATAAGGATTGGAAGGAGATTGTTTCTCAGGCTGGCTTGCATTGGCAGAAGACTTCCCATCTGGGTTGAAAGTTAGGATAAAGGATTTGAGGAAGCTGTTTGCTACAACTCTTAAGGAGAAAGGAAATCCGAAGAAGTAATCGACTTGCTGCAAGGTAGGATTCCGCAGAGCATTTTCTTAAGGCATTACTACAAGCCTGATTTGCTGAAATATGCATACTATAAAGAGCAGTTGGCTGGAAGACGAGCTCTTAGAGATTTCTTTACTCATGAGAGGTTGTTGGGGGTTCAGAAAAGGCTTGATACTTTTATCGAAATTACGAAACCAGGTGGCAAAATGCCATCAGTGCTGGAGATGGCTGAGGCCTATCTGAATGAATTGTATGCGTATTTTGAGGACTATATTCTGACAGGTGGCTTTCCGTTGGCGGTTCGGCAGCAACTTGCTTTGGGAAGAATTGATCCCGGTGTATATTCAGAGTTTGTTGATCTTGCGGTTAAATATGCTGTGAAATGGCGCCTGAATGAGGATACGCTTTACAATGTCTTGGGGAATTGCTTGAAGCTCCTGGCGGGTTGTATGAGGCTGTTCCGATAAAGGAAACCAGTGCCAATAGTTTAGCGCTTAAACTTGGTATTTCGCATAATACGGTTAAGCAATATCTGGACTATCTTGTGGATGCGTTTGTGCTTCTTGAAGTTGCAAAGCTGAAGGATTTTAGTAGGCGCAGATCGCCGGTGAAAACTCCGAGGAAATTCTATTTTTGGGATCCGTTGATGTTCTATGCTTTTAAGGCGATGAGCGCCGGGATTAGAGACGCCTATACAATGGTTTTAAATATGTCAGATCGTTGGAAAGGGGTTATGACGGAAATGGTTGTTGCCAGTAGTAGTATTGCCCATATGATGTTCTCTTTAGAGATGATTCAGGATTTGAGGTTGTTAAAGAGAAAGCTGTTCTATTATAAGCCGCAGCCTGGCAGGGAAATAGATTTCTTGGTAGATATCAATGGAAGGCTTGTTCCCATAGAGGTTTATTCCGGCGAGGAAATTGATAGCGATCATGTGAAGAAGCTGGTGAGAATAAGTGAACAGTTGGGGACCAGAGAAATATTAACTTATAGAGGCAGAGAAATTCGATTAAGTGAGGACTTTGTAGCAATTCCTGCACCACTCTTCATGCTTCTTTCATAATCGAGGTTTGCTCTCCTCTAAACATACATGGGAAAAGAGTCAGAAGCTTCTTTTTGTTCTTAATAAGTTAACACGTTAAACGTTACTCCTTATTTTTGACGACGCCACATTGACTATTTTCTTTTGTATCACGAACCAGTAGGTTAATAGGTCTTTTTCGGCGAAGATGTGAGTCCGCAATTCAAACCACTTGAATTTTTTACTTAAAATTCAAGCTGCTTGAATTTTCCACTTAAAATTCAAACTGCTTGAATCTCTCATTTTTTCAAGCCGAAAAAGACAGTCATGTTTTTGATTTTGAAATGTTTAATTGGCATAAGCACCTTTTTGCTTGGCACGTCCACATGAATGCCTAAAATTTCCATTACGTCCACGCCAAGCAACGGGTCAAACCCTTTCCCATAAGCAACCAACGTGTAAAGCTTTTTATCGCTAAACTCAAACGCGGCTTCAGCGGGTTACTTAACTACTTAACTGCGCTACTGTTAGGACGTCCCAAATACATGGCTGGAACCGTCCCAAACCCCCAAACACAACCCACAACAAGCCTAATTCAAGCTCTAAACCAACAAATCAGCCAAAATCAAACCGCTTCATCAAAAAGGGAAGAAATGGAAACCGTAGGTTGCTATTGGATGGTGGGGCTGCCCGGATTTGAACCGGGGTCCTTCCCGCAGGTGGCTTCTGCCAACACGCTTAGAGAGCCCAAGTCTCCAAGCCTAGACCAAGCTAGCCGACAGCCCCTCTAAATTTCATTAAGTAAAATTTTGAATTGGGGATTTAAAATGTTTCTCTGCTATAAATGTTAGGAGTTATGCTTAGCGTTTTCTGAGGCTGCATTGGAGGACTTTTGGGCATATTAGGCATTCGTCTGGGATTGGCATGTCTTTTGGGATGGAGTTTAGGAATCCGAAGTAGTGGGCGCATTTTGCTGGAGAATCTAGAACCTTGGGATACTCAGCTGGTTTTACATCGATTATGCGCATGTTTTCTATTATGATGTCGATTTTTGACATGCAGTAGGGGCAAGCGTAATAAGTTTGCCTTGGGACTGTTGAGTTATCTGTTAAGACTGCTGGTTTTCCGAATGTTTTCCCGCATCCCTTGTATGGGCATTTAAGTTTTTCTGTGTGAAGGAAGTGCATATGGTTTCATCTCCGGTGGCGATTCATTTTCATCTATAATCTTAATATTTAATAAACATTTCTGTTTACAAGCACAACACAAATACACAATCGTATGTCAGAAAATATCACAATTTTGAAGCTAATTCACTTTGTTTAAAACTTTTAAAACTGTTTTTCTCATATCTGTTAATATTGATGCTAAGAATAAAGTTAGCATTATTATATGTGGGATTATTAGCGACACTGGCACTTTTAACGGGAATGCTATAAATGTTGGCAATAGAACGGTTGAAGTTGGGACAGCCAATATTATGTTTGAATGATGGGGTTTAAGTAGTACTTGTAAATCTTTAGTTCTCACCATTTCTGTGAACATTATTAGAAAGGCTATCCACTCAAAGGTAATGCTGGTTGGGCTTTCGATATCTATGGCTATTCCGTAGGATTGTGAGGTTAAAGGCCAAAAAAGCTGCGTGTTTCCTGTGATGAAATCGGCTATCAATGAATGTTGGATTAAGGATGTCAAGTATGGAAGGGCTTCTTTTCTAAATGCAATGATTGTTGGAATGAAAATTATGATTGCCATAAATATTGAGTGGATCGGGCCTCGGTGCACGATAAATGGCACTAGTAAGTCGATGTCTGGAGCCACTGAAAGAGATAATATGAGGGGCATGTTAACTTTAGTTTTTGTTAAGTGGGCCGTTAATTTTGCGGTTAAGTATCCTAGGGCCAAGTGGCCGATAGCGTACAATTTGCTCCCTTGTTTTAAGTGTTTGGCATGCAGATTGCATATGGAAACTCATTAATATAATGATCGTTGAATTTTCAATTAAACTTGACATAGCCTAAAACTTGTTTTAACATTTTAGAGCAATCTTTTAATAGTTAAAAATGTTATATTATTCTCTCACTTCTGTCAGTCAGGTCTGAAGTGTTATGGGGCGTTTTGTCGGATTATGGTTTAACATGACGACTCAATGATTTGAGTGTTTTATTTGCCTATGTAAATGGTGTTTCTTAGGTTTTTAAAGTGTGGATCGCCTGTTATCACTTGTCCCTTTTTGGTTATGGCTACTGCGTAAACTATGGAGTCAAGCATGCCCCAGTCTTTGGTGCGTCTTTTGTGTTTGAAGTTTATTTCTCCGGCTTTTTCAGCGATTTCAGCGTTGATGTCGATGACTGTGCTTTTGTTCTTGATGTAGTGGAGTATGGCTGAGATCTTTTGTCTTGGTATGTTTTGCCTTAGCATAGCCTCTTTTAGCTCGCCTAAGACTGTTGCAGGTGTGAGGGCTTGTTGCGCCGAAGAAAGTTTTTCGGCCATTAGTTCGGCGTTTGGGCTGTCTAGGGCGTATTCAACCCATGCATGGGCGTCAAAAACAACGGCGTTTAAGGTTTGTTTAATGTTCTTCTGCGGCGGTTGTGAAGGTTTTTTCAATGTTTTCATCCCTGTCTGCGTGTTCCCTTTCAAAATGGAATGTTGTTCCTTTAAGTATGCCCCTAATTTCTTTGACGGGTTTTTCAATTCTCGGGATGATTATGATATCTCCTTCTTTAGCCTTAATTTCCTCAAGTTTTTCCTTAGGGATTATTATTCCTAAACTTGTGCCAATTTTCCGCACTCGCGCTTTCACAGCCAAACGAGACACCATTAAATTATAATCTATTATAATTATAAAAGGTTTTCCAGGCAAAACATTTTGTTTAACAGCGCTGTAAAGCTTGAGATTTAGGGCTGTATATGCAAGTGAAAGTTCGATTTCTCGAGTTATGCGGGAGAATCATGAATTGCTGGTTAGAAAGGTTGAGCCGAGTGCTGTGATGCGTTCAGTGTATGCAACCATTAACGTGGTGGATGAGGCGGAGAAATGCATTAAAAGTTTGAATTGGATGTAGGAAAAAGTTTATCTTAATGGTTTAACAATTTCTTTCTTTGTGGTTCATATGAGGATCAGGCGGAAGATTGGGCGGAAGGGGCAAATAGTTATTCCGAAGGTTATAAGGGAGTATGCAGGCATTATGGCTGGCGAAGAGGTTATAATGGAAGTTAGAGAGGGGGAAGTAATAATTCGTTCAGGTGTAGATCCTAAGGAATTTGTTGAAAGTTTCTGTTCGGTGGCTGGGAAAAAGTTGACTAAAAAAATTGATTTGGAAGGATTGGTGGAGCGGGAGGTTGAGGAAAGGTTTGCTTTACGTTGACTCCAACGTTTTTCTGTACCCTATTGTTTACGATTCTGAAGTTATAGTTGAGGCAAAAAAGTCTAAGGATTTTCTTTTAAAAATCGCTGAAGGCAGTGTTGAAGCTTGCACGGCAACGATTACGTGGGATGAAATTGCATGGGTTGTCCGTAAGGTTTTTGGTTTTGAATTTTCTGCAGAGATGGGTAAGAAGTTTCTTGCTTTTCCAAATTTGAAACTTTTAGGAGTTAAGAAAAGTACTATTTTTAAGGCGCAGGAACTTATGGAAAAATATTTAATGAAGCCTAGGGATGCAATTCATGTTGCAGTAGCTTTAGAGAATGATGTAACAGAAGTTGTAAGTTACGACGTGGATTTTGATAAAATTGTAGGGTTTAAGAGAGTTGAGCCCTGAACCTGCCAATAGTTAGGCGGACATGACCAAAAAGCGAGCTCTCAAACTTTAGAAGAATTATAAAGAAGTGTTAAGTTAAAGAAAAACTGAGTAAAAATTTTTAAACTGTTTATGTTAGAGGCGCCGGGGTGAGCTGAGGATTTAAGCGGCGGCCTGCAGAGCCGTTTACGTTGGTGAAAGTCCAACCTCCGGCTCCATCAAATTTTGAGGTGTAGGCTTTGGCTTCTCGGCGAAGTCTGAAGTGGCTAAAAAATAAGGTTGAGGCTATGCGGTCGTTTGGTGGTTCGCTTCTTGGCTATGTAGGCTTGCCTTTAGAGGCTAAAGGTAACGTGTTGAAGTTGGATTCCAACGAGAATTTTTTTGTAGATGCTGATTTTTTGAGGCGGGTTTTTGTGGAGGCTTTAAGCGATGTTGATTTGAGGCTTTACAGTCCAGGCGTTATGGCTGAGCTGAAGGAGGCTTTGGGCAGATATATCGGTGTTTCTGGCGATTGTGTTTGTGTTGGGAGCGGGGCGGAACATTTGATTGATTTTATTGTTCAGTCTTTTTTGAGCGTTGGCGACGAAGTTGTTACGGTTGTGCCGGGCTTTTTTATGTATGGGAAGAGGGTTTCGCTTTGCGGCGCCAAGGTTGTTGAGGTTCCTCTCAGGAGCGATTTGTCTCTTGATGTTGATGGGATTTTGGCTAGATGCACGCCTAGGACTAGGCTTGTTTTTGTTTGTTCGCCCAATAATCCGACCGGGAACGAGTTTGGCTGGGATGAGGTTGAGGCTTTGGCTGATGAGTGCTCCGCACTGATAGTTGTGGATGAGGCTTACGCAGAGTTTGGTGAAGTTTCCGTCTGTCGTAAGGCGGTTGAGAAGGAAAACGTTGTTGTTGTGAGGACTTTTTCTAAGGCTTTTGGTTTGGCTGGGCTACGTTTTGGCTATCTGGTTGTAAATGAATGGTTGGCTTCTGGGCTTTCTGAGGTTATCCCGTACACTGTCGGCACGGTTGTAGCACGTTTTGTTGAGAGGCTTTTGGATAAGCGTGATGTTATAGAGGGCTTGGTTAGAGAGGTTAAAAAGGGAGCGGGAAAGGCTGATAAAGGAGCTGCGCTCAATCAGAAGCGTTAAGGTTTTTGATTCTAGGGCAAATTTTGTAACTTTTCGACCAGAGAGGGATGCGGACGATGTTTATAAGGGTCTTCTTGAAAGAGGTGTTTTCATTAAGAACCTTGGTGATTTGCCGGTTATTGGGCGTTGCTTGAGGGTTACTGTTGGGCTTCCGGAGATGAATGATGTTTTCTTGAAGTGTTTGCGTGAGGTTTTGGCTGAATAGGCTGCGTCGGATTTTGTGGTTGGAAGGTTATGGTTGATGTTAGCGGCGTTAACGATGTTGAGGTTAAGAGGGCTAATATTAGGCATCATGACGTTGAGGCTGAGTTTTTTGAGAGGGCGCATCCTGAAGGCTCAAGCCTCTACGAGAGGGCGCAGGTTTCTCGAAGCCTAGCCCTTATCGCTGAAGGGTCGAAGGATAGGGGTTTGTGTGTTGATGTTGGTTGTGGAACGGGCTTTGTCACAGGTTTTGAGTTGCCACTTTACAAGATGGTTGTTGCAACGGATATTTCCAGGCGGATGTTGGAGGTTGCCAGAAAAAGGTTGGGGAATTCGCGCTCATTGAACCTTGTTTTGTGTGATGCTGAGTTTCTGCCCTTCAAAGGCGGGGTTGCTGATTTGGTTTCCGTTTCTTCTGTTTTGCATCATTTGCCTAAACCCTTCAATTGTTTGAAGGAGGTCAGGCGGGTTTTGAAGAGGGGCGGTTTTGTCTATGTTACTCGGGAGCCTAGTTTTCAGCGTTTTAGGCGTTTCTTCGACTTTTTCGACGTTTTTGTTGTGCAGAGGTTTTTGAGGTTTATGCGTTTTTTGAAAGATGCAGAAGACTATAGCGGCTCTAATGGTTTGGAACCTCGTTTAGACGGCTTGTTAATGTGGAGTCCTTTGCGGAGTTGGAAAGGTTGGATAGGGTTGCTGGAGGGTTGGGGGTTAAGCAGGCTGTTGGTTTTAGGGTTAATCCTTTTAAGGATGCTGGTTTTTCCAAGTATTTTAGTCTAAATAAGCTCGTTAACGCTGCTTATTGTAACGTTGATGGCAAGGATATATCAGTTTCTCTAACAACTAACCAACAGTAAAAGGAATACTTTCTCAAATATACAAAACTTAATGGGCAACCCTAATCTCCGAAGGATCCACCACATGAAGCCTCGGTATCTGTTGAAAATGTTTTTTGTTGTGGGTAATTACCGTAAAACCGTTGCTAAGGGCGATACACCCAATAAAAAGATCTCTGAAATCGATACTTTTTCCCTTAGACCCCAGCTCCGCCAACACTTGACCAGCCAATTCAGCAGAACTATCATCAAACACCAAAAGCTCAATAGTTGAAAGAAAACCCTTAGCAGAAACAAGATTACGCTCAGCATCCTTTGATTTATACGCCCCACAGTAAACCTCAAATGCATTTACGGAGGTAGTTGCAAGCTCAGCTTCAGCTTCAATAGCCCGAACAAGCTTCACCTCCCTCGGTTTATTCCGCAAAAGTCCAATGATAACTGTTGAGTCGAGAATCACTCTTTTGGGAACTTCCAACGAGACCACCCCTCCCTCAAGCTCTTAAGAATCTCCGCTTCTTCTTCGTCACTCATACTCCACGCCCCCGCAAAATCACTTACCTTTAGTTTCCTTTCCCTTAACAAGTGTTCCATGGCTTCGTCAAGGGACACACGACGCTTCAACTTCACTTGAAGTTCACCCGCAACCTCGCAAAGTCTCTCATATATTTCCCTACTAATTTTAACAGTTTTTGCCTCCGTCACCAAAACCACCAAGTATAAAAGTGCGAAAGTCACATTTAACACTTTCGCAAGAACTCTAAACGTTATTCTTCAATAACCAAGAGCCAAACCTTAACATCGATTTCCCAACAGAAAAACATTTATTCAATCTTCCTCCTAACCCAATGACCCCTACTATCCTTCTTCAAAACTTCAACCAAAGCCAAACGCACATCATCCCCGTCTCAACACCAAACAACTCCCTCAAACGTCTAGGAAGAGTAAGGGAGAAAGTTTCAGTGAATTGTTTGAGAGGCTAATTGAAGGCTCGCTGATTTTAGCTTCTAAGAACATGTTTAAATTCGGATTCAAATGAATGGTTGTCGGTTCTCTCACACTCCCATATCACAAACCGCTAAGCAAAATCATAACAGCACTGCAATTAATCCTAAAAAATACGCCAAAATACTTTAAACCTCATAGAAAAGAATTAGGAACACTTCATAAACTGCATAAAACAAACAAACAACCAGCAACATCGGGCGAAGATGTACTTAAAGACCTAGAAACAATAGAAAAATCGTACAGAAACCAAATAAAGCTCTCAAAATGACATAAATGGAGCCCTTAAGGCTGAACTCATACAGCTAGATTCTATAAGCTATGGATTTGTAAGAAAGTTTATTTATCAGAATAAATTAGTTTCTGATAGTGAACGCGGTGACTGAGAAGGTTAAACTCGGCATGCGTGGACAATTAGTCATACCCAAAAAACTACGAGAAAAACTAAAAATTGAACATGGAGTCATCCTAGAAATCGAGGAGGTAAAGGAAGGTCTTCTACTAAAACCCTACAACCCGATTACTGAAATGAAGGGGTCGGGAAAAGGGGTCTTCGGAGATCCAGTCGAGTACCAGAGGAGGCTTCGCAAAGAGTGGGGAAAAAGAAACCACCGAAAATAGCATTTGACACAAACATCCTCATATACTTTCTTGAAGGCATAGAACCCTACGCAACAAAAATAGAGGCTCTCCTAAACTCCTTCATGAGAGGAGAAAAACAGGGAATAATCTCCACAATAAACATGGCCGAGGTTCTAACAGGATTCTACGCTGCAAAAGATGAAAGAGGGGCGACAAAAACGAAAAGCCTCTTCGAAGACCTCACCCGCAACAACTTCAAAATAGTTCCAGTCACCTTCAAAATAGCAGATTCAGCCGCCAGCCTAAAAGCCAAAAGGGGAGGCAAACTTCCCGACGCTCTAATCGTGGCAACGGCAATAAACGAATCAGCAGAAGCCCTTTATTCCAATGACAAGGACATTCAACGATTCAGCCAAGACATCAAAATAAAAGAACTAGAATAATATTAGCCTAAGACAAACTTGGATTAAAGCTGGAAAAGACGCACTCAAAGACCTAGAAACAATAGAAAAAGCCTACAAAAACCAAATACGCCTAAGTTAAAATCCCTAGAAAGTTTTTAAAATATGATTGCTTATTAAAACCACATGTGATTTCCCATGAGAGTTGAAGTTAGCAAGTACATAGTTATCGACGACGAAATCTGCCATGGAAAACCAACCTTCAAAGGCACACGAATCCTAGTCAGCGACGTAATTGAACTACTCGCCGCTGGACTCTCCATCAAAGAAATCCTCACAGACTACTATCCTAGCTTAAATGAGAACATGGTCAAAGAAGCGTTAAATTGGGCTGCCAAAGTTATAAGAGGCGAACACTACGTCAAACACACCGAAGTTCCTGCTTGACGAAAACATCCCGAAAGTGATCAAAAATTTCTTGGAATCCAAGGGCTATATAGCAGAATATTCACCGAAAGGCCTGAAAAATAACGAGCTGGCATGAAAGTCCACGGGAGTTCTCAATTCGTCTGGTGTATGAAAGCCAAACTTTTAAACAAAACTCGGATTAAAGTAAAACAACAGAAAAGTTTTTCTCCATTATTTTTTGGGCAATCGGACAATATCCTTTAATTGGTTAAAATGCTTGTCAAAGGAATAAATTTCCTTTAAACCATAGTTTTTCATAAATAAATATGCAAGCGCATCATTAGCGCTAACACCATTTTCTTCGGCAATGAGCAATGCCTTCTCATAATGACCTAAACCAACAGAGTAAACCTCAATGTTGTCCATAGTTAAAATCCAAGCCAAAAACCCAAAGACTTTTCAATACCCAACCCTGATTCAACTATATTAACAATTTCCGAAAGATGCGCAGACTCAAAAGCTCACAACTTCCTAAATACAAAATAGCCATCCATAGATAACGATTAGGGTTTAGGGCTAGATTGGTTTTCTTCAAGGAACACTATTTCTACGTTAAATGGCTTCTTTTCCATCTCCTTAACAAGCTCTTTCTCCCTGCTTGCAAAAACCGCCTTTCCCCCTATAATTTCGGCCAAAGCTAAACAGCTACAATCAGCCAAAGAGATGGCTCTTCCACATTTAATGTTGCCAGCTTTTATGGCGAGATCAACCGAGTCGTATGCTTCCAACACTTTTGATGCAAGCATCTCCCTTACTTTTTCTTCGGCAAACTCCGCCCCCCGCAACCTACAAAGAATATAAAAAACCTCAGATAATGTAAGCAATGAACAACTCACCCTTTCCTCAGGGGTCAACGTCTCAAAATATTTTTTCAAAGCTTCGCCAGTTTTAGTTCCCATCAAATACTCAACTAAAACGCTAGAGTCAAGCGCAGTATTTCCTCTCAAGTCCTTCAAGCCTTTCATCCTCTTCCTTCCTCAACTCCTTTAAAAGAGTCCGAGCTTTAGGCTCTAACCCTAAACAGCCAAAAAGGGAGAGCATCCTGGGAATATCCCTTCTCTGAGAAAGATAAAAGTTAATCAAATGCCTTATCGCCTCACTAATCGAAGTTTTTTTACCACGCTTCAACTGCAACTCAGCAGCTATGGAAAAAAGCTGTTTCTTCACCTCTTCTTCAACCTGAATGCTTGACATAGAATCCACAGTTTCAACATTAATTACAGAAAATATAAAGTTTTCTTGTGGAAGGGAGCAGAAGAGTTTAGTCTATCTGAAGGTAGTTAATCTTTATGTTCTGGATATCCCAAAATAACTTGGTGGCCTAGTTGGCAACAATACTCATAAAAAACGTTCCTGAAGACCTTATCAAGGAGTTGAGAAAGCTTAAGGTTGAGTTAGGCTGCAAAACATGGGCTGAACTCCTAGCAAGGCTTGTCACTTCAGAAAAGACAATTATTTTAACAAGAGATAAGCTTGATGAGATGAAGACTGGTGTGCAGGGTTTCCTTCAGCTTAGAAGCGTTGTTTCAAGAAGATGGACTGGTCCTCCAACAGTGCTTGATGAAACAAGAAGGTTAAGGCGTCATGAATCCGCCTAGCCAACTCTTAACATTAGACTCTAATGTTTTGATAGCCGCCCTAAAAAATGATGAACCCTACAGCGCAAAATGCATCGCAATATTGGAAAAAGTTCCAGACGAATTCCTCTTGACAGAGCCAAGCATCATATACCAAGAAGTCTGCGGAATGCTGGCAAGAAAAGCTGGAAAAACCGCGGCAGTTAAGGCAAAAGAACAATTAGACCCAATGCTTCACCCCTCACTTTTAATAAACTGCGACAAGGCTTTTTGCACATCAGCCTACCCCCTCTGTGCGGAATATAATATTTACGCTATTGATGCTCTATACCTCAAAGTAGCCCTAGATAAAAAAGCCATCCTTATATCTCTAGACAAAGAAGATTTCATAGAAAAACTTGAATCAAGAAAACTACTTGTTGAAGCTTATCATGTAACTGAATTCCCATACTAAGCATTCGCGCTTAATACGCTTAAGCCAAACTTTGTTGATGCTTCAATGCCGTATTCTCGGTCTGCAGATCACTCCAACCCTCAACAGTAACAGCCATATAATTAATCTTGAAAGAACACCAAAACTTCGTAAACCGTAAACCGTTCGTTTGCTAAACACAAAATTAGGGATAAATTAAAAGAGGATAAATTAAAGAATGTTTTTAAGGGAGTTTGTCCCTTTTTAAAGTGGGAATTTAAAATGGAAATTAAGATTGGTAATAAGGGAAGGATAACGCTTCCATTAAAATTAAGGATTATGCTTGGAATTAAGGAAGGCGACTACTTGACGTTGGAAATTACAAGCAAAGGGATATTGCTTAAGCCTAAAGGGCCATCTGTAAAGGAAACATGGGGTATAGCGAAAATCGAAAAAATTGAAATTGAAGAGATTGAAGAAGCCCTTGGAAAGGAGTAACATGCGCTTTGTAGATTCAAACGTGTTCGTTTATCATTTGGCCGCAGACCCCACATATGGACAAAAAGCCAGAAACATTATTGAAAAAATCGAGGCAGGCGAGGAGTCAGCCACATCAACCCTGGTAATAGCCCAGGTGTGCAGCTACCTTAAGTGGAAGAGGAACGAAGAAGTAATACCTGTATTTTTATCCCTTCTGAAAGGGCTTACATCCCTACAGAAAATTGAAACCACCACGCTGGACTTTGAAGAGGCTAAAAGCCTACAATCACAATTCAACCTGCCATGGTCAATGTGGGACGACCTCGTAATCGCTGCACAAATGAAAAGGCTTGACATAAAAGAGGTATACTCAAACGACAAAGACTTTGAAAAAATCTTATGGATAAAAAGAATTTTCTAATTCGAAACATAAAACAAAATGGGGACTAAAAATAAAACGTCTTGATAATTTTTCTGAATGGACTATGAAAAAGCAAGTGTTAAAAGTGTTTAAACATTGAACATCAATAATTACTGTGGTATAAATGCCTGAAAATTGCATAATAGTTTCTTATCCCCACATATGGGGGAAACCAGTAATTCAAGGAACACGAGTGTCTGTTCAATACATTCAGAACTTTGAGAAAAAGGCTACAGCCCTGAAGATATACACAAACAATATCCAACAAACACTAGAAACAAAATTGAAAAAGTAATTGAACTTTTAAGAGAAGAACGCTTAATCAAAATCCCCGTGTATAAAAACGTAGCTCCAGAAATCAGACAATGAACTAATACTCCTACTCCCCTATAATTGGAGAAGTTTGAGGCCAAAGTTCTTGAAAACATTAAAGTGTTTTAGATCAAATGTGTAAAGAGACGCTCCCCTATTCAATACTATGGCGGCGATCATGGCGTCGGCTCTTCGTGAAGGTTTCCCTAAACTTTCAGCTTTCAACTCCAACTCAGCAGATAACTGGGCATCCCTCTTAGTATACTCAATTACTGGTAAGAGCAAAACATCTTTAACAGGCCTCGCATACTTTTCAAGGCCATATAAAATCTCGTGAAGGTTAATCACGGTTGTGGCTACATCTTCACTCCTCTCCAAAAGCTTCGTTAAAGCTTCATCTCCCCTAATAGATCGCTTATCAAAAATCTCAATCAACACATCTGTGTCTAAAACAATCATAGCCTACGCTCAGCCCTTGCAGCATAAATCTCTCTGAGCAAAGCTTCTTTATCCCTAAACTCAACACAACCCCTAAGCTTCCTTAAAGTTTCAAGGGGGCTAGCGCCCTCAATAAGCCTCTCAAACAAATCGCTGAAACTCTCACCCTCACGCTTAACCTTCAACAACTTCCTGTAAACTTCATCTTTAATAGTTATTGTTCTAGCCAACGTGTCACCGTAAACAAATAGTTTAAACATATATTTAAACATTCATATTACAGGGTTTAGAACATGTCAAAATAGTTTCTTCATATTCTTAAACCTTAATACTTGACACAAAATCCACAAAACCAAAACATGGGCTGAACTCCTAGCAAGGCTTGTCACTTCAGAAAGCTGGCAGGACAGGGCTTTTTATACATCAACATGTTATGACAGCATTTTTGTATAATCCTTTAAATGTATCGTTGGTACGAATTTCTTAGATTTCCTGTATAGAACGTCGTCGGCCGTTTAAAAGGGTTCCACCGACTTTAATGCTAGATTTTACATAAACGCTGTCATAATAGGTTGCGTTGTTGTTAACACTTCACTTCAAAACTTCTTCATGTTATTCATCGCTGAGGTTTATGGTATCAATCTTTAACTTTAAGAAATATGAAAACTTTTCTATCGCTTCATTTAATCCTATGAAACCCTTTTTTACACTTTCCATAACGTGTTTCCAACTTCATGAACAAGTAAGTCCGTTTACTTTAAATCTAACCTTCCCTCCAAAAAACCTCCAAAACCAATTCGGCCCTATCTGATAAATCCTCAATTAACAAAACCTAGAAGCAACAGAAGCGTCCATCACATAAATTTAACGGGCTTCCTCGTTTCCCGAATGGTTTATTAATAAACCGGAAGGAAAAATATGTTTCTTCGCCCTCAAACTCTCCAAAAGCTTTTCAGCTGCACCCTTCTTTTCCTCAAGCCTAACCTTGCGCCTAATGGCTCTCTATTGTACTCAGGCCAATTAATTTTAACCTCATTCATTCCGCTTCAACTTCTCATCAACCTTAACTGTAACTGTATCCGAAAATCACCAAAATTGATAAAGTTATAAGAGCTTTACCGAAGGTTGTAAAAGATATAAGCCTATCGTAATCCCATATCCCAGAAGTTTTCAACGTTCTCCGCGTAAATTTCTTCAATGCTAGTCTTCTTCATAGTTACGAAACAAAATGGCACTGCGCAAATAAATTTCCAAGTTTTGTAAACATTTAACCTTCAATTAAAAGCTTCTTTAACCCATCCCTCAACGTAACTTTTGGATTGTAACCCATTTTCTCCTTGGCTTTTGAAATGTCTGCGACGCTATGCTTTATGTCGCCTTCCCTGGGCCTATAATGCAAAATTTTCAAATTCTTTTTGTCAGCGATGTCTAAAAGTGTTTTAGCCTGCTGGTTGATGGATGTGGCCACGCCTGTGCCGATGTTGAAAACCTCTCCTATAGCTTTTTCACTTTTCAAGGCGAGCATGTTGGCATCGACAACATCCTTGACGTAAACGAAATCCCTTGTTTGTTCGCCGTCGCCGAAAACCATTAGAGGGAGACCCTTCTTAACGCGGTTTATAAATTGGTTATGACACCGCTGTAGTCGTTGTAGGCTTGCCTCGGGCCATAAACATTAAAATATCTTAAACAAACGGTTTCCAAACCAAAATCTTTAAAGTATTTCTGCACGTAGTTTTCGGCGGTTAGCTTCGAAACGCCGTAGGGCGACATAGGCCTGGTTGGGCAGCCTTCTTTGATGGGCGTTCCCTCAATATTTCCATAAACAGCACATGAGGAAGCATAAACGAAGCGTTCAACTCCTTCATCCACGCAAGCCTTCAACAAATTCAAAGTTCCATTAACATTAATGTCATAAGTCAAAACAGGATCCCGCAGAGATTCGGGAACGCTGACCAAAGCTGCCAAATGAAAAACATAATTAACGCCTCTAACCAAGCCATTAACAAGACGGTCATCCCTAACATCACCCTGAACGAAATGGAAACCCCTCTCGCCAACATGCCGACCGATATTTTCTATGCTTCCACTGCGCAAATTATCCAAAACAATAACATCAAAACCTTCAGCCAGAAGCTTATCCACCAAATGACTGCCAATAAAACCTGCACCACCAGTAACCAAAACCCTCAAACCGCCAACACCAACCAAACAAAAAATAAACAGTAACATAAACCTTTCATAGCACAAAACCCTATAAGAAGCCTGCAACCATGCAAAAACGCTAGAAGTAGCAAAAATCGCCAAAGGAAGCTTCCAACAATTCATAGGCGTAGCCTGCGGAGAACATCAAGGTTTCATTCATTTTAAACTAAATTTTCAATAAAGAAGAATCTTTCCAACATACCATCAGTACGTTTGTCTTAAGTCTTAATATAATATAAATGTTTTGTTTTTGTTTAAGATTACAACACAAATACACATTAAAAACCCAACATTCAACTTAAACCCTCAAAGTGTTAGTGGCTATTCAGCCGATGTAAAATTCGGCGGCCACCAACACCTATTCTAGGCCCTAGATAAACTCAGCAAATAGAAGCTTTGGAGCCTCGGCCGGGCTTCGATCCCGGGACCCGCGGCTTACGAGGCCGCTGCTCTACCAGGCTGAGCCACCGAGGCTAAAGGCTCATTGATATTTCAAGAACAAGCCTATTTTTAAGATGTTCGGAAGCGTCGCCGAATAAATCCAAGAACGTTTAAGATTAGCATCTCACATATTTTGAATGGTGCAGTGTTTTGAGAAAATTGGAGGACATTGGCGAGAGAAAAGCCATTGAGCTAATTTTGGAAATGTTAGATAAAATGCCCCGAATGCCAATCCCCTTCGGCGATGATGTTTCAGCCTATCCATTAGACAGGGAGCGGCTTCTTATCTTAAAAACTGACATGTTAGTTGGCAAAACAGACGTCCCAAAGGGTATGAGCCTCTGGCAGGCAGCCCGTAAAGCCGTAGTCATGAACATCAGCGACTTCGCTGCCAAGGGCGTAAAACCTCTCGTCATGCTGGTCTCCCTTGGAATGCCAAGAAACACCAAGGAAAAAGAAGTTAAAGAAATCTCAGATGGCCTAAATGCTGGAGCCCGCGAATACGGAGCATTTATCATCGGCGGAGACACAAACGAGGCTTCAGACCTCATCATAAGCCTTTCAGTCTTCGGGTTGGCAAAGAAGAATGATGTAATATTACGAAGCGGAGCCAAACCAAAGGACACAGTAGCCGTCACCGGCACTTTTGGAAAAACATCAGCCGGATTAAAAATTCTCCTGGAAAACTGTAAGGCACCAGCCGAAATTTACTATTCTATTTTAGAGGCTGTTTACATGCCAAAAGCCCGTTTAAAGGAAGGCTTAGCCCTAAGCGCTTCTAAAGCTGTCACATCCGCTATCGATTCAAGCGACGGTTTAGCTTGGAGCCTCTATGAGCTATCAAAGGCAAGCAACGTGGGATTTTTCTTAGAAAATGTTCCATTAGCCAACGAAGCAACCAAGTTTGCTGAAATAAACCGTTTGGACCCGCTGGATTTAGCCCTTTACGGCGGCGAAGAATACGAGCTAGTTTTAACCATAAATCCAAGCCTCTGGGATAAGGCTGAAAAAGCCATAAAAAGTGTTGGCGGAAACCTCATAAAAATTGGAAGAACAACCACCGAAAAGCAAATAGTTCTTGAGGCTGATGGCAAGAGACGAATTATCGAGCCTAGGGGTTGGGAACATTTCAGAAAGCGCTAACAAGATTTTTCCTGTTCATCCAACCGTTAAAGAGGCACTATTCTACGAAAGGCTACGCAATACCAAGGTTAAGTGTAGCCTCTGCGAAAGAAGATGCGAAATCGCAGAAAGCAATTTAGGATTATGCAAAACTCGTAGGAATTTTGGCGGCAAACTATACACACTTGTTTATGGCGACATAAGCGCTGTTGAAAGCCGCCCAATAGAAATAAAGCCCTTCTTCCACTACTGGCCAGGTTCAACAGCCCTAACCTTTTCCACATGGTCATGCAATTTCGACTGCGTCTGGTGCCAAAACTATCATTTGTCCAAAGTTGCGCCGGAACCAAACAGAGCGGTTTATTATCCACCGGAGAAGATTGTTGAGTTAGCTCTAGCTTACGAAGATGCAGGCCTATGTGCAAGTTTTCAAGAGCCAACACTTCTAACCGAGTGGACCATTCAGGCCTTCAGCATTGGCAAAAGAAAGGGAATAAAATATTTTTGCTACGTCTCGAACGGCTACATGACCCCTGAAGCCCTAAAAGCCCTTCGTAACGCTGGCATGGACGGGCTTAAAATAGATGTTAAGGGCGACCAAGAAACCTACACGAGATATTGCGGCGGCGCAGACGTGGAGAAGGTTTGGAGAAACGCTGCGGAAGCAAAACGCTTAGGTTTACACGTCGAAATTGTGAACCTAGTTGTTAGAGGCGTCAACGACGGCGAAGAAGCTCTAAGCTGGGTCATTGAGAAACACTTAAAACATGTAGGGCCAGAAACACCACTACATTTTACAAGGTATTTCCCAGCCTACAAGTTCCACAATCCGCCCACCAAAGTTGAAACTTTAGAGAAGGCTTATGAAATGGCTAAAAAGGCGGGAATCTTACACCCATACATTGGAAATGTAGCGGGACACCAATATGAAAATACTTACTGCCCAAACTGCGGAAAGAAGCTCATCAAACGATACGGATCTTATGTCTTAAAATATGCTGTCACCGAAGACAAGAAATGCCCAAACTGTGGAACAAGAATCCCTATAACTGGACACTATTTAAGAAAATAACGGAAAGTTAACCGTTTTAGAGTTTCTTCTTTTGAGGGTTTCCCTCAGCCTAAAATATGTTGCAGCTCCAGTAAACCGCCCAACAGCGGAAATTATGTAAACTATTTGCAGGCCTAAAACTAAGCCGTATATACCAACAGCTAAGTCACATAGGTAGCCGCCTATGAGGGAGCCGAAAAACGTTACTGTTCCTATCAACAGATTATAGAAGGCTGTGAAGCTACCCCGATGCGTTTCCGGGGAAACATCAAGCAAATAGGTCGTAACACTTGCCTGCTCAAAAGCTGCAACCGCGCCCCAAAAAGCACCTATGACTGTTAGAACGTAAACGTTTGGGGAAAAAGCGTAAGCTAATGGAACAGAAACATAACTGAACCTAACGAAAATAAGCAATGGTTTTCTGCCAACGGTGTCAGCGAGCTTTCCAGCCCACCCAATAAAAAGTATTGTGAATACTCCCTGAACAACGCTGAGTAACGCTATCTCCAACATTGAAGCCCTTAAAACTTTAACCTGCGTTATGGCAAACAACGGCCAAGCAATCGACATAAAAAAGTTAAAGACCGCGCTACAAGCGCAATACTTAGTAAAATCTGAAGACTTCTCTGCAATCTTCACAACATCAAGCAAGTCCATCATAAAATCTTTCTTCACCTCTTTGCCTACGCTTTTGCCTATCTTTTCAACCTTAACATAAAACATAACAAGTGATGATAATAAGCCGCATGCCGTCGAAACAGCGATAGGAATCATGATCTGTTCCCGCACAGACCCTCCTGTGGCTGTCATGATAGCCCCAGAAAACATTGTAGCCAAAATGCTTCCCACAGAAGCCCACAAATTGATTGCCGCGTTAATTCTTCCTAAACGTGTAGAAGGAACCAAGTCGCCTATAAGGGCAGTCCATGCAGGAATAGCCATGGAGCCAAGGAGCGCTTGCAAACTGATTAGCACTACAAGCTGACCAGCAGTCTTAATAAACAACATTGGGAGCCAAAGCAAAGCGACAACTAAGCCGCCAAAAATAATGAAAGGAGTTCTTCGTCCAAACCTGTCGCTTAATCTCCCCCAGAAAACTTGCATAACATTATTTGATATGTTGCTCATCGACTGAAACCACCCCATCTCAGAAGAGGAGGCGCTTAGTTCCTTAACGGCGTAAGGACCGACAAACGGGTTTATCATGCCAGTTCCAAGAGCGTTCACTACTGAACGAATATAGACAATTTTCAACCTCCTGGCGTTCCTCGATAACCTGCCATTTTCCTTTGACATAGTATTCCGCTTTCTGTCGAAGTCACATCATGTTTGATGGGAGCTTAAAAGCTAAACGGTTTGCCTAGCCCTTCTCTTAACTTAACTATAATCAATTTATCCTATGCATTACTAAAATTGAAAAGATATGTTGAAATCTTTATTTCGCGAGAGAAAATTTATATGAGGGAATTTACGGTTCTATTTCAATCTCATTTCAAAAGTCAGATTTTTGGGCGAGAAAATATTTTCCTCTAGTCTTCTGTTTGTCCTTTCTCTTTCTAACAACTGTTACTGTTGGCTCCTGGCTTAGCTGCCTAATCCGGGCATCTGGGTATATACGTTCAATATCCCTCTTAATTTTGGATAAGTCTACATCCCCATAAGTCTTAACGTCAACTACAGGGTTGCCATCTTCATCATAGCTCAGCGACACAGCGTATCCGGAGCCAATCTCGATTTTTGTTGGCTCTAAAATGAAACCTAAATTTTCAGCTAGATCTAATCTGACCGGGCTTGTGGTTTCACGCTTATGCCTCTTTTCAATCATTAAACCACCGCTTAAAGTAAAGCATTAGGGAATTTAAAGGATTGCTATTCTTGAATAAGGATTATTTCTACAGCTTGTAAATGTTTTGTCAGTGCACCATCAGCTTCTCCTCATACTTCCTTAAGTATTCGGCAGCTTCACTCACGTCCATGAATAGTTCATCTACCCGCTGCACGTCCTCAACGGTTATCTTGTCCCTGCTGGATGATTTGGCATTTTGGGCTGCTAGACTTAATAATTGAACAGCGTACCTCATGGAGCTTTTCGATCCAACCTCAGCAAGCTTTTCAAGTGCATCCTTGTCCAGCTTAATCTTCTCCTCAGAGGCGCGGATCCTTAAGATTTCCTTAATGCTTTCTAGGTCGTAGGGCTGTGTTGCAATTATAACGGATCGGTCTATAAGGTCTACGGGAAAGCCCAAGGGACTCCTTATGTCTGTTCCACGGATTCTTGCCACTCCACGGTTTGTGGCGAGGATTATTATTGGGACGAGCTCGCTTTCCATAGCTCTCCCTAGGAAGCTGAAGGCTTCTAAGTCAAGCAAGTGGGCATCGTCAATGAAAAGTACGCCGGGATGGATGAAGGCTTTGCCGCTGTCCACCCATTCTTTCACTTGTTGGTCAACAGCCATCCGCACTTCAGTGTCTATCTCCTTAGACTCAGAACCACCAAAAAATAGTGAGAACAATCCGCCTGAACGTTGTCTAGCATTTAACTCGTCCAAATCCGCCAGCGTAAGCATGTAAACAAACTCTTTTTCTTTCAAGACCTTGCCATTTGGTCTGGGAATCTTCCTCCGAGTGTCAACATCATAGGTCTTTCCCTTCTGGCTCTCAAGGCAGAGTCCAAGATTGGCTACTCTGCCTGTTTCGGCATCTATTTGGATAACATGCCCCTCAGATATGCCCTCAGCAATTATTTGTTGGGCTATAGAGGTGCCAGCTTCGATGGTTTTCTCCTCTTCCCTTGTTTTCAACGTTAATCTAACGCTTTCAGGAACTTTCTGGTATGGATTGTAGGGGTGAGGTGCCGTTCGAATGTCAACCATTGTAACTTCACCCTCGTAAACCTTCCGCATCTCATGGATTTCAACGCCAATGCATTTCCTTATCGCTTCAATGAGGACCTCTGTTTTTTTCCGTTCAGTACTGTAGATTTCGCTGCCGCTCATCTGTATAAATGGAACATTCTCGCCGAGCTCCTTAGAAACAGCCACAGCTATGGCAGTTTTTCCGGTGCCTGGAGGGCCAGCCAAAATAATGCATTTTCCGCTGAGCTTCCCTTCTTTAATCATTTTCACAACTAAGCCGGCAGCCTCCCTAGCCTTTTCCTGGCCAACCATCCCATCCTTTATTTTTACAGCTTTTAGATTTTCATCTAACCCTAAACCCTTAATGTGGGTGTGGGCACCTATCCTTTCAAATTTTGAAACCGGTGTTGTTGGCAATTCCCTAATAGCCGCCATTCAGGGTCACCCCAAATTGAAGGGTTTAAACACCTTCAACAATCACAGATTTTAACCAGAAATCACAAAAATAAAAATTTAGCGCTTATTTTTCGCTCAGTTCCTTTCTGTCAAGCAGGTAATTTAGAACAGTTATGCATGTGGCAGCCAAGTAAGGCCTCTTCCCAAGGGATATCTTCTCCCCATAACGTAAAGCAAAAGCCTCAACCTTTTTAGGTATACCAACATGATCCCCTAAAACAAAAACCAGATTTCCTCCAATATCAACCTCAAAAACATCTTTCCCGCCCTCTTCGAGAACGTATATTTTGGCTTTTTCCGCCTTCTCCCTCATCAAGCCCTCAAAGCTTGTCTTTGAAAGGCTTATACCAGGGTGTTGTTTTCCAGACAGAACCTTTTTCAGAATTTGAGTCCACGTGCTAACGTCGGTTCTAACATCATATAATGTTGAGCCTTCAACCTTCAAATGTAATGGCGGTTCTGGCGGACCATTCAGTATGGCATGGAAAACCGTATCCTTTCTTATAGCATGGGATAAGAAAAGGCTTGCAACGGCACACTCATAAACTATGTCTAATCGTCCTGCATCATGGAGATTTTTCCATTTCGCGTCAGTTCGACCCGTCCGTGAATACAGAACAAATTCACGCATGCGTGGCCACTCACTCTTATTTAGTAATTTTCAGGAACTAAACCTTACTGTTTCCCATAGAAAGGTTCCTTTGGCCCAGCCGCCTAAAAAAACCATTCTCTGCCCAACAGCCCTCTTAAAAACATTGGAAACGCGCGTAACCTTATACAAATTCAAAAACACTGCCAAAAAATATAATCTCCCTCAGGAGTCTTAAAAAGCAACCGCCACCAAAACGTTGCAGTTCACACACTTAAAGAAACTACATAAATGGAAGCCTCGGGCGGGATTCGAACCCGCGACCACCGCCTTTCTGTGGCTTTATAGCCTTACCAAGGCGGTGCCCCACCAGGCTAGGCTACCGAGGCACTACGTCAACACAAAATAGACACATAAACGTTTTAAAGGATTTCGCGCTTCAAAACAAACAATTTATAATCTTGGAATTCTTCCAAGCAGTATGAAGGCGGGGGTCGCCAAGCCTGGTCAAAGGCGCAAGGCTTAGGACCTTGTCCCGTAGGGGTTCGTGGGTTCAAATCCCACCCCCCGCACTGCTATGTTGAAATTTGAGGGGGGTTCATTCCCAGAGGCTTATTCTTCATAGGCCAATGGGTCTTTGGGTTTTCTGAAAATTTTGCCGCCATCATCATATTCGCCTGTTACATATTCGAAGCCGGCTTCTATGAGAGAGCAAGCTTCTTTGACGTTGTGGGCTACTTTTGTTATGTATTCTTGCTCGTTTTTGAAGAGCACCTGAGCCAAGTGAATGTATCTCATGGTGTTTTTTATGTTTTTGTGGCGTAGAAATTCTTGGACGTGGAATGGGTCTCGTGTGCGCCATGCTTCCATTGTAGCTTTAAAGTGGCGGAGGGTTTTGAAGCTTATTTGCAGTAGCCTTGGATTCTTGAGTTTTTGAGCTATGCGTTTTCTTTGAAGGGCGAAGTTGCGATTGTGGTGGTCTATGGGCATGTCGGGTTTGGAGAATATTCTGTCGCCGTATTTTCTTGGAAGGTTATTTAGCATTTCAGCCAGTTCTTTTGAGATTTTGTAGGTTCTTGATTTTGAACCTTTTTCCGGTGTTACTCTTATGGTTCTTGTGGCTTTGTCGTAGTCTGCCCATGTTAGTTGCCATGCTTCTCCTGGGCGCATGGCTGTTTCAAGCAGGAGTTGTAGGAAGCATGCCATTCTTGGGCTGCATCCGGCTATTAGCTGTTTTATCTCGCTGGGCTGTGGTATGAAGGGCTCTTTTTCAACCCTTTTGTATGTTGGACGTTGCCATGTTCCACCGTGCATTGCCAGAAATGTTGTGTAGGCTTCGCATGCGAGGTCTTTTCTTCCAGCCGACCATGGCTGTTTGGCTATTACTTGTTTGACGCTTTCTGGGTCGTATAGGTTTGCTCCTAACTTTGCAAGCCTTTTTATGAGTCTGACTCTGCCTTGGATGGTGGTTTCAGCGTATCCATTTCTTTTCATATACCAGATGAGGTCGACGATTTTCTGTTGGTTTAGGTGTGTTGAGCCCTCCCGCTGGGGCATCTCATGGCGGGTTTCCACTTCGGCCAAGGTTTGCACCGCCTTATGGGCGGAGGGTGCTTGGCTTAAGGCTTCATAGCTCCCTTGGCGGTTAGTAGGTAAGGCTTCTGGTGAATTTAAAATCTGCCTTTCAATTTTCTGAGCATATTGAGACTTGTTTGAATTGTTGATGCTGTTTTCGCTGAATCTGTAACCGCAGATATTGCATAAGTAACGTTGAATGATGGTGCCATCCATTAGATAGCGTAACCCATCTTTGTAAATTTTTGTTGAGCCACATAAGGGACAGTTTATAATTGGCTGAAGCTGGCTGCAAGGGGGCTGTGCGATTGCGTCTATTGGCAACTCTGCATGTGCCTCAGTAGAAGCAGCCCCTTTCTTTCCAACTTCAGCCTC